>DNPN01000188.1:7201-41004 GCA_003501385.1 Rhizobium sp. | reverse complement strand
CAGATTAATCGTACGACGCTATAGCATTTCAACAATTCGCAGTACTCGCCGCATAACTGTGCCCAGAGATAGCAGTTTTTGTAACTCTTTCAAAAATTTGTGACAGAGCCGTTTGTTCTCGCAGACACGGCGCTTTTACCATCCAATATCAATATATGTGCCGCTTCAATGTCCGTGGACATACATTCATCTCCCTCGCGACATGCGCCCGGCTGAACCCGAGATAAAGGATTTTATGCTTTGCCTGATTGAGTTGATCCTCGGTCAGTGCTTTCGGTCTGCCTAACCGCTTACCACGAGATTTCGCGGCCGCCATACCAGCTTTGGTTCGCTCGCTGATGATAGAGCGTTCAAATTCCGCAAGCGCTGCCATCATATGGAACATCAGCTTGCCGCCTGAGGTGCCCGTGTCAATGTTCTCCGTAATTGAGCGGAACTGGATACCGCGCCGTCCAAGTTCCTCCATGATTCCAACGAGGCCTGAGAGCGAGCGTCCAAGCCTATCGAGCCGCCAAACCACGAGGGTGTCACCTGGGTTAAGCCGTTGCATGGCTGCCTCCAGGCCGGAGCGTGCGAAGTGAGCACCGGACTGTCCATGATCCTTGTCGATCAGATCGCATCCTGCTTGCTCCAGAGCCTGAATTTGCAGGTCGAGTTTCTGCTCTTCTGTAGATACGCGCGCATAACCAATAATCATTATAATATCTCATGTTCCGGCACGGACAAGCACGTCGTCGCACGGGAAATGGCTTGTCCGGATGCCCGCTATTTTATGTTGCCTCCGTGCGACGACACACTTGACAGAAAGGGTCCTTTCTGACCGCCTGCATCTGGCGACCGGCGCGCTCAAGCACGAATCAACGATTTCAAAGGGTTGCCGATCCCTTTTGCCTTGGAAATGCTGCTTTGCAGTGTTATGCCCAAAGCGACCAGTTTTGTCGCGATTTTTTACATTAAATAACAATTGCTTAGGCTGGTCCGTCCGTGCCGCCGCCACGCTCTGCCGGGCAGAACATTTTTTTTGCTTTCCCCAGAGTCTGCCGGCTTTTCGGGGGTGCGTAGAAGGACTGCTCCCCAAAATCACAGGTGCTTGGGTCCTTGAAGCGCTGCCTGATCATGCGACTCACCATCATGCGAGTTGCGTTCCCATTTTTGCTTATACTAAGGCGCGAGGTCTGCTGTCATGACCAGTCGTCCACCGTCATCTTCAGGCGAAAATGGCCCACCCGAGAAAGTTGTATTTGGCAAGCGGGCCCACCCGCCACGGCGTGAGGTTTCTTTCAGCAGAGAACGGCTCTGGATCATCGGCGCGGAGCTGAACCTGTTGTTCGCATACCGGGTCGAGGCGGCGGAGCCATTTGCATCGCTGTCAGAAGAAAATGGTGGAATGGCTCTGATTGTCGGTCGGTCGATCGGCCTTTCTGTTGTCGTCGAGATCGAAGAGGAAACGGGCCTTCTGGTTCTTTTCGAACGCGGTGCAGGCGATGGCGTGTTCATAACTTCATGTGAAATGCGGGTGATTGATAACATTGTTGCGCTGGCCTCCGGCGCATGCGGAGAGTGCATGCCGCGCACAGCGAACTCGGCCGCAGATGCCTTGGTTGGCCGCTCAATCGCGGAGGTTGAGGAGCGGCTTGTCACGCGCACTTTGCTGAAATTTCAAGGTGATCACCGACAAGCCGCCTTTGCGTTGGGAATTGATGAGGCTGCACTGCGCGCGCGGTTGCGCCGTTATTTCCTCACAAAATCGCGCGCCTCTTCTGCCCTTGAGGGGCAGTCATGACCCATCCGTTGATCCCTGATGCATCCGCTGCTGGTGATGCCGCCTCTGACGATGGTTCGCTTGCCCTCCAGCTTGGTTTCACTGCTGAACCTATCGTTGATATTGGCGGCTCTTCTGAAACCCCGCTTTACAGCGAATGTCTGGCCCGGATGATGGTGGGTAATGGTGCCTTGCTCAAGAGCGGTGATTTCGTGGACGATCTTGAGTCCTGTGGCGGGATCGACCTGCTCGATGCGGCTGTCGTTGACCTTGTGCTGGATGCGCTCATCGACGCCCCAAACGTTGCGCTCGGCTGCAATATTTCTCCACTGACATTGTCCGATCCCGTCGCCTGGAAGCGTGTCGTGAGCAGTATTGACGAGCGGCAGTGGCTGGCCAAACGTTTGACATTGGAGATTACTGAAACGTGCCCGCTGAACGAGATTCCCGATGTTGCCGTGCGACTGGCAGAGGTACAGCGGCTTGGCTGCCGGATCGCCATTGATGATTTCGGCGCAGGCTATGCCAGCGCAAACCATCTTCAAGGGGTGGATATCAAATGGGATATCGTCAAGATTGATCGAAGCTGTTTTGCCGGCTTGCAGGAAGGTCCCTCATCTCGCACCCGTTTGCATTCTCTGGTTTCGCAAGCCTCGCGCTTTGCGCCCATTGTGGTGGTGGAAGGGATAGAGACCTACGATCGCCTGTCAATCGCGCAAGAGGCCGGTGCCCGCTTTGGCCAGGGTTGGCTTTTCGATGGCCCGGTGCGCGATCGTTGGATGATGCCCGGAGAGGCTTCGCAACTGACCGCAGCCATGAAAAAATATCGCGTGATGGTGCAGCAGCTGATGCGGCCTGCTGCACCATCTGGGCAGGCCACTTGCACGCCATACAAGCGTCCGTTTTCAGCCAATCCCGGATTTTCGCAGGCTCTCACCCAAGATGTTGCTGATCTCGTTTGGGCGTTGGTGGCGCACAGACGGATTGGAGAGGCACCATGATCCTTTTTTTTCGTCCTCCCTTCACCATGGCTCCTGGCATACCTGACAGGCCGCCTCCCCTTCTTTTTTAAGTGGAGACTTAAAAAAGAAGGGGAGGGGTGATGGTCCTGGCACTTCGGTGGAGAGAACGCCGTCGCTCGAAGAATTACCCGATTCTGGCACAGCATTGATACGCGGGGATATGGTTATGTCCAATATAGAAGTTCGTGTTAATACACATGATGAGATCACCGGCTCAGACCTATACAAGAAAACGGCACGCCACTTAACGCGCGATTTTCTGTCCTATGCGCTGGTTCTTACCGATGTTCTTTTCATTGTTGTATGCGGGGCACTTTCCGACATCTTTCTGTCGCGGCAGGCACCATTCCAGCCGGATTTCAGCAAGGCGTCCATTGTCGCCTGCATGTTCTACGTCCTTCTTTTTAAGACATTTGGCACGTATTCGATCTCTGCTAACATGAATGTCCTCACACGGTGCTTGAATTCAGTTGCCGCATGGTTCTTTTCTATTGTTTTGCTGATTGTAGTGGCATTTGCCCTGAAGGTGAGTGATCAATACTCTCGGATTGGTGTTGGCTTTTTCGCCATATCGGGGCTTTTTGCGCTTACCGCCGTCAATTTGGCCATTTCGCGCTTGATTGCTGTCCGGGTGAAGGAGCGCTCCATCGCCTTCGTTCGGGCTCGCGTTGTCACGCTAGAATCAGAGACAACCCCTCAGGGAAACGTCTGGGGTGCGCCTGCCGGGGTCGAGCTTACCGGGCGCCACTCCATTGTGATTTCCTCCCCTGATTTTTCAGCGCAATGCCGTGACGTGCGAGCACTTCTGCAACGGGCTGTCGCAGAGGGACGCTGTGATCAGATCTTGCTGGCGGCCTTGTGGCAGGACAAGAGTCACATTGCAGCCCTTCTTCGCGAACTCGGACCTCTGCCTGCACCGGTTATTCTTTTATCGGACCCCGCTCTTGTTGAACTCAGCCAGAGCCGCCGGATCATGCTGGGCGACAATATCGGTTTCGAACTCCAGTCTGCTCCTTTGGGGTGGGGCGCACGTCGTGCAAAGCGTGCGCTCGACATTTGCGTGTCTCTGAGTGCGATCATCCTGTTAAGCCCATTGATGCTTCTGGCCATCGCCGCACTCTGGCTGGAAACTGGCTCACCGATTTTCTTCTCGCAGGATCGGCGCGGGTTTGGTGGAATACCGTTCAAGATCATGAAACTGCGCAGCATGACTGTCACCCGCACTGGTGACGATATGCTGCACACCAAACGCGATGATCCTCGGGTGACGGCTGTTGGGCGTATCCTGCGACGAACAAGCATTGATGAATTGCCGCAGCTCTTCAACGTTCTCAAGGGCGAAATGTCGATCGTCGGACCCCGTCCGCATGCGGTGGCGCATGATGATTACTACGACCAGTTCATAGAGCACTACGCCTTCCGCCATCATGTGAAGCCCGGAATTACCGGCTGGGCACAAGTCAACGGTCTGCGCGGTGCAACCGAGACCAATGATGTCATGCAAGCCCGCATTGAGCACGATCTTTGGTATATCAACAATTGGTCGATTTTGCTCGATGTGAAAATCATTCTCCGTACTGCCCTCAAGGTTTTAGACGATGACAGCGCTTTTTAACGAAACAGCGCGGTCGGTCGGCACGCGCAACTGGTACGCATTTCGCTCTCTGGCGCGACAGGAAGGATGGGCCGAGGCCAATCTGAAAAGACAGGGTTTTGTTCATTTCCTGCCGAAAGTGGTTGTGACCAAACGGCACGCCAGGCGTTACGTCACGCAACGCGAATGGCTCTTTCCGCGTTATGGCTTCGTCTTGCTCGACCTGGCGCAGGATCCATGGCGCAGCGTGAATGGCACCTACGGCGTTGAGCGTCTGGTGATGGGCCGTGATGGACCACAACGTGTGCCTGATGGGGTTATTGAAGCGATACAGTCGGTTACCGACACCGACGGGCTATTTGTCCCGGATGCCGGTTTCATTCCCGGTGCATTGATCCGGGTGTGTCAAGGGCCTCTTTCGGGAACCCTAGGCACTTTGCAGAGTCTGGACGGCCGGGGACGGGTTGATCTTCTGCTCAGCCTTATGAACGGCCAGGTGCGGACCACAGTTGCCCGCGAGCATATCGAAATCGTTGCATAAGATCCCGCATCTGCGGGCTCTGTTTTCCCAATGCTCCGGGCGAAGCATGGCTTCACCCGGATGGCGGTAGCATGGAACAGGCCTTCCTTGGCCATTTTTCCTGAGAAATTTTAAAAGGAATTGAGCATTGAAGATCGTAATGATCGGGGCAGGCTATGTGGGTCTGGTGTCAGGGGTGTGCTTTGCAGATTTCGGCCACGATGTGATTTGCGTTGAAAAAGACGTCGATAAAATCGAGGCTCTCCGTGCAGGGCGGATTCCGATCTTTGAGCCGGGCCTTGAAGAACTTGTGAGCAAAAATACTCTTGATGGACGCCTCTCCTTCACCACTGACCTAACGGATGCGCTTGACGGTGCAGATGCGGTGTTCATCGCGGTCGGTACGCCAGCGCGGCGTGGTGATGGCCATGCTGATCTTTCCTATGTGCACGGTGCGGCCAGAGACATTGCGCGCGCCCTGAAGCGCTTCACGGTGGTGGTGACCAAATCGACGGTGCCCGTCGGAACGGGGGATGAGGTTGAACGGATTATCCGTTTTGAAAATCCGACCATCGACGTGGCGGTGGCTTCCAATCCAGAGTTTCTGCGCGAAGGTGCGGCAATTGCCGACTTCAAGCGACCCGACCGCATTGTGGTCGGCACAGAGGATGAGCGTGCTCAGGCTGTTCTCACAGAGATCTATCGGCCACTCTTCCTCAATAAATCCCCGCTGATTTTCACAGATCGGCGCACGGCGGAACTCATCAAATATGCCGCGAATGCTTTTCTGGCGATGAAGATCACGTTTATCAACGAAATCGCCGATCTCTGTGAGCGGGTCGGTGCGGATGTGCAACAGGTGGCGCGCGGGATTGGCTCAGACGGGCGTATCGGTTCAAAGTTCCTGCATGCTGGTCCCGGCTACGGCGGATCCTGCTTTCCGAAGGATACGCTGGCACTGGTCAAAACCGCACAGGATCACGATAGCCGCGTTCGCCTGATCGAGACAACCGTTGCTATCAATGATGAGCGCAAGCGGGCGATGGCACGCAAGATCATCCGGGCTTGTAACGGCAATGTGCATGGCAAGACCATTGCCATCCTTGGCTTGACCTTCAAGCCGAACACCGATGACATGCGCGAGGCACCGTCCCTGTCGATCATTCAGGCGCTTGAGGATGCAGGCGCGACTGTGCGCGCCTTTGACCCTGAAGGCACGACGTCAGCACGCTCAATGCTGCCCAATGTGATCTTCTGTAACAACGCCTATGAGGCCGCCGAAGGTGCCAGCGCGATCTCACTGGTCACCGAGTGGGATCAGTTTCGGGCGCTCGACTGGTCGCGGCTCTCCCAGCTGATGGCCAAGCCGGTCTTTATCGATTTGCGCAATGTTTACAGGCATGAAGAAGTAACACGACATGGCTTCTCCTACCATTCTATCGGACGTTCGGCTTGATCGCACAGTCTACACCGTTTTCCTCCCACTCTTCGGCGCAACGCATCGGCAAGAAAACCCTCCCTGACGGCCGCTTTTGCCCGAGGAACTCACCCACACAGGAGCTTTACCATGAAGCGAAGACAGTTCTGTTTCTCGGCGTTGATGCTGGCTGGCGTTTCGGGTTGCTCGTCGCTTGCCGGCAGCGGCCCAGCGTCCCGCGCTATTGTCTCCAAGGCTGCGGCTTCCTTGAAGGAAACGGCTGCGAGTGCGTTTAAATATGTCGAGGTCGATTTGACCCAGCAGGTGCTTGCTGTTTTGGGCGATCCGGGACCGGGCTCTTTTTTCAAGAGCTTCGGCAAGGGACGCAGTGGCCCGCCAGAACTGACCGTTGGTGTCGGCGATACTGTCTCGATCACCATTTTTGAATCAGCCGCAGGCGGGTTGTTTATACCCAATGATGCGGGTTCCCGGCCGGGGAACTATGTTTCACTTCCCTCGCAGACCGTCGATCAGAAGGGGTATATCGCCGTACCCTATGCAGGTGCAATCCTTGCGAAAGGACGAACGTTGGGCGCAATCCAGGCGGAGGTTGTCAAGAAGCTTTCCTCACGCGCCATTGAGCCGCAGGCGGTGATTTCGGTCACAAGTCAGGCGTCCAATCAGGTAACCGTCATTGGACAGGTTGGTTCACCCGGAAAGCTGAATATCAACGCTGCCGGAGATCGGGTTCTCGATATTTTGTCACGGGCCGGTGGTATTGCCAATGCGGGTTATGAGACATTTGTGACACTTCAGCGCCATGGCACTGAGGCAACGATCTATTTCCTCAATCTGGTGACCGATCCGAAAGAAAATATCTACGTTGCGCCAGAGGACACGCTCTATGTCTATCAGGAGCAGCGGTCGTTCACGGCCTTTGGTGCTTCCGGCACCAGTGGGCAGTTCAAGTTCGAGCAGGAACATGTGTTGCTGTCCGATGCCGTGGGCAAGGCTGGTGGCCTTCTCGATTCTCAGGCCGACCCCGGACAGGTATTGCTGTATCGACTGGAGCATCGCTCCAACCTTGAAAAGATGCAGATGAATCTCTCGGCCTTTGCGCCGGACGTTCTTGAAATACCGACGATCTATCGTGCCAATTTCCGCGATCCCTCATCGTTCTTCGTGGCCAAAAAATTCTACGTGCATGATCGTGACGTGCTCTATGTCACCAACGCCGACAAGGTGGAACTGTTCAAGTTCCTGGCGCTCATCACCGGCATCACCGGTGCGGCAGCCACAGCGAGCTCCGATGTCGCCACGACCAGAAGTGCCGGTCGATATCTTGGACAGTAACGATAAAAATCGTCCAACACTATTCCTTTGCAACCTGTCAGATCGCGGAGATACTGGATATGAAACGTCTTTTGGTGTTCTTGGTAATATCTGCGTCCGTTGTTACGCAGGCCGCTTCTTCTGTTGCCATGGCGCAGACCGTCTCCTCTGCCACTGCACCGGATCACGCGGCAAGCGGCAACGCCTGCGGCCCGGCAATCGATTTACCGAAAACCGAGCGTCGAAGTCAGCATCACAGTGGCCACTCCGCTCAGACCCACCACCGTATTCACCGAAAGGCCAATGTCGCCGGAAATGATCATGTAGGTCGCACCTCCCGCAGCAACGTGCAACAGTCGTGTCGACCACAATGCAGAGTATTGAATGATGCACAGGATAAGTTCTCCGGCGCACAGTTCTCCGATTTTATAACCAATCCGCAGGCGCTCCTGAAGAGAAATCCTATTGGCGGACTGCAATTGAGTGGCGAAGTCAAAGGGTTGACTGTGACCGATCCATTGGCTGCGGTTGACGCTCTCCTTAACATTGCGCGGTCGGCGAACTCGGCCCAAGCTGCTGCCATCGGTTCGGGTTTAGGGCAGGCAGTCAAAGCGATCCTGGCGGTTGACAAATCCTGTGGTGAAGACCTCGCGCGCAAGATTACAGGTTCCGGTCTGGAGGACCTGTTGACTGCCTATAATATGGCAATAGCCGAAACGCCGATGTTGCTTGATGGTGGTTCCGGTGGAGGAGTTGGTGGCGTCGTGAATGGCACCAGCAGTTCATCGACGGGTGTAACAACAAGTGCTGGCGGCAGCACAAGCCATACCAATACGGCGGAAACTTTTAGTTTTTCGGGCTCCACTTACACCTGCTCGACATCAGTCAGTCCCCGGCGAAAATGCTGAGTATCACACACCAAGGTGGAAGCCGGTGCTACAGGTCTAGCCCGGTTCCGTCTGGAAAATGTCCCAACAACTGATTTTTATTCTACCGTGCAGTCAAAGGATCCGGCATGCTCGATCGCGCAACGGACAATCGTCTTGAAATTATACCACCCATGGACGTTTCACCCGGAGCGCAATCAACAATCGATGTTGTTGCGCTGATAGCGGGTCTGCGTCGGCAAAAAATGGTTGTCTCCATCGTAACCTGTTCGGTGCTCGTGCTGGGCGCGGTCTATTGCGTTTCGGCTGTACCGCAGTACACTGCAACCAATGAGATTATCATCGACAGCCACAAGAACCTGTCCGACCTGACAGCAAGTCTGGCCGATGCCACGCTGGATACCGCCGCCATTGACAGCCAGCTTGAGGTTATCAAATCCGACAATGTCGCGGCAATCGTGAGCAAAGAGTTGGAACTTGAACAGAATCCGCGGTTCATGAATAACGGGGGATTGTTCTCTGCGATAACAGGGGCCATTTCACGTGTCGTCAATGTCAAGTCATGGTTTGTCTCGCCCTCGGTCAGCGAAGAAGAAAGACGGCAGGCCGTCCGGCAGGCCATCATCGTCAAGCTTGAAAACAATCTTAGCGTGAAACGTGTTGGGCGGACCTATATTTTAACGGTGAGCTACACATCGCCCAACCCCAAACTGTCCGTCGATATCGCCAACGCCTATGCCGATGCCTATTTCACGGATCAGTTGAATGCCCGCTACGAGCAGGTGAAGCGGGCCAGTGGCTGGCTCCGGGATCGCCTCGCCGAACTCAAGACCAGTTCGATCAAGGCAGATATGGCGATCCAGCAGTTCAAAGCGCAACATGGGCTGGTGTCCTCGGGTGATGGCAAGTTCATCGGCGATCAGCAGGTCACGGAACTGACCACACAACTCTCGGCAGCCCATGATCAAACAGCAAATGCCGAGGCGCGCCTGCAACAGATTACCGACATTATTCAATCCGGCAACACCGATGTGGCCGTGACGGATCAATTGGGTAGCCCTGTCATCAATGATTTGCGCACCAAATACCTCAAGGCGGCTAAAACAGTGCAGGAGCTGACCAATAAGCTCGGGCCCGCGCACTATCAGGTTATTAGTCTCCATAAGGATATGGAGGAATACCAGCGGCTTATCTTCGCAGAATTGAAGCGCATTGCCCTGACCTATACCTCTGACCTCGAGGTTGCCAGAGCGCGTGAAAAGACACTCAACGATTCAATGAACACGCTTGCAGGACAACAGACCTCGTCGAACGAGGTCATGGTGCAATTGCGTCAATTGATCCGGGAATCCGATACCTATCAGAGCCTGTATACGACATTCTTGCAGCGCTATCAGGATGCGCTTCAGCAACAATCATTCCCGACTACGGAGGCACGAACGATCACCAGCGCCACCCCGCCAAGCAAACCGAGCTGGCCAAGCATTCCCCTTGTCATGGTCTGGTCGGGTTTGTTGGGCTTGATGTTCGGAGGCGCACTCGCCGCCTGGCGAGAATATAATGATCAGGGTTTCCGCATTCCTGATCAGGTGCGAGAGGTCACTGGGCTGCATTTCATTGGTATGCTTGAGAAGCTGTCGGGCAAGAAAGCGGAGCCTGCCACGGCTGATATACCGGATGCGGGACAGGTGTTCATGCGTGAACCACTGATGCGACATGTGCTTGACATGCCGCTCTCCGGCTTTGCCGAAACGCTGCGGTCGGCAAAGGTCGAAGTTGATCTTCAAATTGACGCCGGGCGGAAAGTCATTGGCGTTGTGTCCGTTATGCCCGGCGAAGGTAAAACCACGACCGCCAAAAATCTGGCCAGTCTCATGGCCTTGCAGGGTGCCCGCGTTCTGTTGATCGATGGCGATTTTCGCAATCCCGGCATGACAAGGCGCATTGCCCCCCATGTGACCGCCGGGCTGATCGAAGTGCTGCGGAAAGAGCGCCCTATGGAGGAGCTTTTGTTGCGGGAAGCGGATAGCGGCCTGTTCTTCTTGCCCAGTGTGGTGAAGAAGCGAATTTTTGACAGTCAGGTTCTGCTCGCCTCAAAGGAGATGGAACAACTGCTGGAGAATGCCGCCGCCGCTTTCGATTACGTTATCGTTGATTTGCCGCCGCTTGGACCCGTCATCGATGTCCGTGGAATAAGCCGCTTTTTCAATGGCTTCGTCTTCGTTGTCGAGTGGGGTGCCACGCCACGCCGCACTGTCCGTCGCGTGCTGGAAGAAAACCGGGACATCTATGAAAAAACTGTTGGCCTGATTTTCAACAGTGTCATCAGCGCACGCATGAAGAAATACAATTACGGTGAATCTCGCGGATATTATTACGGGAAATATGCCTATTATTACACCGATAGCGAAAGCCGCACATCGAAATTGGGCAGCAAGAAATCGCGTGTATGAGACGTTTTCTATATCTGGCCCTGATGGTCTGGGCCAGCGCCTTTCTGTTTCTGCGCGCCAGCGGCGTGCTTTTGGAGATCCTGCCGACCAGCGATGTACGCCGTCTCGGGCGCGCGGTTGAACTCGCAACGATCTATCGTCAGTCGCTCATCGAGCGGGCAGGGGCATTGGATGCCAGCAGTTGGATCGATCCAAAGGTTCTGGCAGAGGTCACGCAATCACCATCAATGCTGGCAGCAGAGGAGAGCTGTCTGGACGAGGCGTCGCGTGGCGCATTGGCAATCCGTCTGGGCGCGCTCGATCAGGCAGTGCTATCTGAAGCCAGTGACCGCGACATCAGAAACCTTCTTGCTGCCGCAGATCAGGCCGTGAAACGGCGGCTCCGATGCTCGCCGACGGATGGCAATGCATGGCTGCTTCGCGCGCAAATCTTGGTTGAGCAAGGCGGAGACATGACAAACCTCGGTCGATTCCTGGACCTTTCCTATTTCTACGCGCCTGCGGAGAAATGGATCATGATCCCCAGGCTGCGGCTGGCGGGCACTTTGATCGATGCCGGGCGGATATCGCTGCCTGCGCAATATGGCCTTGATCTGGAGCGCGTTATCCAGTTGAGTGAACCTTCGGACATTGCGGCTCTCTACGTTGAGGGCGGCGAAAAATCGCGACGGTTGATGAGAACTGTGATTGATCAGCAGCGTCTTGATCGACGGGTTCGGATCTTGCGAACAATCGATGCGCTTGGGGTTTCCTATCCTGTTGCTGTGGCCTGCCAGCCGCCGGTTTTGAACGGTCCTCCGGGAGCGGAACTTGAGCTGCGGCGACCGGCAGACCTTGTGGCGGCCTGTGCAAAATAAGAGATTTCAAAGATTCATGCGGTCATTGCTTATGACGGAACATCGGGAGAAAGCGATGTGGAGAGCAGCGCCTTGGCGGCGAGCATTTTTCACAATCATGCGCATTGTTTTTAGCCTCGTCCTGATTTTTCCTATGTTGACCTTCGGCGCGGTGGATTTTGAGCCGCTTGCCGTCATCACGATGGTGATAGTGATATGTGCTGTGATGGTGTGCTGGCGTCCGATTCAGCATCCGCGCGTTTCCTTTATCGCAGGTGTGGCGCTCGTCTGCTTCATCGCTCTCGCCTTGGTTCAATATGGTCAATCGCTGCGGTTTCCCAATAATCCATGGGAGCATCCGGCCTGGGCCTATGTTCGCGCTCTTGTTGGCCCGGTTGATGGTGCCGCGTCGGTCATACCGGAACAGACCCGAGCCGATATCATCGTGTGGTCACCACTCTTGACCTTCGTTGTGGCGCTCCATCTTTTCAATCGCCGTCGCGAGGCTTTCTTGCTTCTGTCGATGTTGTCGCATCTGGTTGTGGGTGTTGCCGTGATCAGTCTGTGCCAATTCCTGTTTGCTCCGATGACCCTCGGGTTTGAAACCAAGACGGCCTATATCGGCAGTCTCACCGGCTTGTATGTCAACCGCAATTCCGCTGGCACCTTCTTTGGCATGGGCATTGTGATCAATGCAGGCTTGTTGGTTTTTTATCTGCAAAACAGCAGTCTTGGGGCTTTTGCCCGCAAAATCTTCACACCTGATCGCCTGACCAGCACGGAAAAAACGACGCTTGCGCTGTTGATTGGTATGCTGATCGAGGTTCTGGCACTGGCCGCCACCCAGTCGCGTGGTGCAACAGCCTCGACTTTCCTTGGGCTGATGTGCCTTGCGTGGCTGTTCAATCAAAGGAAACGATCCGGCCATCGATTACAGGCGCGATGGCGGCGTTTTGTGCTGATTGCCAGCCTGATGTTGATTGTCACAGTGGTTGTCGGGCAAGAAGCGGTCTACCGAATGGGCGCTCAATCGGTGGATCAGGCGCGCCTTTGTACTTACGCGTCGACGGCGCAGGCGGTGCGAGACAATTGGCCATTGGGATCGGGCTTTGGCAGCTTCGCGGATGTTTTTCCCGCCTATCGCTCGCCGCAATGCTCTGGAATTGATGGAATCTGGGATGCTGCCCATAACTCCTATCTGGAAGGAGCGCTTGGGTTGGGCGTCGTCTTCGTGGCTGTTCTGGGCGTGGCACTCGCCATTCTCGGCTGGGCACTTGTGACCGGCTTGCATGAGCGGCGCAGCTATCGTTTTGCACCGGCCATTGGCCTTGCCAGCCTTGTTCTTGTCGCCGTGCATTCGCTGATTGATTTTTCGCTGCAAATTCCCGGAAACGCGCTGTTTCTCGCAGCGCTTCTTGCCGGTTGCGTGACGATTTCGCTTGGAGGGAAAACATCCTTCGAGCCGAACGCAGATAACGTAGAGCAGGCCACATGGGCGGCACATCCATCTTGATGCGAAAACTGAGTGATTTCTTTGGGAAGCCGTTGTCGGTGCAGAAAGAGGCGACCTCCTCTCCGGTGATGGCAAGAGTGCCAGACGGTGTTCGGGTTTATGCGGTCGGCGATATCCACGGCCGCGCGGATTTGCTGATGCAAACCTTTGTCAGAATTGATGCCTATGAGGCTGCACACCCCGCCAACTATAGTATCACTGTGTTTCTGGGCGATTATGTGGATCGGGGTTTACGGTCTCGGGAGGTCCTCGATCAGTTGATCGAACGTCAGCTGTATCGGCGCGTTGTGGCGCTGCGCGGCAATCACGATGACTGCATGATGCGTGCGTTGCACGATATGGATGTCGCCTTGCGGTGGATGGCGGCAGGAGGGCGCGAGACACTGCATGCCTATGGCGTTACCGTTCCCGTCGATGTTGATCGCGACAGCATTCACACCGTGATGGCTCTGGCGGTGAAGCTGCTTCCCGTCCGTCACAAAGCCTTTCTGGAGAGACTTCTGCCTTATGCGACGATTGGTGATTATGCCTTCATCCACGCAGGCATCCGACCGGGTATTGCGCTTGAAAATCAATCACCTGACGATCTTATGTCGATCCGCCAACCTTTTCTGGACTGTGTCACGCCGCATGATTTCGTGATCGTACACGGGCACACGCCCGTCAGTGCGCCAGACTTCAGGCCAAACCGCATCAATATCGACACGGGCGCCTATATCACCGGCAATCTCACCTGTCTGATTTTGGAAGAAGACAGGCAGTTTGTTTTATAGGTGTCATCAATTGGCGTCGTCACTCACTCTTCGTGTGTCCTCCACCTGCCCAACGAGGCCATCATCCATGTGCAAATCTGGGAAAAATCACACAGTGATAATAAAAAACCGCGACAGCGTGATGTATGCGCCTCATGTACTCTTCGCGATGTTTTGCTTGCTACTTGTGTTCGCGGTGATGACCTATGTTGTTTCTGGATCGATCCTGACCACGGTGTTCAGAACAGCCATATCTTCTATTTGCTTGCAGACCATTTATTGCGTGGTGGTGCTCCACTTTGTGCTGCGCCGGGCGAAAGAACGGAGGGCTATGCTGACGCAAAATCGCGAACCTGATGAAGCACCGCACGCGCCCGCGACTTCCCATAAAAATGCTGATTTGTAGCGCCTCCGGGCGCGAAGAATTCCAATCGAAAGGATAGACTATGACTGGTAAAATCGTCCCTGTGATTATGGCAGGCGGCAAGGGCACACGGTTGTGGCCTTTGTCACGCTCCACAGCAGCCAAGCAGTTTTTGACACTGATTGGCGACGGGACACTTTTTCAGTCCACTCTTGAGCGTGTAAACGACAACACTGTCTATGAAGCACCCTTGGTGGTGACCAACGAGGACTTCCGGTTTCTGGTGGCCGAGCAGGCGCGCGCAAAGAACATGTCCTTGTCCGGTATCGTGTTGGAACCCGTGGGGCGTAACACCGCACCAGCTTTGGCGGCGGCTGCGCGTATTGTTGCGGACAGGTTTGGTGACGATGCCATGCTGTTTGTTTTGCCGTCCGACCACGCGATTGTGATGGATGATAATTACCACGCTGCCATTCAGGCGGCTTTGACAGCGGCCGCAACAGGAGATCTGGTGACTTTTGGCATTACGCCGACAGAACCGGCAACAGGCTATGGCTATATCGAACTGGGCGGGCATCTGGAGCAGGGGGCCTATGCGGTCAGCCGATTTGTGGAAAAGCCGAATGCGGAACAAGCACAGGCGTTGATTGATGCTGGCAGTTATTACTGGAACTCAGGCATGTTCCTGTTTTCGGCAGCCGCAATTATTGCTGAATTGGAGCTTTACGCGCCGGATGTCATAACCGCTGCTGACAGAGCAGTTGCCAAGGCAACACTGGACTTTGATTTTATCCGGCTTGATCGTGATGCATTTTCGCAAGCGCCTTCGATTTCAATAGACTATGCGGTGATGGAAAAAACGGTCAATGCGGCTGTTGTTCCATCCTCCATCCAATGGTCGGATCTGGGAAGCTGGGATGCTGTCTGGAAAAATGAAGAGGCTGACGCCAACGGCAATGTGGTGCAGGGCAATGTTACGGTGCGCAATACCACAAACTCGCTGGTGATTTCCCGCAACGCCCATATGGCTGTACAGGGCATGGACGGGGTGGCCGTGATTGCCTCGGAAGATGCCGTTTTGGTCGGGCGCCTGGACAACGCGCAGGACGTGGGCAATCTGGTGAAAATACTGGCCTCTGACAAGAAGACGGCAAACCTCACCGAGACCCATCCAACATCCTTGCGGCCCTGGGGTGGCTATACATCCATTCTCAATGGTGATCGCTTTCAGGTGAAGCGGTTGTTTGTTCATCCGGGCAAGAAGCTATCCTTGCAAAAGCACCATCATCGTGCCGAGCACTGGATTTGCGTGAAGGGGGCAGCAGAGGTCACCATCAATGATCAAGTCACCATTCTGCACGAAAACCAGTCCATTTACATTCCGCAAGGGTCCGTTCACCGGCTTGGTAACCCCGGAAAAATTCTGCTGGAAATGATTGAAATTCAGACCGGCTCCTATCTGGGCGAGGATGACATCGTGCGTCTTGTCGATGAATTCGGCAGAAGCTGAATTGGGCGCACTGACCTCACCCCTTCGCTCAAGACCGGACGCAAGCTTTCATGAGAGTCCTCCTTTTCCACGTTGGCGCTACTCTGCTGTGTATGGCGCTGACTGTTTTCGCCCTGCGGTACGTCGCCGACTTCTGGGGGCCAGCGGTGGTGTTCTCCCTTCAGTTGCATGCCGGCGTGGCATTGGTGCTGTTGGCGCTGTTTTGTCTGGCGCTACGCCCCGGTGCAGTCTCGCTGATGATGCTGTGTGCATCTGTGTTGATTGTTGGCCATGCCGTTCTGATGGTATGGAATTCGCGGCCATTGCCGTTTCCCACCGAAACAGCCGCTGCGCAAAACCTTCGAGTGCTGTCGTTTAACATTCTGGGTGAAAATCTCGAAAATGGTGGGGCGATTGCGGATTACATTGTGCAATCGGGCGCAGACATTGCCTATGTCATGGAAGCAGAACCGGTTGGCTTGCATCTGGATCGCCTGTCAAAAACCTATCCCTATCGAATAGGATGCGGCGACCATACCACCACGTGCGACCTGCTGTTGTTGTCAAAATATCCGCTTGAGAACATCTATGTCGGCAATCTCAGCGATCTGCGCAAGGATCGATTTGCCATGGCCCAAATTCACGTGGGCAGCATCCCGCTGAATTTGGCGGCGGCGCATCTGAGCAAACCTTATTTCGACAGTTACCACACCTATGAACTGGCGGGGCTTGGTGATGCGCTTAGCAAGATCAACGGTCCCGTGTTGCTCGCAGGCGATTTCAACGCAGCAACCATAGCCCCCGACATGCAAGAGCTGCTGAAACGCACCGGAATGACAACGGCTGGTTTTGAGCCAGCAACATGGCCGATTGGCGCAGGCGTTCTTGGCGTGTCCATTGACCATATTTTCATTCGGACGCCGCTGATGGCGAAGAAATTATCGCGCATTCCATCCAATTTTGGCTCCAACCATTACGGGTTGATCGCAGACCTCGTCCTTCACGAACAAGAGTTTTGAAAGGCATTCTCACCATGCAAGATGGGGAATTCAAGACGCGACCGTTGCCGGTTGTGATCCTGTCAACGGCTGATATCGATGCACCGATCTGGACCAACAAACAGCATATCGCAACACGCCTGGTGAGTGAGCGTGAGGTGCATTATATCGAATCCCTCGGCCTGCGCGCACCGCGATTGAGCATCAAGGACCTGCGCCGTGTTGCGGCACGCGTTTCGACAATTCTTTTTAAAAAGCATGGTCAGCCAGCTATCAGTTCCACGGACAAGCGCCGCGAAGGCGTTGAAGCGTTGCACAGGCATGTGCCGATGGTTATCCCCTTTCACGCCTTTTCGCTGGTGCGTGCCTTTAACCGGTGGATGATCAAGCGCCGCATCCTGCCACGCCTGCCCAAGCGCTACGTGCTTTGGAGCTTCTCACCCTTGACCTATGGGCTGGAGGAGCGGGCGGCAAAGGTTGTATATCACTCGGTAGACCTGTTGCATACGATTGACGGTATTCCGCGCGAGGCATTGCTTCACGCCGAGCGTCAACTGATCGCACGGGCGGATGCTCTGGTTGCCTCAAGCACGGGTGTCGCCGACCATCTGCGGACACAGCACGCGAACCCGATGGTGTGGGAAAATGTTGCCGATATTGATCTGTTTCAACGTTCGTGTGCGCCAATCGCTGCGCGTGAGCGGCGGGCTATTTTCGTGGGCAATCTGACACCCAGCAAGATCGACTTCGCGATCTTTGAAGCCATTGTCAGCAAGGGCGTGCGGCTTGCGCTGGCGGGGCCGTTCAGCATTGATGGCACAAAGCGAGACCCTGCGCTGACCCGGCTGCTGGCCTCACCGCTGGTCACTTATCTTGGCACACTGAACCAGCAGGATATGGCCGGAGAAATTGGCAAGAGCTGGGTCGGGATCATCCCCTATCACCTCAATCAATACACGACAGGCGTGTTTCCCATGAAAGTCTACGAGTATCTGGCGGCCGGTTTGCCTGTTGTGGCAACGGCCTTGCCAAGCATATCAGACCGTGCAATTCCCGGAGTCACACTGGCCTCGACGGAGGAGTTTGCTGAGGCCGTTGCCCGCGCTTTGGCTGGCGACTACACCCCGCCACCGGGCGATTTCAGCAAAAACAGCTGGGAGTCCCGCCTTGCGCAAATCCGAGCACTGCTCGATTCCGACCGGCAACGGGTCGTGGAAGGTGCGCTCTAGGATGCCAATGCGATATATTCGCGACGCGCTGCCGCTTATGCGCAGTCTCATCGCCTATGCGGCCATGCCAGCCGCTGGTCTTATCACGGCTCCGATTCTGGCGCACGCCCTCGGTGCCACCGGGCGGGGACAGCTTGCAGGCATTCTTCAGCCTATGACCTTGGCCGCTTCTTTGGCCGCCCTTGGTGTGCCTTCTGCCGTCACTTATTTCATCGGTCGGCAATATCCTGCAGATAAGGTCATTCGATTGGCGGTGATCATTTCGCTGATCATGACCTTTTTCGTGGGCGTGGCATTGTTTTTCTACTCGGCCAAGATTGCCGAGCAGCTCAATACCAACCGGGGTTTGATGCTGATGATCTGGGCGGCGTTCTTGCCCAGTGCGCTGATTTCCATACGGCGCGGACACATACAGGGCTTGCGCCGATATGGGGCGCTGGATCTTGAGCGGATGCTGGCCTCGGGCTTTCGCGTCGGTGCCATCGTGTTGCTCTGGATCATCGGCGTGAAATCGGTCATCGCATTTGCAGCGATTTATATGATTGCCGGACTTGGCGCATCGGCCGTGCTTCGGCTTCCGCGCGGTGCTGATGCGTTGATGCGCCAAAGCAGTGGCATCGGACAAGGGTTCACGGGAAGATCATTCTTATCCTACGCGATGCTGTCTGCCTTCGGAACCATTGCCGCTGCCATGTCCGCGCGGCTTGATCAGGCGATCATGCCTGCAATTGTTGCGGCCAATGATCTGGGATATTATTCGGTGGCCGTCACGGTTGCCGAAGTGCCCGCCATCATCACCACCGTCCTGACGCGCAATGTGTTGGCCGAAGTCGCTGGCGGCATCCACAGAGGTGCGGTCATCCGCTCTATTTTGCTGGGTGGATTGGCGCAGGTGGCACTGACCATCGCGATCATACTGGCGCTCCCCTCTGTCGTTCCCATTGTGTTTGGCAGTGATTTTGCGCCAGCGGTGGAGTTGATCCGCATTTTGCTGCTCGGCACGTTTATCGGGTACTGGGCCAATATCGTCGCCACCTATCTCGGTGGACTGGGCATGCCGGGTTACAACTCACTCGGGCAAGCCGCCGCCGCACTCACAACGATCCTTTTGTTTTGGGCTGCATGGCACAGCATGGATGCCGTGACGGCGGCCTGGATCAGCGTCTGGTCGCAAGCGGCGGCACTCGCAACAGCAATTGTCCTTGTCATTCGCATCCGTGCGCAGCGTCAAAGCGACGGTATTTCAAAAGCAAGCAGGGAAGACGCGCGCTGATATGCTCCTGACACAACCCAATCGTCTCTGGCTCCTGTCCACCCGCTATCACCGTGAAGGCAAATGCCGGAGGGCGCGTCTGATCAAAGCCTATCTCTTCCTGTTTTTTCGGGCGGTTCTTCCGCCGGAAGCGGTACTTGCCGGGCTTCCAGCGCTTGGCCATTTCGCCATGAACATCGTTGTTCACCCCAATGTTTCGCTCGGTTGTGATGTTGTGCTGTGGCATGGCGTCACCCTGTCCGTCAGCGATTCTCCGGGGACCACGTCGCGATTGACCATCGGCGACCGCGTAGAGATCGGCACGGGTGCGGTGATCATCGCGCCTTTGCGCAGCAGTATGTCCATTTGCAACGATGTGAGGATAGGGGCGAATTCGGTCGTGACCCGTTCGATAACGCAACCCGGCACCTATGCCGGCGCTCCCGCAGTTCTCGTCAAACGCCTTGAAGGGTCAGAATAATGCGTATTCTCTTTGTCACTCTTGAGGTTTTCGGCGGTGCCAAAAAAGGCGGCGGCGAGCGCTATGTGACGGAACTCGCACGCGCCATGCGCGCGCGCGGTGTGAGCGTCGATGTCGCAGTTGTTCGATCCATGCGGGAATTTGCAGAACTCCGCGATCTCGATGCGCCAGCGCAGCCGATGTCACCGCTGCGTTTCTTCGATCTCGTGCGTCAATGCGATATTGTCCATGTTCACCAGCTCAACACGCCCGGTTTCGACTATGCGGTCTTGCTGGCCAAGCTGCTGCGCAAGACTCTGGTTCTGACCGACCATGGCGGCGGTGCGCTCACGCCGGGCCGTGCGCTGGGCCGCTTGCGGCTACGTCTCATCAATGCCGCAGGCTATGTCAGCGCATGGAGCAGGCAGGATATTGATCCAAAAGGCCTTATAAAACAGAATATGGTCATTCTGGGCGGGGGCGATCACTTGCCCGATGCTGAGCCGCTTGAACAGAGCTATGATTTTGGATTCATTGGTCGTTTGGTGCCTCATAAGGGCGCGCATATCGCCATTGAAGCGCTGCCCACAGGGCGTCGTTTGATTTTGGCAGGTCAGCCGAGAGATCAGGTCTATTTCGCCTCACTAAAACAATTGGCCCAAAACAAGGACGTCACCTTCGTGTCCGATGCGGCTGATGAGATTGTGGCAAGCCTGCATAAGTCCATCGGTTTTCTCGTCGTTCCCTCCGTCGAGCACTATCAAGACCGTGATTTTTCGCGCCCGGAACTTCTGGGGCTGGTGGCGCTTGAGGCGCTGGCTGCTGGAACACCTGTTATTGGTTCGGATGTTGGCGGGCTTGGCGAGCTTCTCAAAATGGCAGGTCAAATCACGGTGCAGCCAGGCAATGTCACTCAGTGGCATCAGGCACTTTCACGGGCGTCGAGCGGCCCTTCTCCATCCGTCAGCAGTTCCGCTTTCACCTGGGATGCCGTCGCAGCGAAGTGCATCGATCTCTATCGGTCTTTATAGATGGGTTTTGTGTTGGAGATTTGCAGAAAATGAGGATAAATCATAATGCAACTGAAGACCTATAATGATTTGCAGAGGGATATTCTTCAAAATTTGTGGAAGATTCCCAAGGATGTTGATGTCATCGTTGGAATTCCTCGCAGTGGTATTCTGGTGGCGAGTTTTATTGCACTTTCCCTCAACCTGCCGCTTGTCGATCTAGATGGATTTTGTTCGGGCCGCGTGTTCGAGACAGGAACGACACGGCGACGGAAACATACCACGTCGCACTATCGTCGCGCCCTGATTGTTGACGATAGCAGTCGCACGGGAGAAGCTTTGGCCAGAGCGGTCGAAAAGCTGAACACTGCAAGCGATGCCTTGCCGCCGGTGACGACCTGCGTGGTTTACGGAACATCGGCCATTCGGGATTCTGTCGATGTCGTGATGGAAATCATTGATCAGCCGCGGATTTTTGAATGGAATGTTTTACATCATCCGGGAATTCTCAAAGACGCTTGCCTCGATATCGATGGCGTTCTTTGTCATGATCCAAGTCATGCGGAAAACGATGACGGACCGGCCTATCGCGATTTTCTTAAAGAAGCACGCCCCCTTTATCTGCCAAGCCATCCCATCAAGGCGCTCGTGACCAGCCGGTTGGAAAAATATCGCCCTGAAACAGAGGATTGGTTGCATCGCCACGGAATTGTCTATGATCAATTGATCATGCTCGATCTTCCCAATGCCATGGAGAGGCGAAAAGCAGGCGTGCATGGATCGCACAAGGCGGCTTATTATCGATCAAGCTCGGCGACACTGTTCGTTGAAAGCGAGCTGCATCAAGCCCATGACATTGCCAGGCTGAGTGGCAAACCGGTCCTGTCCCTTGAAGGGCCAAGGATGTGCATGCCCAACAGCTTTTCCGCTCAGGCGCTACAGCAGCGGATCACCAATATGCGCCTTCTGGCGCGTTGGCTGCGTGGATACCTTGGCGACAAATGGGTTGATCGCCTTCGTGCCATTTATATGCGTTTGCCGCACGTCAAATCCAAGGGCCTGTAATTCTGATGAAACTTCTGTTTGTGTCGAGATCAACGCCATTTCATCGACTTGGCGGCATGGAAATATTGTCTTGGGCGCTTGCGAAAGCCCTGGTTTTGCGGGGCCATGATGTTGAATTTCTCACCACCAGCATAGCGGGATTTTATCCACGCGGGTGTGTCGATGGTATCAATGTTCACGCGCTGGATTGCCCAGGTGGCCGATATTCAAAAGCGTGGTGGCAAAAGTCGCAGGCTATCTTTCTGAACACATACGCCAATAGCGTCGATCTGGTGATGGGCATTGGCGGCGGCGCGCATGGTATATTGGATGCCCGGTTGAGGACGAAATGTCGGACTCCTCTCGTCTTGCAATCGCATGGCACGCCCTGGGGGGAAATTGTTTCCAAATTATCCGTTCGATCGCCCATTTCCTGGGCCGGTGCGGTTCGAAACGTCCCCTATCTGCTCCGAGACTGGCGGCTTGGGCATTATTCTGGCATCGTCTCTATCGGTCCTGCCGTAGACGACGCACTCCGGCGGCAACCGATGTCGAATCTTGTGCGCGATACGCCCATCACCATGATCGAGAATGGTGTTCATGAAGCGGAATTGAGTTTCGATCCGCTCGCACGCAGCCGTCTTCGGCAGAGGCTGGGTATAGGTGCATCCACAGCCGTTGTGATTTCACTGAGCCGCGTGATCTTGCAAAAGGGGGTTCGCGAGTCGCTGCTGGGCTTTGCGCGCCTCGCTCAAAAACGCCCGGATGTTGCGTATATGATTGCGGGTGAGGGAGACGCAGAACCCATGCTCCGCGTAATGGCAAAAGAGTTGAATGTGTCTGATAAGGTCCATTTTCTCGGCCCCGTCTCGCGGGCTGATCTGCCAATGGTTTTAAGTGCGGCAGACGTTTTTCTGTTCACCTCCCTGAGGCAAGAAGGTTTAGCCATTGCGCCGCTTGAGGCGGCAGCGTCCGGATTGCCTGCAATTCTGTCCAGCCACCTGACGCTTCCGGAACTCGTGGCGAAATATGTGCCACCAACCGATCCAGACGCGGTGGCCGATGCGCTCAATGCCACATTGGATGGTCCGCTGCTTCGCAACACATCGCTTTTGCCCAAGCGTTATTCCCTTGAGCACGCAGCCACTCGATATCTTCAGTTCTTTGAAGATACCGTGTCTCGCCGCTGACATCCGCCGCGAGCGCTGAACCAAAGCATTGCTCTGCCATCACTCTCTCACCGCCGGTTTATCCCGTTGCGTGAACGGCGAAGCCATGTGCTGCGCCGCCAAGCTCTTCCCACCTATCCAGTTTTCCCAAGCCACCTCCATTGATGAAGGTTAAAATCATGCGACAGCTTGACGTAGTATTAGCCCATGACTATCTCACGCAACGCGGCGGAGCCGAACGGGTCACCGTCGAGCTCGCGCGGGCACTTAACCCGAGTTACCTGATAACCGCGATTTACTCCCCGGAAGATGCGTTCCCGGAAATGAATGGAATGTCCATCCATTCGACTGCGTTGAGCAAGGTGAAGTTGTTTCGCAAAGATTCGCGCTTGGCGCTGCCGTTGCTGGCTTCTGCCTGGAACTCGATCAAGCCGGTGCGTGCGGATGCGGTGGTGTGCAGCTCGTCGGGTTGGGCTCATGCCTTGCCAACCTCGGGCGCGACCCGCAAGATCGTCTATTGCCACAACCCGGCGCGATGGCTTTATCAAACGGAGGACTATTTGCTAGATCGCCCCTGGCCGGTGCGGGCAGCGTTGAGCATGTTGCAGCCGGGCCTGATGAAATGGGATCGCAAGGCGGCGGCCTCGGCGGATGTCTATATCGCCAATTCTACCTCGGTCGCAGAGCGCATCCGCCGCGTTTATGGCCGTGAAGCCCGTGTGGTTTTTCCGCCGGTTTCCGTTGATCCAACCCTTGCAACAGAACCAGTGTCGGCGCTCATTGGCAAAAGCTTCTTCCTGATGGTCGGTCGGTCGCGTGGGTACAAGGGAGCTCAGCCTTTGGTGGAGGCTTTTCGCGGCATGCCAGAGCATGTGCTTGCCGTTGCCGGGGGCGGTAAGATTGAAGATGTACCCGACAATGTTGTGCCGACAGGCTACGTCAGCGAGGCGCAATTGCGCTGGCTCTATGCCAATGCGCGGGCCTTGATCTCTGTATCTCGTGAGGATTTCGGGTTGACGCCGATTGAAGCGAATGCCTTTGGCACGCCTGTGTTGCTTTTGCGCGCAGGCGGCTTCCTTGATTCAACGGATGAAGGCACAAGCGGGCTTTTTATCGAAGAGGCAACACCAGAGGCGATTCGCGCCGCTGTGCGTGCCTTTCCCGAAACATGGGATACGGCCGCGATCAAGCGCCACGCCGAGAAATTCAGCCCGCACCGCTTTCACGAAGCCATCCGCGGCATTGTTGTCGAAACGTGCAACATTGGATGATGCGAGAGTCTGGAACTGAAAGAGCAACCATGCGCCGAAGAACTCTGATTGAAGCTTTGATGCTGTTTGCCACCGCCTATGCTTCCGGCTTGCGACCCACAGGCTCAGTTCAAGCCGCACTGCCGAGAGAAATCTATGACGTGACCAAGTTCGGCGCAAAGGGCGACGGACGGAGTGACGATACCGATGCCATTCGCACAGCCATGGCGCGGGCGGCGGCATCGAAAAACCCAACGCATGTCTACTTTCCCAAAGGCAGATACATTTTCAGCTTTTTGGAAGATCAGTTTGGTGACGTGGAATTCAGCGGCGATGCAGCGGTACTTGTATCGACATTGCCAATTGGCACACCTCAACCGGCAGTCTGGTTGCATGCCAAGAGGCTTTGGGTCCACGATATTGCGATTGACTATACTGAGGCCATTGACGTGCGCCAGCCCGGCTTGGTTGAGAGCCGCAAGCCCAACGCCTATGGTTTGCGCCTTGGAGGGGTGCGCGACCCGTATCTGTGGAACGCAGAACTGGTCCGGGTCGAGCGCGTTCAGGTGACTAACGCGCGTGGCGGCGGAATTCAGGTGTCTTATGCCAGCAACGTCACGGTTCGCGGTTGCCGCGTGCGTCAGGTTCTGGGCAATGGGTTGGGTTTCGACGATTGCGTGACCAATGTTCTGGCTGAAGACAATGACATTGCCCTGACCGGTGACGATCTGCTGGTGATTGTCACGGACTTTCGAGTTCCCAACGGCACCCGAAGCGTGATCTTTCGCCGCAACACTGTGGCGCAAGGCTATGCCAAGGGCATTGCCTCAAGCGGGGTTCATGGCATGATGATCAAGGATAACAGTGTGAGCGACACGTTTGCTGGCGGGATTGTGGTGTTTTCCGACAGCTATTATGGGCTGGGCAAGTCAACACATGTCACTGTGTGCGGCAATACCGTGAAGAGCGCGGGGCGCTTCTTCGGCAAAGGTCAGTTTCGCAATCAAGCCTCTTCCGTTGGCAGCTCAATTTATGTCGCGGGCGGATCGGAAGATGTGACCATTCGCGACAACATGCTCATCGGATCGGTGCGCGACGGTATCGTGGTGACCACAATCAAGGGTCTGTCAATTGTCAAAAACACTGTGCTTGACCATCCCGGTGTCGGCATATTGGTTGGTGATCCGACCGACAATGACAAGAAGCGGATCACCAATTTTCAAATCACGCTGAATACCGTTCGTGGTAATCGTGACGGCATCATCGTTGGGTCGGCGACAAACGGCACCATCACAGGCAACACGATTGCGCTAAAGCCAACCGGGAAGGGGCGCGCGCTCTTTGTGGACAATAGCAGCGCTGTCACCGTTCAAAAGTGACGATTTGACAAGACGTGCTGCGCACCCATCCGCTGCGACCTATTATACCAAGATTCATTGAAAATGACCTTGGTATCCCGTTTGCAAATATCTCAAGCACCGGATGCATTTGAGAAATTTGCAACGCATTCAAGGCGAGGATGCGTCAGCGTCTTCGAGCCTTGGCATTATAAAGGTGAAATTTGGATACGCTGAACCAAATTCTATTCCTCGGGATCTGCTTTGTTATCCTGTTTCGCTTCTACAGGCTAACGCTGCACAATAGACCCTGGAGCGGTCTGCTGTCGGCGCTCGCCTGTGTGCTATACATCATTTGCCTGTATGGCTCCGCCCTGATGCAAGTTGCGGGGCTGAGCAGCACAAAACTTCTGGGACCTCACATTCTGCCGCCTGCACAAGCCTACGAACTGGGTGGGCTTGCCAGCAATTGGGCGTTGGAACTATGTGTGATCTTGCTCGGTGAGATGATTGCGGGGCTTCTTGTGTTGCCTCACAAGCTGCTCGCTCCGGCATTTTTTGTTTCCAGAAATTCATTGGAATTCAATTTCATAACGCGTAACGCGGCGACGGTGCTGATCGTCGTCGGTTCCCTCTCAACCATCGCATTCCACTCCGATCTATCCAGCCGTGCAGATGGTGGTCAGGGACTGGTGACTATTCTCAAGACCTGCCTTGCGGTCGGGCTGTGCGCATTGGCCTTCAACAACTTCTTCAACCAAAGGATCTATTATTTTGTTGGTGTTTGCGGGATGATCTTGCTGGTCATTGGTGCCGTCAGAAGTCCGCTTCTCGCCGTGGCCTTGGCATTTTTCGCAGGCAAGATCGCGCGTCGGGAAATTACCACGGCCAAGCTGATGCGGTATGCGGTATGTGGGCTCATGCTCGCAATCATAGGCGGGGCTATGTCCAATTTCCGGGGTGACGTTGTTTCAGGAAGGGGAGCTGACCTGTATACCGCCCTCTCGGAGTCGATCGAGAACCCTTTCATCGCCATCTATGGTGGAGGTGTCGATACGCTTGACGGCTATCGACTTGCGCAATTTGTCCAGCCTAACGAGCCTGCCAGCCCTGAAAATGTTCTGGTCGCCATCACCACATTTGTGCCTCGTGCTCTTTGGCCCAACAAACCACAAGACTTGAGCATCGATATTACCAATCGCTATCTGCAATGGAGCCAGGGTGGCATTTTTTTGTCGTTGATTGGCTATCTCTCAATTGCGTTTGGCGGCTATATTGAGGCACTGTTTGCGCTTTTGATGTTAATGGTTGGACTGTGCGCAATATATCGTAAGACCTTTGTGAATTTCTACGGCTTTACAATTCTCCTCATGACTTTCCGCCTTTTTCTGGGCGGGTCACCCTTCGATATTTATTACTGCCTAGTATACATGCTCATTTATACTCTTGCGAAAGCCCCTTTTATGCTGATGTGGGCAGGGTCTCGCAAAACGAGTGCGACCGGACGGCGCGCATAAACACATGTAAAGAGCGGCACCATATATATGGTGAGAGGCGCTGTAGCTGCCAGCCCGCTGCGAGATTGTAATTTCTCCTCAGTTCTCGACTCATTCACACCTTATTGACGTGGTGTCGTAATGCACGCTGTACGGTCCGCGTGGAGACGCGCATTGTATCTGCTATCTCAGGCATCGACATTCCTTGATAACGCAGTGCGTAATATGCTTCGTCTTTCTGCTCGGCAGTCAAGGCCTGTGGACGGCCGACATGCTTACCATTTGCTCTCGCAGCATCAATGCCCGCACGCGTGCGTTCACTGATTAACGATCGTTCGAATTCCGCAAGTGCTGCCATCATATGGAACATAAGGCGGCCACCTGACGTGTTGGTGTCAATGTTTTCCATCACGGACCGAAAGTGAACCTGCCGCTTACCCAAGCTTTCAATTAAGGTCACAAGTCCGGTAAGCGATCTGCCAAGCCTGTCGAGGCGCCAGACGACCAACGTGCTACCGGGCTTTAATCTCTCCAATGCCGCATCAAGACCTATACGGTCGAAGCTACGACCGGACTTACCGTGATCCTTGAATATTATATTGCATCCGAGTGATTCCAGTGCTTGGATTTGTAGATCTAATTTTTGTTCATCTGTTGATACGCGAGCATATCCTACAATCATTACAAGGTCCATCAAACTCTATACAATTTCTGTGCCATAATCAATCAGTCGTATTGTTAACGTTCTGTTGACTGAAACGATACTTTCATTGTTTTCAATATTTTTACAATAGTATGCGTTATTTTATGGTTTTTATTTTAGAAAAAATTTTCATTGAAATTATTTAAAAGTGAAAATAAAATCATATGTATTAATTTATTGTTGTTGCCTAATGCAGATTGATGTTTATATTGATAATTATAATTTTTTAACATATAATATACTTCGAAAAAGAAGAAATCTGAATTTGAGGTAAATAGGGCACTGTAACGTTAATAGGACGTCGATCAAAATGTGGGATCTGGCGGCATGACCAGATCTAGCCATGATCCTCTTTAACGTCCCCCGTCACGATTTTCCATTCGCCCACTATCGCGAACTGCGAACGGCAGCCATCCAGGCATGGCACCAAATCGCATGCCTTCACGCCCCATGAACCAGAGCTTGCCCCCAGATGTTGATTTTCGCTTGTCCCTGATCTGGCGACTGCCTTCAGTCGCCATTTGAAACGCTTGACGTTAAACCGTGAGCGCAAGCTGTTTTGAAAATACTATGGCGTCGGGCTATGCCATCAGAAAAGCATTGAAAAACCGACCACGGGGCCATGCTGCGTCACGTTCCAGCGAAATGTGCTCACGCCGTCGAAATCCTCGCCATGATAATCCTGGTAGAGAACCCGATAACCGGCGCGCAGTATGGTTGGATTGCCGACAATCATCGTTCTATAGCCGAGATAGCTCTGTGCATTCACACTGAGCTTCGTTCCGGTCCCGAAACCTCCGATATCAATCTCGGAAAACAGGTTCCATCTGTCAGTAACATCAATATTCAACCGTGTACCGACAAAAGGATCCGTCCAATCAGCACTTCGATCCGCTCGAACACCCAACGCCGAAACTCCCGCCTCAAGCTGCGTCCAGCGAACACCTGCCGTTGGCTGGATAGAGACCGTTCTTGGCTTGCCAAATACGGTATTGCCGGAAAGTTCGGTTTCATAAGCGGTAAAAAATGCACCCGCAGACAGCGTCGTTGTCTTGATGTCCAGCCCAATTTTATTGCCAAGAAGGTTTTCGTCCTGACTTGTCCTCACATACTGGCCATCGAAATAGGCGCCCAATTTATCATTGGTAATTTCGATATTGCCCATCACGGCAAAATCGAGATGCTTGAAAATATCGGAAAATGGGACATTTACATCGGTATCAAATCCCGCAAGCGTACCCTTCCCATTCAGGGAAGCCGTCCAGATGTAAGGGCTAACGATAATCGTCCAGTCCTTTTGGTTTTCGGTATGCACTTGATTGAAATCAGCACTCTGCGCGATGTTGGGCAACGCTGCAATGGTGACCGCATTGAGTATGATGGTGAGATGGCAAACCAAGCGAGACAATATGAGGACTCCAGTTGTAGCGAGATTCGTTTCAATAGATTGATAAATTCAAATCTACGAATGCAAGAATATTAAGCAAGCAACAAAAGTGGGATGTCGCCAATTATAAACGGAAGACATGATGTTTTCATAAATCTCCAACCCATTTCCTCAAAGACAATATACTACATCGTTCTCTTTAAGGATTATCATTCGGAACACTATTACTTTGACAACAATATATAGGAAACAGGATTATCCGGGCACAACCCGCCAGCGCATTCCAGCACAGTAGAAACACCGTTACCCAATGCCAAAAATGCTAGAGTTTGTCAGGGAAAAGTGGAACCCGGCTTTCCCGAAAAGACAAACGAAAACAAAAAGAGCTAGAGTCTGTCTGGTTCAATCTGAACCTGACAGACTCTAGCTGTATTGGGTCGTTGCCCCGTTCTGTCATTGCCTTCAGGTATTTTAAAATATCACCAACACCGGAAATGCTTTTCCCGGTGTCGATGGTTTTTATTTGCTGTCAAACCAGATTTTCCACTGCGGCACTGCCGTTGCAAATGTGCCGCGATGGGTGGTTGGCCCCGTCGAGACGGCTTCGACATTGCTATTTCCCGAGCCCATTGATTGAGCGTAGGTCATAGCCATACGGCCAACGCCCGTCGTGATGGCTTCATCAATTTCGCCATAGTAATTGCGCACTGGCGACTTGATCAACCAACGATATGACTGCGCCTCAAAGATCAGCTTGCCGAAAGCAGAATTGGCGAAGTAGTGGGGGTCGAAATATTCCGGGCGGATCAGCTTGTGTAGATCGGTTGTGATATCCGCAGCATTGAATGGTTGCCGATCATAGGCCTTTTTTGCGATGTCGTAATATTCATCGGTCAGCAGCGAATGAGCGAGGCCTGGCACGCCGTAATAGTTTTCATAGGCGAATGATGATAGGATCATAATGCTGTTCAGCCAGACGGCGTCAAACTTGCGAGGATAGACAAGAAAGCCCTCCATCAAAGCATAGACATCAAGGGGAGCGCTGGCCGTCGCTGCACCATCAACCTTGAGTCCGACCATCTCAAGCTTTTCAAGCATGGCCATGGTTACGAACCCGCCTTGTGACCAACCTGCCAGAAACAGCTTGTCGCTGGACAGCTTCATATCGGCGAGCACGGCCCGGCTCGCAATAACAAGATCATAGGTCGCCTGTTGATGGCTGCCTTTTACCATGTAGCCTTCAGGCTCGGTGGAAATGCCGAGGCCAAAATAATCGGCACCAATCAGCATGTAGCCCTGACCGGCGAACTGAGCGATCATCAGTTGTGTCTCGGGTGATTGTTCAGCAAAGGAAGGCACCTGTTGCTTGCCGTAGACGGTACCGTGCTGGTACGAGACTGTTGGAAACGACTTGCCATCGGTATCGGGCACAGCGAGCAGGCCCGAAGTCACAGTTGGCTTGTTACCCATTTCAGGAATAACGGAGTTATAGGTAATCCGATAGAGCCGTACCGCATTGCGTGCCGGTGTGTAGGATACTGTGATCCCGGCAAATGCAGGCGTATCAACCTTCAAAATCTTGTTAAGCTGATCGACGTCCCAACGCGCAAGAAATTCATACTTAATACCCGCACTCACTTGAACCAGACCATTCTGGGTCGCAAAAGTCGGCGATATGCCAAATACAAAAAGTACCGCAAAAAGTACCGTTCGCACAAAAATCACCATTACACTTCCCCCCTTCGTCAGAAAACACGATTATATGCCTCATGATTGAGGCGATACATATTGCCAGCGTCTCATTTTTTCAAATTTATATTAATAATCCATGTCGAGTATTATTGTAATATAGATATTTCAAAATTGAAAATCCGATCACATATGCGGTAAATTTGCGCTACCCAGACCATCGGGTAATGACGTCTCGCTTGATATTCGACCGTAACAACTTTGCATTCGTGATTCACAACTTGGCAATGCGCTATTGTGAAATATGAGCCGCAGCGATTGGCGTTACTATCGATGCGGCTGCGGCATCGGTATTGCTGTTGTTGCCATGCCGAACCACGACCGCATTGGAGGCCAGATTTAAGCCTGCGGCTTTATATCCCTCAAGCAGCCTCTTGATGCCCTCTCGTTTGATGATGCTGGGATTGCCAGGTCGCGAGGTGAACTTGAAGCGGATCACCATAGAGTTTTCGGTAATATCCTGAATGCCCTGCATCTTAAGCGGAATCAGAAACTCGCTTCCGAATTCCGGATGCTCCAGTAATCCTAAACCAACTTTCTTTGTAACTTTCCGGATTGTTTCCAGATCAGCTTCGCGATCAAAGCGGAGTTCAAACTTCACCGTTCCCCAATCTCTGCTGAAATTTGTGACAGCAGCGATCTGTCCGAACGGCACGGTGTGGATTGGCCCGTTCTGGTGCCGCAGTCTGACGGATCGAAGGGAGATCTGCTCGACTGTGCCTTTCAATTTGCCCGTATCGATATATTCGCCAATGCGAAAAGCATCTTCGGCCAGAAAGAAGATGCCTGAAACGACGTCTTTAACAAGGCTTTGCGAACCAAAGGAAAGGGCAAGGCCTAGCACCCCGAAACCTGCGATCATTGGCGCGATATCGACACCCAATGACGATAAGGTTACAAGAATGGCAACAGAAATGACAGCACCGAGCACCAGATTTCGCACAACCGGCAAAATAGTTGAAAGACGGCTTGTTGTCTCATCCACCGCGTCATCATCCTGACCCGGCAGTTTCACGCCTTTATTAGGGGAAACGGCTTCAAAATACTTCCAGCAAAAGCTGCAGACAAACCAACTGATAACAATGGCTATCCCAAATTGACGAAGGTGAAGCAGCCAGTTCGTGGGCGGCATACCAACACTTTCCAGCAAAAGCTGCCATAGGCTGATGGTAAACTGCAAGCCCAGTATCCAGCAGGCACCAGCAAGCGGAATACGCACCGCCCAGAGCAATACAGAGAACAGTCCCGGCCCATGCTCTGCTGCGTGATGGTCACCGAAATGGCGAAACAATGTAGAAATTCCAAGCCCCAGTTTGGGCATCAGCAAAAACACCAGTTGGCTCATACCTGCCACGCTTGCCCAAATCAGGTTTTGCGATGTCCCGACAACAAGAAAGCCGAGCAGCCATATGAAAACCGCTGAAAGACCATAAAAATAGACCGTAGCCACACCGACTGCGCGCATCGGACCATTGGGATGACGGCCTGCAAAAACTGCGGCAATGTCTCTTTGCCCCTTAATCAACCAGACAAGCTTGTAGATGGTGAGAACAGTGGAGCCGAGCAGATGCCAGCCTTGCGCGGTCATGGGATCGAGACCACTTGTATCGCCAAGACTGAGGGATGTTTCAATGAAACCAGAGAGCGCTCCAAATCCGATTGTCATCGCGAGATGCCATCGGGCATTGGCAATATCCAGCAATGGGCCGGACGATCCGTTGTCGCAAAACAGAAGGCGCCCCGCAGCGGCCAAAGTTGCGGTCATAACGACTATATGAACCAAACCGGCAGCAACATCGCCGGCGAAAGGTGCCCCGATGAACGACTGATCAATGCGGCTACCTGTGATCATCCAGAACGCCGCCAACGCACAGAGATCACCGATCAGGCGCAACCCAGCTATCCAGGCTTTAACAAGAGGCGACCGGTTGGATTTGATATCGGGAACGAAACGGCTGAAGAGCAAAAGAAAAAAACAAGCCGCAGCAATGCCGAACAGAAGCGAAGTGAGCACACTATAGCTGATCGCTGCCACGTTTGCGTCTTCTCTGGCCAAGGCAAGCCAGCTGTGATGAAAAGCGGTTGGCAGGCCATAGAGTCCGACGAGGGCAGCAGAGCCAGCACGTAGCAGTGTGTTTTGGATGCCACGAGAGACTGCAGTTATCATGTCGTTTTGCATGATCACACCGTTCGGCTGAGCGCTGGTCGCAGCGGCGTCAACCTTTTCATCCCGGATGGCCAGAACAGGCTTGCCGACGGCTCCCGCGGCCTCTAGCGAGTTTTCAATCCGGCTCATATTTTGATCGGGGTTGACGTGGATAGTAACCGCACTGTCTGTTGCATAACTGGACGGTGAAAAAATCCCCAAAAAGACGAACGTCGCGAGAAATGCTATTAGCATAAAGTCTTGGACTTGAGTGCGAACCCGGTCGTACATTTTGCAGCCTCGCCATGATGTAATTCTACAAGAATCGATGCTGTAGGATTTCTTAATTTTGATTGGATTTCAAATAATAAAGCAAGCACTGTAACGTTAACTGTAGATCGATCGAAATATGGTATCTGTCGGCATGACAAGATTTACCCGTATTCTCTTTTATTGTCTTTATTATCGCCACCGATTTCCAGTAAATGGGCGTTGACGCGGGGATTAAGTTTCAATGTTCCGCGTCTATCCGGCCAGGATCAAAAACAGGTTGATTGATCCCGCATGCCGAACAACATAATGGTGCCCGCCGACATCATATAGGTAAGATGAAGTTCAAAGTGACGAACTGG
>DNPN01000188.1:6747-6952 GCA_003501385.1 Rhizobium sp. | reverse complement strand
ATGAAGTTCAAAGTGACGAACTGGGGGAGTATGAAGCGGGTCTTCGCCGCCGTGGCCGTTTGATTCTTTGGATAACGCTGGAAGCACTGGCGGGCTGAGAAGCCCCACGTCGCAGGACGCATGGTTGCCAGCCGCGCTATACTGATCCGGCGATGGAAACCACGCTAGAGATCGAAACCACGCTAAAGCATGTCGCGTTTTATTG
>DNPN01000188.1:0-6413 GCA_003501385.1 Rhizobium sp. | reverse complement strand
CTGCGACAGGCTTTAGAGTTTGTCAGGGAAAAGTGGAACCCGTTTTTCTCCGACAAACTTTAGAACCGTCCCATGAATCGGGCGAGGAGATTAGCAAGGCGTCCATATGGCGGCAGCGCAAGGCGTGTCGGGTTGAATATCCGTACCTTTGCGATTCCGCGTTGGTGAGAAAACCTCACAAAACCCTCTCGACCGTGATAGGCACCAAGCCCGCTCGGTCCAACGCCGCCAAACGGCAAGTCGTTTTGCGTTATATGCAAAAGCGTTCCGTTGACTGTGACATTTCCCGAAATTGTTTGCTCAAGAACCCGATGCTCGACGCGTCTGTCATGCGTAAAGATATATAGCGCCAGAGGGCGGGGACGTGCCCGGACGAAGGCAATGGCATCCTCAAGCGTGTCATATGGCACAATAGGAAGAATGGGGCCAAAGATCTCCTCCTCCATCAGCAGACAATCTGTCGGCGGATCGATTATGATGGTTGGCTGGATGCTGATGCCAGATTTCGGCCGCGCGATATCAACTGTTATGATCCTGACGTTGCGCTCACGGCATTCCTCCAACCCTTTGAGAAGCCGGGCATGGGCACGTTGTCCAACAAGGCCAGTATAATGCTCGGGTGCTGTTGTGTCGGGGTAGAAACGGCGGATTTCCTCTTCCAGCGCCTTGACGAGAGGCTCTACCTTGCCCCGTTGCACAAGCACATAGTCCGGGGCGATGCAGGTTTGCCCGGCGTTCATCAACTTGCCAAAGGCAATGTCGCGTGCGGCACCGGCAATCGGATAGTCTGGTGCGATGATGGCCGGTGACTTTCCACCAAGCTCCAGCGTGACGGGGGTCAAATTGGCAGCGGCAGCCGCCATCACCTTCCGTCCCACATTCGTTGAACCCGTAAACAGCAGGTGATCGAATGGCAAGGCAGAGAATGCGGCAGCCATGTCAACGCCACCTTCTGCGACGACCACCTCATCAGGGGTGAAGTAATCGCTGAGAAGTTTTGCCAACAGCGCCGATGTTTCCGGCACCAATTCTGACGGTTTGATCATCGCCCTGTTTCCCGCGGCCAGAATGTCGATCAGCGGTCCAAGAGCCAGAAGCAACGGATAGTTCCAGGGAGCCATAATGCCAACCACACCCAGAGGCTGATACTGCACACGGTTGGCCATTTGCAGAAACTCAATAGAATGACCGCGCCGCTCCGGTCGCATCCAGCCACGCAAATGTGAGCGTGCATGGCGCAATGCACCCATGAGCGGCACGATTTCAAGCAGTGTTGTCTCATGAACGGAGCGATGTCCGAAATCCTGGGAAACGACAGCACAAAGTATGTTCTGCTGTTCTTTCAGCAGGCGACCGATCCGGTTTAGTCTATCTAGGCGCGTCGCCAAGGAGGGGTAAGGCTCGCGTTCGAAAGCGTCACGCAGGCGTGCCAACAGGAAACTCAAGTGCACGTCTTTAAGGCTGCAGTCGTCCAAGGATTTACTCCACTGTTCAAGTCTTTGCGACGGCTGTCAGGCCGCGATGAAGGTGTCCGAACACCAATGTTCCACAGAATGCGGCGGCGGCCAGTGGCAACAAGCACGCCCACGCGATAGCCGCAGGACCGTCCGCAGAAAACACCGGACCGGCAATCGCTGTTCCCATCGTCGCGCCGACGATGGCAATCACCAGACTGCGCGACATCAGCGAGCCGTCTGGATCGTTTTCGGTTAAGACACCCGTGACAAAGGGTGTGATGATATAGAAACCAATATTGACCATCACCTGAGCGATAATGAACATGGTCGGCGTCAGGATGTTGAAGAGACAATAGATCGACAAGGCCATGATGAAAAAGCCGATCATGATAAATGGCAGTCGTTTCGCCTTGTTATTGGTCAGCGATGGGACGATGGCACCGAAAAATCCAATCATAGACGATAGCGCGAGATAGAACCCAACCTCACCGTTGCTCAAACCGACGCGCTCACCCACGTAACCACAGATCGCCCATTGTCCAGCTTGCACGCCATAGACGAGAAACACAATCAGCATGGCGACGACTATCTTTGACCGGTCTAGTCTTGAATGCCGCGTCGCGGGCGTTTTCGTGACAGATCGTTTCGCGATCAGAAAGAACAATGGAGCCATGATTGCCGTGAAAACCGCAAGGACAATGAAAACCGGTGCGTTGCTTTCCTGATGTGGCATCAACGAAACAACGAACAACAGAATACCCATCGCCGAGCCGCCAACAAGACTGATAGCTCCCCACAGCCGCTCGGCGTTTGCCCGTGAGGCAAGGCTCATAGAGACGAGACTGAAAATAGCACCTTCGCCGAGACCAGTCACGAAGCGGGCTACAGAAAGAAGCCCCGGCGTTTGCAACCAAAAGCTCGCTGCTTCTCCCAAAAGAACGGATAGAAGGCCGCCAATGGCAACCAGGTGCCATGAGCGCATAGCCAGTTTCGGTAAAAAAAGACCGTAAATTGCGATCCCTGCCAGCTCAGCGCTCGCCACGATGGTCGATAGACCCTCATCGTAGCCGGCCAGTTTGCTCATAGCCAGCACAACGACTGGCATCACCATTGTCCCATTGAGTGCAACTGCATATGCAGCGCTTAATCCCATAATCCACAAGATCATTGAACTTCCCCTAAGAGGTTCCAGCGTGGCCTTGCCAATTTTGGTCGTTTGATGCCATCGCTGCATGAAAGAATATGGTCAGCCCTGCCGACAGCAAGGGGTTTGCGGGCCTGTTTGGGATCATTTCCGGCCAATCAATGTGAGGTTTGTGACGTTTCGCTTGACGTTGAGCACAAGCTCGACTTGCTTTATGTCAGATACAGGTGAAGGGGCAGAGTGCCTGATGCTATGTGCAAGTGATAATGTCTGCATCTATTCTTCACTGTTCATAACAGCCAAGCTACTCTTCCTTCACAGAAAAAGAACAAAATCTCGTAGGGGTCATTGTAAAAAGAAAAGTAGATTGGGCACAATCGGAGGAATGAACGGGGTATGAAAACAACCGACGCACGCTATGTCGCCGCCAATATTCCAGCGTTTCTCATCCGAAGCATAGTCAAGACGCTTTTGGACTTTGATCTCGATGCGTCCCGCTTGCTTGTCGGACTGGGGTTGACCCTTGAGGATCTCGATGATCCTGGGTGTCGAGTGTCATTCCGGCAAGGACGTGATGTTATTTTGCGGGCAACGCAAATGGCTAAGGGGCACGCCCTGGGACTTGAGACGGGCATTCGGGAAAAGATCACGTCCGTTGGGCTTGTCGGCTACGCAATGCTAACAGCACCGACCGTGGGTGAGGCGGTCAAGCTGGGCCTCCAGCTGCAAAAAGATACCGGCAGCATGCTGGAATTCGACACCCGCATCACATCTGAAGGTGTTGTGGTGATCGCTTCAAGCCGATTTCTTGACCACGACATCTATAGTTTTCTGGTTGAGGAAGCCTTCGCGAGTTTCACGGGCATTGCGATCGGCCTGGTTGGCGACAGTTTTCGCCCTCTTCGAGTGGACCTCGCCTATCCCGCTCCGGCCCACGCCTCTGTCTATCACCGGGTTTTCAGCTGCGACATTCGTTTTGGCCAGATGGAGAATGTCTTTCTCTACGACCCTGTCTGGTACACGAAACCACTGGAGACGGCAGACCCCTTCACGCATCGCCAGCTCCTTGAGTTTATGGCCTATAATCGCGCTCGGTCACGCGAGGCGGCCGAGATTACGGAATCGGTTGAGCGTGTGCTCAGGCAAAAACTCCAAGAGCGCATCAACATTGCCAAGGTTGCGCGCGCACTGGGGATGAGCGAAAGGACCCTGCGTCGCAGGCTGGCCGAAAGCGAGGTTTCCTTTCAAGAGTTGCTTGATGGGTTGCGCAAGAACCGTGCGTTGGAACTCCTGGGGAATCCACGGGTTTCGGTGGAGCAGATCGCTTTCACTGTCGGCTTCACAGACCCCCATAATTTCCGCCGGGCCTTTCGTCGTTGGACGGGAACAACACCGAGCGCGATGCGGGCAGACATGTCGATGATTTGGCCGGAGTAGACCCCCATTAGGACGGCTTCGCCGCTTATTCCCTGCCCATTATGCCGTCTATCTTGTTTTTAGAAAAACACAAAATGGACGTTTGCCTCAATGATAAGGCGACGCAGGCAGGGGAAATGTGAAAGCTGAGCAATATATACTTTCAATTGATCTTGGAACCAGTGGATGCAAGGTCGGACTGGTGTCGGTCAAGGGTGAGGTTGTCGCATGGGCGTTCCGTGCGGTCCAACTCACCGTTGTTGATAGCATCGGGGCCGAGCAGAAGCCAAGCGACTGGTGGAATGCTTTTGTGGACGCCGCACGCGAGGTCCTGTCTCTGAGGCTTGTCCCGCTTGCGAATATCGTCGCCATCTGTTCATCCACGCAAGGTGAAGGCACCGTGGCGGTGGATCGTGACGGACAGCCGCTGATGGATGCGGTGCTTTGGCTCGACATGCGTGGCGCGCGTCACCTCAAGAAAGAGATGCGCAGTTCGCTGAAGGTGGCAGGCTATGATCCCATCAAGCTCCAGAAATGGCTGCGGCTCTGTGGTGGTGCGCCAGCACTGTCCGGCAAGGACCCGGCTGGACATATGTTATTTATCCGTGATGCTCTTCCTCAGATTTATGAGCGGACATACAAGTTTCTCAACGTTCTCGATTATTTAAATCTGCGCCTGACCGGGCGGTTTGTGGCCACACAGGATTCAATCCTGACGTCCTGGGTCACGGACAATCGCGACGTTGACAACATCCGCTACGATGACGGCCTGATCAAGATCAGCGGCATCGCCCGCGATAAATTCCCCGATCTGGTGCGCTGCACGGATGTGATTGGCACCATTCTGCCGGCGGTTTCGGAGGCCATTGGCCTGTCGCCCGACACGCGCGTGGTTGCTGGTGCCATTGATAACACGGCAGCAGCACTGGGTGCGGGCACGCTGAGCGATTACGATTGCCATCTCTACGTCGGCTCCTCGTCGTGGATTGCAGCCCATGTGCCGTTCAAGAAAACAAGTGTGCTCGACCAGATCAGTTCAGTGCCCTGTGCTGTGCCCAATCGTTATCTGATGATCGCCATGCAATCGAGCGGCGCGAACAATATCGCCTTTCTCAAAGACCGGATCGTGTTCCATAAGGACGGTCTGATCGATGCTGAACCCTCTCAGGATACCTATCGGGTGCTCGACGAAATCGCCGCCCGCATGCCAATCGGCGCAGACGGGGCAATGTATCTCCCTTGGCTGTTCGGGGAACGCTGCCCCGTGGATGACCCGTCACTCAGGGCGGGGATTTTCAATCTCAGCATGGAGCATAGCAGAGAAACCATTGTGCGTGCGGTGTTTGAGGGCGTTGCGCTCAATACCCGTTGGATGATGAAGCCGATTACGCGTTTCATACGGCGCAGGCCAGAAACGATCACGATGATCGGGGGCGGTGCCCTGTCAAACGCATGGTGCCAGATTTATGCCGATGTGCTGGATGTGACCATCCGTCAACCCCATGACCCGATGAAGGCAAACGCCCGGGGCGCAGCTTTTATCGGTGCCCACGGTCTGGGTCTGATGCGTCTTGATGAGGCCGTTCAGCATGTGAAGATCGCACGGAACTATGAGCCCAATCCTTCCGCACGGCAATTTTACAATGAGCGGTTCGGCATCTTCACCGAGCTTCATCGGCGTCTTGCGCCGCTTTATCAAAAACTCAATGGCTCGAAGGACAAGAACCATGGCTAGGTTCAGGACAATACAGCAGGAAATCGCCGATATGTCGCGCTATTTGGCAGACCACGGATATTTCGCTGGCACTGGAGGCAATATCGGCGTGCGTGTCGGTGAGAACCTGATGGCTGTGACGCCGTCCGCCACGGATTATTACAAGATCAAAACAGAGGATATTCCGATCCTGCGTTTGGACACGCTTGAGGTGGTTGAGGGTGACACAGTCCCGACCGTGGAAAAGCGATTACACGCGCAAATGTTGCGAATTCACCCTTCGCGCCGTGCCAGTGTTCACACCCACCAGCCGGTGGCGAGCGCAGTTGCCCTTTTGCACCAAATTCTGCCCTGGCCAAAAGGCAGCGATCTGGCATCACTTGGTCCGCATGTTGGCTTGATACCCTATCGGCCTTCAGGCACCGGCATGCTGGCCAAAGCTTTCGAGCGGACATTGCGTCCCGAGATCTACGCCTATCTCATGGCGAGCCATGGGGTTATTTGCACCGGCGAAAACCTCAAGGCCGCCGCCAGCATGATCCGCCGGATCGAGGCCTCCGCCGCTATACATCTGCGCAATCGCATCAAGAACCGCACCAACCTCGACAAGCAGCTCCAGACATTTCTTCTGAATGTTCTGGACAAGGCCGAGACCAAAGGAGCCTGAAATGAACATGGCAAC
>DNPN01000019.1 GCA_003501385.1 Rhizobium sp. | reverse complement strand
AAGCCATGACCATGGCCGACCGGATTGTGGTGATGAAGGATGGCCGCATCCTGCAAGTGGATACGCCGCAAAACCTTTATGACAAGCCAGTCAACATGTTCGTGGCAGGCTTTATTGGCGCGCCGCAAATGAATATGCTGACGGTAACGCTGGCAAAGCGTGGCGATGATTATGTGGCCGTCTTTGGTGGGCAGGATATGCCATTGCCCAGAAGCTTTGATGCTGAACACCTCAAACCCTATGAAGGGCGCGAGTTGGTTCTGGGGCTTCGGCCAGAGAATTTTCACGAATTCCAGCCCGTTGATGTTGCCTCCAGCACGATAGCCACATTGAACACCACAGTGGAACTGGCCGAGCCGATGGGATCGGAAGTTCACCTCAATGTCGTCTGCCACGGGCACACTCTGATTGCCAAGGTTTCTCCGCGTTGCCGGGCGCGCAGCGGCGATGCCATCACGCTGGTGGTGGATATGAGCTATGCCCATCTGTTCGACAAGGACACAGAACTGGCCATCCCGCAGACGGAAAAAGGCACTGTATGAACTGGTTGCGCGCACGATTTGAGCGAGAAGGCCCCGGCATCCCCAAGGATGCTCCGAAAAAGCGTGGCATTGCCCTGTTTGGTCAGATTATTGTGCGTGAAGCCTGGGACTTGTTCAAACTCAACCTGATGATCGTGGTGTTCAGCCTCCCGATCATCACCATTCCGGCCACTCATGCGGCAGCAACACGCATCTGCATCTCCATGGTGCGTGATGAAAATATCTATCTCTGGCGCGATTTCTGGCAGGCCTTTCGCCGATATTTCAAGGCAGCAACGGCATGGGGCTTGGTCAGCGCCGCAGTACTGGGCCTTTCCGGCTATGCGGCGTTCATTTATGGGCAATTGGCTATCGTCAACTTTGCCTTTGCCGCAGCGGCCACCGTGTGCCTGACCATCTGGGTGTTTGCTTTGGCGCTCACCGCGCAACTGTTCGTGCTGCTGGTGGAGAAGCCTGATCTCGCCCATTCCGACCTTGCGCGGCTGGCGGCCCTTGCCACGCTGAGCCGTCCTTGGACCATCCTAGGGGCCTTTGGCTTCATTGCCAGCCTGTGGCTGCTCCATATCGTGTTTTATCCGGTGTCCGTATTCATGCCCGCCGCGTTTAATTTTTCACTTGCCACGCTGGCTCTGACATTCAGCGCGCTCAAGGCAAGCGATAAAGATCATTCACAAAAACCGGGGAGGAGACCCATATGCGAAACCTTTTGAAAATGACATTGCTGGCCGTAAGCATTGCGCTGCCGGGCCATGCTTTTGCGCAAGCTTCCATCACCTTGAACTGGGCGCTTTGGGATTGGGACAAGGTGGCGTTCTATCAGCCGCTGATCTCCGCCTATGAAAAACTGCATCCGGATATCAAGATCAATCACACCGATCTCGGCTCGCAAGATTACAATACGATGCTGATGACCCAGCTCACCGGCGGGGCCAATGACATCGACATCGTGACCGTCAAGGATATTCCCGGCTACTCGCAATTGGTCAGCACCAAGGCGCTGCTTGATCTGTCAAAAGAGGGTGCCGCTCCGAAAGACACAAAAGACTATGCCGGTCTCATTGAAGCGCTGACGGTGAATGGTGGGCTCTATGCCCTGCCGTTTCGCACCGATTTCTGGATCGTCTATTACAACAAGGATTTGTTCGATAAGGCGGGCGTGCCTTACCCCACCAATGACATGACCTGGAAGCAGTTTGATGATGCGGCGAGAAAGCTGACAAAGGGCTTTGGCTCCAACAAGGTCTATGGTGCCCATCTGCACACATGGCGCTCAACGGTGGAGCTGCCCGGTATTCAGGACGGCAAAAACACCCTGATTGATGGGAAATATGCGTTTTTGAAGCCTTGGTATGACCGCGCCCTGTCCTTGCAGAAAGACGGCATTGTGCAGTCCTACGGTGCATTGAAATCCACCAACACCCATTATTCTGGCCCATTCTTCAACCAACAGATCGCCATGCTGCCCATGGGCACATGGTTTATCGGCACCCAGATTGCCAAGGTTGCTTCCGGTGAATCGCTTGCCAAAAACTGGGGCGTTGTCAGCTTTCCCCATCCCGATGGCGTAGCAGCGGGCACCACGGCCGCTCAAGTCACCAACCTTGGCGTGAATGCACGCACAGCCAACAAAGCGGCAGCCGAAGATTTCGTCAAATGGGTCTCCGGCCCGGAAGGTGCAGCGATCGTTGCCGCAACCGGCACCATACCGGCTTTGAGAGATGACAAGGTGATTGACTCGATTGCCGCAACCAAGGGCTTTCCATCGGATGCCAACAGCAAATCGGCGCTTAAGGCCACAAAATCCTATCTGGAAATGCCCGTCAGCCTCAGCGCTGCCAAGATCGAACTGGTGCTGAACCGTGCCCATGATTCCATCATGACCGGGAATGTCTCGGTGGATGACGGACTGAAAGAGATGGATCAGGGGGTTCAAGAGGTTTTGAAGAAATAAGCGGAAACCAATGGCCTGAAGGGAAGCCTTCAGGCCATTTCATTATTCGGTCTGTGACAAGGCAATGTCGTTCATCCGGCACAAGCGCAACAGGCTTTCCGGCAAGTCCATGGGGGTGATTGCCGCCGATGGGTCCGGCTTGGCAAAACACGCTGTTGCCAGCCAGCTTGTTCCCGCAGGCACCTGTCTGACGAGGCGGGGAAAGAATGTGCGCGGAAATCGCAAGTTGGTATTGGGTGCTGCCCGGATAATGCTGGCCTGACGATCTGATCGCAGATCAACAATGCCAGACACGGCCGAAAGACTGCGCACGAAGCCCCGGCCCTGCCCGATCTCAAACCACGATGCGGGCGATTGATGGCCATCCCCCGTGCGATCAATGGCAAAACCGCCCTCACCCACATGCAAAGGCACATGGGTGGTGATGCGATGCAGGCGCACGTGCCAGCCTGAACCAGCGAAATCCACCCAGCTATCAATGGAAAGATCAGCATCCGGCTGCCAACGCCCCCATGCCATGCCCTGATCCAGACCGGCTTCGGTGATTGTATTGCGTGACATCCACGCGATCCCGTCCCGCGAGACAATCAGGCCTGAATCCGCAGCACTGCGCTCTGGCCGATCCGGCGCGCCAGCATCACTGGCAACGGAAAAGGCAAAGGCCGAAGAATAAGCAAAACGGCCATATTTGGCGTCGAAACAGCGGTGTTCGCGGCCGTCCTGCCCACCCGTCAGCACCACGGCATCACCGGGTGCGCGGCGCATCAGAAAACCGCTTGCGGGCGAGGCAATACGGCCACCGGGCAATTGATCGGCGGGTTCTTCTTCCGCTGTCCAGAGCGGATGGGTCTGCGGCAGGGACAGAACCAGAAAACTCTTCAATGCCCAATAGGGTGAGCCGGGGGCGTTATAAGCCTCTGACATCAGCAGATTGGGATAGCTATAGCCCACAGACAAAATGCCATCGCGACCTGTGATCGGCTGCGTGCCCCACCAGCGCAAGTGCCGGAGCAACAGGCCCTTGATCCGCCCCCAAGGCAAAACCTCTTCATCGGAAAAGGCACAAGCTGCCCAGAATGCGCCCTGCGCGAAGCGATAGGTCATGGAGCGCCCAAACGGCACGGCGGCACCATCATCGGCAAACCAGTGCTGAAAATCTTGCGCAAAACGCCGCGCCCGCTGGCGATAGCGCGCCGCATGATCCGGATAGAGATCGCCCGCCAGTTTGGCGACCATCAAGCCATAGAAATGGAACCCCATGGAGATATAGTAATCAAGCTGATACCACTTGCCGTCGCGATAATAGCCATCTGCCAGATGAAATTCATCAAGACGATCCAAAGCCGCGCGGATCGCCTCATCAGACCATGGCTCACCAACATTGCGCAGCGCCAGATTGGTCAGAACCCGGAAAAACAGCCAGTTATTGTCAGCCGTCGGGAACTCATTGATTGTCCGCATCCATCTTGACACTCGTTGTTTGGCTTCAGGTGAAAGCGGTGCCCAGAATGCGTCGGGTGCCAGAATAAAGGCCAAAGACAGGCCCGCCATTTCCACCATGCGCTGATCAAACGGGCCGACATCACCCCAGTATTCGGGATGATCCGGGTCAGTGCCGTTCGAAATACCCTCGATGTAGCGGCCAACATCCTCAAAGGCGAAGCCTCCAGCCAGCATGGGCGCTAGCCCCCAAAGCGGACGGATCAGCGCCTCCATCTCGGCGGCGGCCCCGCCGTAATGGGCACCGGCTGTTCCCAGCCGCAAGCGAGCATTGCCTTTTGAAAAGCAATCCCGCAGCGGCGCGTAAAACGCCTTTACTGCCCGCGCCAGATCCTCCCGACTGGAGAGAGGATTGTCATGAAGGGGATTGAACTGGATGAAATGGCGAACCGTTTCGTCTTTTTCCCAAGCGGTCGTCGCAGATTGCATCCTCGCACTCCATCTCATCTCTCAACCTATCATACAGAGATACAGGCTGTATATTTCCTTGTAAATATGGATTTTTATGTGAATTCAGCAAAGATTCTTGCTGTAGTTTTCGTCGCCGCTTGCAAATCTGTTGAAAACCACACCAAATTATCATACATGTTTACAAATAAGTCGCCGAGCACGATGCATGTGCCCGGGCAAAACTGGCACTGTCGAGGATCAACCGTGGTCGCAAATGCAGGTGGGGTAACACGCGGAAGCAGAACATTGGCCTGGCAGGTCAGTGAAGCATTACGCAAAGCCATTATGAGTGGTGACTACACACCGGGCGACAAGTTGCCAAGCGAGGCGCAGCTCACCGAAATCCACGGGGTGAGCCGCACCGTGGTGCGCGAGGCGGTAGCGGCGCTGCGCTCAGACCATCTGGTGGAGGCTCGCAAAGGGGCCGGTGTGTTTGTCCTGCCCCGCCCCGATGATGCAAGGCCTGCGGCCGTGATCGACAGGGTTCGGCTGGCATCTGATCTCGAAATTCTCGAAATTCGTACCCCCATTGAGGTCGAAGCCGCAGGGCTTGCCGCCCTGCGCCGTTCGCCATCCCATGAAGAGGCCATTCTTGATCGCCATGCAGCTGTGATGGCTTGTATCGAAACTGGTACATCCATTCGGGCGGCTGATTTTGCGCTGCATCTGGCCATTGCCGATGCCACCCACAATCCACTGTTTCGGGAGTTTCTGGAACAGCGCGGCAATGCGGCTATTCCCCAGTCCAAGCCCGTTGCTGAAGATCAGCGCGAGGCCGATGCTTATCGCCGATTGATTTATCAAGAGCATGAAGCGATCGTTTTGGCCATTTCCAATGGTGATAGAGAGGCCGCCCGCAGCGCCATGCTCCACCATCTGGAGGGCAGTCAGGTGCGTTACCGTGCCCTGCTGCGCACCGAACGCATGCGCCAAAGTCAGCTATAACAATGGAGGAGGACGCATCAAGAGATCGCGTTTTGCCCCAAGCCGCCATGGCATTGCATAAAGATCGGCTGAATTTTCTGACCTGGGAACGGAAAGCGTCCGATATTGACGCCCCGGATCATCAAGCCCGGCTGAAGATGCTGGAAACCCATGCCGGTGCCAGCTTTGGACCCGGTGTCTATATTGCCGAACACGCTGCCATCCATACGGCACAGTTGATCATGGGCGCGCATTCATGGGTCGCCAGCCACGCGCTGGTGCGTGGCGATGTGGAAATGGGCGACGATGTTTCCATCAACGCCTATGCCTGTATTTCAGGAAAAGTGCGGCTGGGGCATGGGGTGCGCATTGCCTCGCATGTCAGCATTGTCGGTTTCAACCACGGCTTTGATGATCTGGACACGCCGATCTATCGCCAACCCTTGACCACGCTTGGTATTCACATCCACGATGATGTCTGGATTGGTGCCAATGCCGTGGTGCTGGATGGTGTCACCATTGGCAAAGGTGCCGTTATTGCGGCGGGCGCTGTGGTTGCCAAGAATGTACCAGCCTATGCCATTGCAGCGGGCGTTCCGGCCCGCGTGGTTCGCATGCGCCACCAGACGGCACCGCTTCAAAGCCCTGAAAAATTGGCAGAAATCGCCTTGTGCACGCTGAATGCGCAGGCTGTTGCCGATTGGCGCATGGTGCTTTCGCGCCATCGCCACAACGATGAGTACCAATCGGCTGACGCCAGTGGCAACGTCACGCGCAGCATACGGCATCTGTGTGATGCAGTTGAAATTGCATCAACCTTTGATGGCGCGCGCGAGATCTTCGATGTTGAGCAAACCATCAACCGGCTGCAAGCCGTGCAGGAGGAACATACAGGCCTGTTTCCCGATCCCTATCGTCAGGCGCAACACCCCTTGCGCGACGATCCGCTCGCGCTCTACAATGTCCTTGCAGTTGGCTATGCATTGGAATGTCTGGGTTCAAAGCCACTTTATCCTATCCCTGTCGTGGAAGAACAAGACCCGGCGAGCCTGATAAAATGGCTGGAAACACTCCCTTGGCGCACTCGTGCATGGCATAGCGGCGCGACTGTGGATGCCATAGCCACGGCCCTCTATCTCAACGCCCGTTATTTCACCTCCGGGGCCAATCGTCATGTGCTGTTCGGATGGCTAGCCTTGAATGCAGACCGAGTGACCGGCCTTTGGGGCAGATCAACACAGGACGAAGGCTTTTTACAGCCGGTCAATGGCTTCTATCGACTATCGCGTGGATCCTATGCCCAGTTTGGCTTGCCCTTGCCCTATCCTGAAAGAACAATCGATTCCGTCCTTGACCATTATCGTGCCTATGCGGGGTTTTCGGGTACACAGTTCAACGCCTGCAATCTTCTGGATACAATCCATCCTTTGCTTCTTTGTTTGAAACAGACGGACCATCGCCGCGAAGAGGCCCGCGCAATTGCCTTTTCGCTGATCGCCAAGCTTTCCACCCACTGGATCGGCCAACAGGGCTATGCTTTTGCCATGGGGCAAAACGCCAGCCTGCAGGGAACAGAGATGTGGCTATCCGTTATGTGGCTTGCAGCAGAGCTTGTTGGCCTGTCGCCTTGCCTTTCGTTCGAGCCCAGAGGCGTTCATCGCTTTTCGACACCAATCATGATCAGCTAAACCGAAGCGTGCTCCCAAAAGTCTTTCAGGCTCAGACTGAACCAGGCAGACTCTCGGAGATTCACGGCCAATCTCCTTTTGTAGCATGCAGAATGCTTGGCGCGCCGAATTGTCTTGTGTCGACTGGGCAGCGGTGGAGATTGGCTTGTGTAGTTTCCGACGCTATCCGTGGAGGACAGACAGGTATACACTGAGTTTTATGCACTTGAGTGCCTTTTGCTGATGCCCGTTCGGAGACAATATGAAAGACCCTTACGAAACCCTGGGTGTTACTAGAACCGCCTCCAGTGACGAGATCCGCAAAGCGTACCGCAAGCTTGCCAAAACGCTGCATCCTGATCTCAATCCGGGCAATGCCAAAGCGGAAGAACGTTTTAAGGAACTGTCTGCCGCAAATGAAATCCTCTCCGATCCTGAGAAGCGCAAGCGCTTCGACAGTGGCGAGATTGATGCATCTGGCACAGAGCGACCAAGGCAGAATTACTACAAGGATTATGCCGCCAACGGTGCTGGTGGCAATCGCTATCAGAACACCTCGGGTTTTTCCGATTTTGGTGGCGCAGAGGATATTTTTGCAGACATGTTTGGTCGCCAGTCCCGTCAATCACGACGGATGCGCGGTCAGGATTTGAACTACACCCTCACTGTTGACTTTTTGGATGCCATTAACGGTGCCAAAAAACGCATTTCCTTGCCCGATGGTGGCTCGCTGGATCTGGCAATCCCCGCCGGAATTGAGGATAAGCAGGTGCTGCGGCTGCGTGGCAAGGGCGCGCCCGGCGGCCCTCAAGGCCAGGCTGGCGATGCACTTGTGACCATAACAGTCAATCCGCATGCCTTCTTCACGCGCAAGGGCGATGACATCCATCTCGATTTGCCAGTGACAATCCGGGAGGCGGTTCTGGGTGCGCGGCTGAAAGTGCCAACCCCCACAGGCGCTGTCATGGTGACAATTCCAAAGGGATCGAATACCGGCTCCGTTCTGCGGCTGAAGGGCAAGGGCATTGCCCATGCCCATAGCCATGGTGACGAACTGGTGACACTGCGGGTGGTTCTGCCAAGCAAAGCGGACACAGAACTGGAAAACTTTCTGACCAACTGGACGCCCAACCCGGATGACGACCCGCGCAAGGACATGCTGTCATGATCATCAACAGGTTTGAATTTATGGATCGCACCCATGTCAATCCACAGACCCTTGACGTCTGGCTGCAAGAGGAGTGGTTGCTACCCAATGCTGTCTCAACGGATATGGAGTTTTCCGACATTGACGTTGCCCGGGCGCAACTGATTTTGGACCTGAAAGAACGTCTTGGTGTCAATGATGAAGGGGTGAGTGTCATCTTGCATCTTGTCGATCAGGTGCATGGTCTTAGACGCTTTGCGGCAACATTGATGCCACCTGCACCCGACGCGACAACTGGCCAATCGGGTTCGCCTTTTCCGTGACAAACTCCGTTTTTTGTCTTCGTTAGCTTTTCGGCAAAACCGGACTCGACTTTCCCCTGACAAACTCTTGCGAAACGCGAACCCCAACGCCACAGCGCCTGCTCAATCAGTTCGCCAATGACAATAGTCGAACGCCGCCTCGGCCTGTTTCTCCGACGTCACGGGGGCCGATGCGAAACATGGCCTTTTGTCGGCTCTCCTACCCGCCATTGGATGCAGCACTCACCGGGCGGCATGAATTTGCCGCCTGTGTGCTGATTGGCCTTGCTGTTTTGCCTGGGCTGGCTGCACTATGGCATCCTGTGGTGCGCAAGAATGATATTCTTGCTGCATAATTCTTTAAACCGGAATCAGTTTAAAGAATTATGCAGCAGATAAAAAGAGCTACAGCGAACCTTTGTGCACCATATATGGCGCACGGCTCTGTAAGGCGCAGACTGTCACCACGATAATTTTCGGGTCCGTCGAGCCTTTCGTCTTTGATGAGGGATGTAAAGGAAGACACAATGCGGCTGCACGTTGGAGATATGTTTCACCGCTATCAGTCAAGGGTTCTGATCGGCATCGCCGCGATCGGGCTGGTGACGGGTGGCATGCTCATGTGGCTTTCCCTGCCGGTTGAGGCCGGTTGGGTCTGGTCTGCGGCCACAGCTCCCGTGCTGATTGGCCTGTTCATCCAGATCGCAGTCTCGCTGCGCAAGGGGGATATGGGCCTTGACATTGTCGCCGCTCTTTCCATGTCAGCGGCGCTGGCCTTTGGTGAGCCACTGGCGGCCAATGTTGTAGCCATGATGTATGCCGGCGGCCAATTGCTCGAGGATTTTGCCGAAAATCGGGCGAAAAAGGAGATGACCGCCCTGATGGGGCGCGTTGCGCAAACCGCAATGCGGTTTGATGGGGATGTGCTGCAACAAGTGCCAATTGCAGAGATCAGGCCGGGGGATCGGCTGTTGATCCGCCAAGGTGATGTTTTGCCGGTCGATGGCCGCATCGTGAGCGACATCGCGGTGCTTGATCTTTCCGCACTGACAGGGGAAGCCTTGCCGCAAAACATCCTCAAGGGCAGCGAAGCGTTGAGTGGTGCGGCTTGTGCAGGACCTCCATTTGAGCTTGTTGCCAGCCGTCTCGCAACGGAAAGCACGTATGCAGGCATTGTGCGGTTGGTAGAGGCCGCACAATCCAGCAAGGCCCCGATGGTGCGCATGGCCGATCGCTATGCCATCGGCTTTTTGGCGCTGACGATCTTGATCGCCGCGATGACCTGGTTTTTGACGCAGGATACTATCCGCGTGCTCTCCGTTCTTGTTGTTGCAACACCCTGTCCCTTGATTCTTGCGGTACCCGTCGCGCTGATTTCCGGCATGTCCCGCGCAGCAAGCATGGGCGTTCTGATCAAAGGCGGCGGTGTGCTGGAGGCCATGTCGCGGATACGCACCGTTATCCTCGACAAAACTGGTACCGTCACGCACGGGCAGGCCGCAATCACCCAGATCAAGACGCGTGAAGAATTTGATCCATCAGATGTTTTGCGGCTTGCGGCAAGCCTGGATCAGGCCTCCGGGCATATTGTGGCAACGGCGCTGATCAAGGCGGCGCAGGCCAAAGGCTTGCCTCTATCCACCCCTGAGGCGGTTCAGGAAACACCGGGAACCGGGCTTGAGGGCATGGTGGATGGACAAAAAGTGGTTGTGGGCGGCAATGGCTTTGTCGCACAACACTGCGGCAATGTCCGAGCCAATGACCTTCTTGCGGATATTGATCCAACTGCGATGACCGTGGCTGTCGGCATCAATGGACGGGTCGCGGGGATTATCGTGTTGCAGGATCAAATCCGCGCCGATGCCAAACCCATGCTGGATGGCATCAGGCAGGCAGGGGTATCGCGGCTGGTACTGGCCTCTGGTGATCGCAGTGATATCGTCATGAGAGTGGGCAAGGCGCTGGGCTTCGATCTTGTATTGGGTGATCTTTCGCCCGATGCCAAGGTTGCCACTGTGCGCAAGGAGGTTGCCAATGGCCCGGTGATGATGGTGGGCGATGGCGTGAACGATGCGCCAGCGCTGGCCTGCGCCGATGTGGGTGTAGCAATGGGCGCACATGGCACGGCCTCGTCATCGGAAGCGGCGGGGGTTGTGCTGTTGGTGGACGAGTTGGCACCGCTGGTGAAAGCCATGGCGGTGGCGCGCCGCAGTCGTCGCATTGCGCTACAAAGCGTTGTCGTGGGCCTTGGCCTGTCACTGTGTGCGATGGCTTTGGCAAGCTTTGGCTATTTGCCGCCCGTTCAAGGCGCGCTGACACAGGAAGTCATTGATGTTGCGGTTATTCTGAATGCTTTGCGGGCGCTGCGATAGAGTTCGTCAGAGAAAAGTAGATCCGTGTTTTCCGAAAAGACATGCGCTAACGCCTTGATTGCTATCAACAGATGGACCGTCTGAGACAGTCATTGCGTGAGATTCTGCTTTGGCTAAACCCATTCGTTTGGGTGATCTGGAACACGCCATGCACACTTTGCTTGGCGTGAACATGGAAGATGATCTTGTGCCCGCTGCTTCGACGGCGACAATGGATACGACAAGCACGGTTTTTGTGGTCGATGATGACGATCGTCTGCTGCAAACTTTGAGACTTGTGCTTGAAAAACATGACCTTATGGTCGAAACCTATGCCAGCTGTGAAGCGTTTTTGAATGCCAGCCATCCCTGGGACGACGGATGTTTGCTGGTGGATGGCTATCTTCCAGGCATGAACGGACTGGAGCTTCTTCAGCGGCTTAAAGACAGCGGCCGTCACCTTCACTCTATCATGATGACGGGCAACAGCGACGTGACAATGGCAGTAAAGGCGATGAAGGCGGGAGCCTCTGACTTTATCGAAAAGCCATTGGAACATTCCGAGCTTCTGGACAGCATTGATAGGGCTCTCGCGCAATCACAAGATGAGATCAAGCGCGTGATCTGGCAGCAAGACGCGGCCAAGCTGACTTCTTCTCTCACGATGCGGCAAAAGCAGATCATGACGATGGTTGTCGCAGGCCATCCCAGTAAGAATATCGCCGCGGACCTGCGCATCAGCCAGCGAACTGTCGAAAATCACAAGGCTTCGATCATGACCAAGACGGGCTCAAAGTCATTGCCAGCCCTTGCCCACCTGGCTCTGGTGGCAACTCAAGAAGCTTGGATCGATGATCATCCAACAGATATGCAATGAGAGATTGCACGACACATGGACAACGACAGAGGGGCTGCTCCGTGGTCTCGATCTCGATTGGGTGGAAGCTTGCAGCCAAAGATTGAGACTTTTTGATCGCGGACATAGCAGATGGATATTGAAACTTTGCAGAATTTATGTTGAGTTTATCAAAATCAACAGGGTGAATACCCGTGTCGCGTGAGAGGAATGAAGATGCTGAACCAGGACATTGCCGAACGCCGTACCGATGCCATATCCCGTGGCGTGGGTGTCACCACGCAGATCTATGCGGAAAAGGCGGAAAACGCCGAAATCTGGGATGTCGAGGGCCATCGTTATATCGATTTCGGTGCCGGCATTGCTGTGGTGAATACGGGTCATCGGCATCCCAAGGTGATTGCCGCTGTCAAAGAGCAGCTGGATCGCTTCACCCATACCTGCCATCAGGTCGTGCCCTATGAGAATTACGTTCGTCTTGCCGAGCGCTTGAACGATGCCGTTCCAGGCGCGTTCAAGAAGAAGACGGTTTTTGTGACCACCGGCGCAGAAGCTGTTGAAAATGCAGTAAAAATCGCCAGAGCCGCCACAAGCCGCTCAGCCGTCATTGCCTTTACCGGCGCTTTTCATGGCCGCACCTTCATGGGCATGACGCTGACGGGAAAGGTTGTTCCCTATAAAACCGGCTTCGGAGCAATGATGCCGGATGTGTTCCACGTACCCTTCCCGGTCGAGCTGCACGGCACCACGGTGGAAGATACGCTGGGCGTGCTCGACAAATTGTTCAAGGCTGATGTTGATCCCAACCGGGTGGCTGCCTTTATCATCGAGCCTGTGCAGGGCGAAGGCGGCTTTTATGAAGTGCCTAAGGCTTTCATGCTCAAGCTGCGCGAAATTGCTGATAAATATGGCATTCTGCTGATCGCCGACGAGGTGCAGACCGGCTTTTCCCGCACCGGAAAACTGTTTGCCAT
>DNPN01000248.1 GCA_003501385.1 Rhizobium sp. | reverse complement strand
GTTTGATTGGGTTTCGACCCTAGAGTTTGTCAGGGAAAAGTGGAATCCGGTTTTACCGATAAGACAAACGAAAACGACAGACTCTATAAAAAACGCTCCTTCTGCACATTCGAAAGCCTCGGTGTTTTGCAAAACACCGAGGCTTTTTCTTTTTCGACTGTGTGAGTTGCTCCGAACTTCGGTTGCAAACATCATGCGGAATGACGCAAAGGCCTATTGTCGATCCTCAAACGCCGGTGCTCGCCTATTTGAGGTGGTGTTGAGCGAAAAGAGCGCGTATTTGTTGATTGAGTCCATTTTGACATGCTCACTAAATGATAACAATTATCCTATATTTTCTTTTTTAAATACGTTTCAGCGGGCTCCGAGAGGAGGATCCTTGATTTTCGACCTGGGGAGGATTTTTTAATGCGATTTTTTTCTGCTTTGTCATTCAAAGCTCTTTTGACCAGCCTTGGCGTTGTTCCGTTGCTTGCCGCCGTTGTGCTTGGCGCTGTTATGAGCTGGGATGCCCGTGAGAAATATCATCAAATGACGAATGCTGTGACGCTGGAACGTCTTGCGCTTGCAGGTGGAGGTCTCTTGCAGTTCATACCGTCGGAAAGTATGGCACCACCTGCCAGCCGAGCTGAGGCGAGGGCAGTTTCTGATGCTGCCTATAAGGCAGTCATCAGCGCTTATGACGACGCGGTTGCTGCGGGTTATAACGATGCCACGCTTAATGAACTTAAGGGTCGTTTGGTCGATTATTTTAGCAAGATTGGTGAGTTTCGGGCTGCCGTTGATTCTGGTCAATCCGATCCGCTCCTGCCGTTAAAATATCTCCAGCCCATCACAGGTATGGGGGCGGAAATTGCCGGGCGCGCCTCTAATCTTGTTGACGATCGCTCCTTGTCTCAAGGTATTCAAGGATACTACTCCATGCTGCTGGTCAACGAATCTTACCTAATTATGAATCGTGTCGGTCAAGTTTATACTCAGAAAGGTACGATGACCTTTGAAGAAGCGGCCCGCTTCCATTACGGATACAATCAGGCTCGCACTTACAACAAAACGATGCGGCAATTCGTACCGAAACCGTTGATTGATCAATATGACCAGTTTTGGCAATCAAGTGATGCTGTGGATCTTCAGAAAACCATCGAGGCTATGGCGGCCGGTCGCACGTTTACTCCAGCCGCCGGTGATTTTGACAAATGGAATGCCGAAATGGCTAAGCGTCGCGAATTTTTTGGCAATTTGGTAACGTCTACATCGCAACAACTTTCCACTTTGGCTTCGGACAAGCTGGGCAGCGCCCGCAGCTCCTTCTACGTTCTGTTGACTGCTCTTGGAACTCTGGTTGCCGTTACGGCGCTGTTCAGCGTTTCTGTTTTGCGCATTCTGTCTGGTGCTATCCAACGCATTTCAGGCCGGATGCTCGGTCTTGCCGAGGGGGACAAAGCGAGTTCCATTCCTTACCTCGACCGTAAAGATGAAATCGGTGATATTGCCCAGTCAGTGGAAATTTTCCGTCAGGCAGCAATCCGTAATGACCAGCTTGAACAGGCGGCGCAGGAAACACGGCGTCGCACTGAAGCCGAGCGCGAGGAATTGCAGGCCAAAGCGGAAGCGGATGCTAATGAACGCCTGACCAAAGCCACAGGCGCACTTGCAGGAGGCCTTAAACGGCTTGCCGATGGCGATATGCTGTGCGAAATCCATGAGGAATTCGCACCACAGTTTGAAACGCTTCGTCATGACTTCAACCGTTCTGTCGAGCAATTGCGCACGGCCTTGCTGGATGTTGGTGGCACGGCCAGTGCTGTGCGCAATGGCAGCGGCGAAATCTCGCAAGCGTCGGATAATCTGGCGCGTCGCACCGAGCAGCAGGCAGCCTCGCTTGAGCAGACCGCAGCGGCTCTGGAACAGATCACCGCCAACGTAAAAGCAACCTCGCAGCGCACGGGCGATGCGCGTGATCTGGTTCGCAACACGCGCTCAAAGGCCGAGCATTCTGGCTCTGTCGTCAGCAATGCTGTGACGGCCATGGGTCGGATTGAAGAGGCATCAAACAAGATCACCCAGATTATCAGCGTGATTGATGAGATTGCCTTTCAGACCAATCTTCTGGCGCTGAATGCCGGAGTTGAAGCCGCGCGTGCGGGAGAAGCGGGCAAGGGCTTTGCGGTTGTTGCGCAGGAAGTGCGTGAATTGGCGCAGCGGTCTGCCAATGCAGCCAAGGAAATCAAGGCGCTGATTGCCAATTCGGAAGTGGCGGTTGGTGATGGTGTGAAGCTTGTGAATGACACGGGCGAGGGCTTGAGCGAAATCGCCGAGCTGGTGCAGGCTATCAATGCCCATATGGATGCGATTGCGACAGCGGCTCAGGAACAGTCTGTGGGTCTTGGCGAAGTCAATACCGCCGTGAACCATATGGATCAGGCGACGCAGCAGAATGCGGCGATGGTTGAAGAGATGAATGCGGCCGGTGCTGGCCTCAATCAGGAATCGGTCAAGCTTGGCGATCTTCTTGGCCGGTTCAGAACTGGCAATGCGGTTCCGCAAGCGTCGCATGGCTCGCCAGCACGGCGTCAGGATAGCCTTGTTGCGCCACGTGCTGCTGCTGCCGCAAGCCGACCAATAGCGACACGTGGTGGTGCGGCTGTTGCCGTCAAGCAGCAGGGATGGGAAGACTTTTAAATCGGGTCTGGCATCGGTTCACCCCTGAATGCTACACGGTGTTTACGGCTCAATAAGGAAGGCGGCGCAAGAGTGCCGCCTTTTCGCATCTGCTTCCATTTCGGGCTTGCGAAAAAACGTCTTGTGATATAAAGATATGTTTATATCTTGATTGATGGAAGCTTAACAATGGCTTTTGCCCTGGACAGTCTGGTGGATTTGCTGAAAGCGGCGGGAGAGCCAACGCGGTTGCGGTTGCTTGCGCTTTTGGAGGCAGGCGATCTGACGGTGTCGGATCTCACGGATATTCTTGGGCAATCCCAGCCACGCATTTCCCGTCATTTAAAGCTGTTGGCCGAGGCCGAGCTGGTTGATCGTTACCAGGAAGGGGCCTGGGCCTATTTTCGCCTGAAGCAGGATGGTGCGGCAGCGCGGCTTGCCCGCCTGTTGCTGGAAGAGACATCGAAGAGCGATCCGGTTTTGCTCCGCGATGGTGATCGGCTTGGTGCGGTAAAGCGGGCGCGGGCGGAAAAGGCACAGGCCTATTTCAGCCGAAATGCTGCCGAGTGGGATGAATTGCGCCGCTTGCATGTGAATGACTCCGAGGTGGAGCGCGCCCTCGTGTCTCTGATTGGTGAGCGCAATGTTGATGCGCTGTTGGACCTTGGCACGGGCACAGGCCGTATCTTGCAATTGTTGCAGGATCGCTATCAACGTGCTGTTGGCATCGATGCCAGCCGCGACATGCTGGCCGTAGCGCGCGCCAATCTCGATAAGGCTAATGTGACCAAGGCCTCTGTGCGTCAAGGTGATATTTTGAACCTGCCGCTGGATGGCGGCGAGTTTGACATTGTCATCATCCATCAGGTTCTCCACTTTCTTGTGGAGCCTGAGATGGCCTTGCAAGAAGCGGCGCGCATGCTGAAGCCGGGTGGGCAGTTGATCATTATTGATCTTGCTCCGCATAAGTTGGAGCATCTGCGAGAGGAACACGCGCATATCCGGCTCGGCTTTTCCCACCAACTGATGGGCGATTGGCTGACAAAGGCCGGATTTAACCTTTTAAACGCAGTGGATGTTGCTCCGCGTCAACAGCCGGGGGATGCGCTGACGGCAACACTCTGGCTGGCGACCTATGGGGTGGCTGAAGAGTATGCCGTGCATAAACCGAAATTGGTGGGAGGCTATTGATGGCTGACAATTCTCAAAAAAAGGTGCAAGCGCGCCCATTCAAGCTCTCTTTCGAGTTCTTTCCGCCGAAGTCTGAAGACATGGAAGCCCAGCTTTGGGAAACAGTCGATGATCTGGCGGGATGGGAGCCTGAGTTTGTCTCCGTCACCTATGGTGCCGGTGGCACGACCAAAGCCCCGACGCTGGCCGCAGTGCGCCGATTGATTGCCGAGACGCCATTGGCAACGGCATCGCATTTGACCTGTGTGGGCGCCACGCGGGAAGAGGTGGCGCATGTTGTGGCCGAATTCCGCGCCGTTGGCGTTAACCATTTTGTGGCATTGCGTGGCGATCCGCCAACGGGTGTTGGCTCGGCCTATCAGCCCCATCCGGGTGGCTATGAAAATGCGGCGGCGCTGGTGGCTGGCCTGAAGGATATGGGTGATTTTGAGATTTCCGTCTCTGCCTACCCGGAAAAGCATCCCGAGAGTGCCGATCTTGCTGTGGACATCGATATGTTGAAGCGCAAGGTGGACAATGGTGCCACGCGAGCGCTCACCCAGTTTTTCTTCGATAATGATGTGTTTGAGCGCTACCTTGATCGGGTGCGGTCGGCGGGCATTTCTATCCCGATTGTGCCCGGCATTATGCCCATCCTCAATCTCACGCAGTTGAAGCGGTTTGCTTCCATGTGCGGCACTTCGGTTCCGGCATGGCTGGATGCGCGGTTTGCGGGTCTGGACGATACGCCTTCTGAGCGGGCACGGGTTGCTGCTGCTGTGGCGGTCGAGCAGATCAACGACTTGCGGCGTCGTGGTGTGGATGAATTCCACCTCTATACCATGAACCGTGCGCCGTTGGTGAATGCCACCTTGCATCAACTCGGCTTGAGCCGTCGCAACCGGCGGGATGGCATAGATGCGCCGCGTGCTGTCGGCGCGTCTGCCTGAGTGTCATGTCATCGTAGACATAAAAAATCCGGGCCTCCAATCAGGTGGCCCGGATTTCTTTTTAAATCGCTGCCTTATGAGACAAGACGCAATGATGAGCTTTTCTCATCTTTTGAGTCATTGTGCCAGCCGTGTAAATCTCCATCCTGTCTCGAAATCCGAGACGTCCCCTCTGGATTGAAGACTGTCGTCATGCATTCATTCAAATGAACAACATGACCGCCACAAATACGAACGCTGCACTGACTGCCAGGATGTTGAATGAACGTGTAAGTTCCATTGCTGCCTCCTTGCGTTAACGTTTAGAGATTATGACCGTTTTGTGTCTTTTGAAAAGCAAATTATGTGTTGCGTTGCAGTATATCTGTGAAAATTTAACCCTGTGCGTTGGGTAACGGTCTGAAATAATATCGTAAATTTACGTGATAACGAAATATTTCAAAGTTAATTGGGCCTTCACCATAGTGCATCAAAGGCCGCATTTTGGGGCCTTTGGCTGATAATTCGTCGCGCACATCCGATTTTGATATGCGCAGCCTCACGAAAAATAATCGTGTTTTTCGGCTGATATTTTCATGTGATTTACGAGGTCTACGGTGCAACGCAGCCCCGAGCTTATGCGCGCCGCTGTGCTCCTTGCCGCAAACAAAAATGCCGCACATCAGATGATGCGCGGCATTTTCAAATAGACCGTTTATTCTCAGAGAGCAGCCAGCAGGGCAGGTGTTGGCCAGCCGTCGGCAGGCATATTGTGCTTTAACTGTTCCTTTTGCACGGCATCACGGGTGCCGCCGCCGAGTATGCCGTCGATGTCGCCTACCTCATAGCCCTTGGCTTTTAGTTTTGTCTGCAATTCCTTCATCTGCACGTCGCTCAGGCCCGGCTCGGGATTGCCCTTTGCATAGGCTTCGGCGCCTTCAAGACGTGTGGCAAAATAGGCGGCAGAGGTGGTGTAAATGAACGACTTGTTCCATTCCAGATAAATGCCGAAATTGGGGTAGGTGATAAAGGCTGGACCTTTGCGGCCCTGCGGCAGGATCAACTCGCCTTCCAAATCTGCAAATTTGGTGTTGCCATCGCGTGGCTTCACGCCCAACTTGAACCAATCGCCGGCCTTCATGCCGCTGTCAAAGCCGCTCTTTTCCCAAGGCAGGTTTTCCGGCACGCTAACTTCCTGAATCCATGGCTCACCGCGCTTGAACCCAAGATGCTGGATAAACTTGGCTGCGGTCATGATGGCGTCAGGAGAACTGGTTTTGAGCGCAACGTGGCCATCGCCATCGCCATCGACGCCAAAGGCAACAATGTCCTTGGGCAGCATCTGTACCTGACCGACTTCACCGGCCCATGCACCGGTATTGGTTTCAGGGTCCAGATCGCCGTGCTGGACCATGGTGATCATTGCCAGCAATTGCGGACGGAACAGCTCTGGACGACGGCAATCGTGTGCCAGCGTCACCAATGCATTACGGGTGTTGAAATCGCCCTGTACCGCACCAAAGTCGGTTTCCATGGCCCAGAAGGCGGCAATCACGCCGGGGGCAACGCCATATTCTTTCTCGGCACGATCAAAAACCGCCTTATATTGGACCATTTTCTGCTTGCCCTGATCCAGACGACCCTTGGAAACGGTGCGCGTGGAAAACTCGGTGAAGGTCTGCTTGAACACGCCCTGTGCGCGGTCGCGGGCCAAAACCTTCTGATCAATCTGGGCTCCAGCCAGCGCCTTATCGGCAGCCGCAGCGGACGCGCCATTTTTGACGGCTTCGGCCTTCACACCCTGCAAGAAAGTGTTGAGGTCGCCGCCACATTGCGGGGCTTGGGCAAAGGCCACACCGGTCATGAGGGTGCTGAGCACGATGGTTGCTGTGAGACGGGAGACAATGGACATGTCGAAGGAACCTCGAATGTGAAAGATGGCTTGCTCTGCCGCAGCTTTGTGACCTTACAATGGTAATATAGGCCACTATGAACCATATAGGACCAAAGATCGCAGCTGGAAGATCAATTTGCGGCTTGTTGGATCTGACCTACCGATTGCGGTGGCTCCACCATGGGCGGTAGGGTTCCGCTCATGCCCTGTGTCGCCGGTTGGGCAATGGTTTGTGGTTGCTGTGCAATCTGTTGTTGCGCCGGACGCTGTGGCGGGGCAGAAACGGCGGCCACCCACTTGCGCCAATATTGCCTTGTTCCAGCAAACACGTTGATATCCGTATTGCCCTTGATGCCGGGAACCACGCCGGTTGAGGTATATTGCCAAAAGGCCCATTTGCGACCCGGATAAATCTCTGATGGGTGTTTGGCCACAGAGCGAACCCAGAAGTAATAATCCGGGAAGGCACCTTCCAGATTTTCGCGGTGGAAATCCACCGATGTGTAGATAATTGGCCGCTTGCCGTAATAGGCTTCCAGCCGGTCCATAAACCGTTTCATCTCGGCGCGCACCACGGGTGCGGGCGGGCGTGTGGTGCAGGTCTTGGAGGTGTGGTTCCATTCCACATCGATGACTGGCGGCATGGCCATGGAATCGCGCGGCACATTGGCAATGAACCAATTGGCCTGCTCGTCGGCGCTGGAGCAGAAATAATAGAAATGATAGGGCGCATGCGGCATGCCTGCGGCGCGTGCCTGCTGCCAATATTCGGCAAATTTCGGATCGACCACATCCTTGCCTTCGGTGGCCTTGATGAAGGTGAAAGCAACGCCGGAGTTTCTCACCTGCACCCAATTGATGTTGCCGTTCCACTTGGACACATCAATGCCATGGACCTCATGGCGATGGGGCGAATTCACGCCGAAATCCATCGGATCTTTATCTTGAAACTTTGGCTGAAGAGACGCGGTCTCCATCAAGTCATAGCTTGTGGAGGTACACGAGGCCAGAATGAGCGAAAGTGGCATCAGTGCTATAATCAGCGACCGCATCGGAGACCTGTTCAATCAAAGAGTGTATACACTGATTCACTACATCATCGTGCATTTTATCAAACGCGCATAAGATGCTGTAGCACTTTAAATTTACTGCATAATTCTCTCCTTCAATAGGAGTCGATTGAAGGAGAGAATTATGCAGCAGCGCGCACACGCAAGAACAAAAGACGCGCTTAGCATCTTCTGCTCTATCATCGTTAAAATAAAGTTATAATCAATTTAAGCGGCAATGCCTTTTTGCAAAATAGCGTGCCACGCATAGCCACGGCTGAGCGGGGTAAATTCCAGCTTGGAGTTGGCTCTTTCGGCCTGACGTGCCAACACCTCACGCATATTGGCCCGAGGCGTGACATGGAAACGCGCAAGCCAGCCATGCAGGAAGCGTTTAAACCGCGCTGGCATCCGTTCCTGTTGACCAAAATCGACGATATGCAGGGAGCCGCCGGAATTCAGAGCGGCCAGCGCGCAGGCCACCGCTTCTTCCCAATTTGGGATCATCGACAGGGCGTAGGAAATCAGGATGCGGTCAAAGCCTTCCTCGCCAAATTCACTGGCATGAAAGGCTGATGCATCGGCAATGCGCAGCACTGGCGGCTGCGGCATGCCGCGAAAATTGCGTTCGGCCTGGGCCAGCATTTCTCTGGAAATATCCAGTCCGAACAGTTTTGCGTTCGGGTAGAATTTATGGGCATGGGCCAGATTGCGTCCCGTGCCACAGGCCACTTCCAGCAAGGTGCCACCATCAGGCACATGCAGTTTCAAGATCGCTCTATCGCGTCCCAGCAGATAGTATTTGCGTGTCAGATCATAGATATAACGCTGATAGCGATAGACCTGATCCATCTTGCTGGCGTGTCCGCGATCCATGCTATGACCTGATGTGGCGTTGCTCATGCCTTTTTCTCGTAGATGTGGAAGCCACCATAAATCGCCGAGCGGTCAAGTCTGTTGAAATGCTCAGAGCTTTCTTTCAGATAGGTCCACTGGTTGGAGATTGTCTCAGCCAGACGGCCTTCAATCACGCTTTTTTCGGCGGCTGTACGGAAAATCACTCGTGCACCGTCATCTGCGGTACGGCTGATTTCCGTCCACAGGTCGTTGAGCTGCTGATCGGTCATCCAGTCCTGCGCGTCCAGCAAAATGAAACGATCCACGCTGCCTGCGGGTTTGCTGGCCAAAAGCTCGGTGTAGCTGGCATGATGTACGGCCACGCGCTCGGTGTTGGCGCGAATGATGCTGTAGTAATCGGCCCGCAGATAATCGGGCAAGGCACCCTCGTGGGATTTGGGATAGCGGCGAGCAAAAGCCTGCCAAGCAAAATAGTTTTCCTTGATCGAGAAGTGACAGGCCAGCTTCTCCAGTCGCTCTTTCAGCACCGGCGCAATTGTGCCGGTTTCGGACACCGAGGCCAGTTCATCATATTGCTGTGGCGGAATGCCGAGACCGAACAGCGAGCTTTTGCGGTTGGTCAGCCAACGCACCAGAGGCTTTTCGAAAATCGGAGCAATGCGCGTATCAAAGAACTGACGCTGTTCTTCGAGGGTGTTGCAGCGGGTGATCTCTTCCAGCTTCACGCCATGCAGGCGTGCAAGAGCGTGGCCAGCGGCGATGAAACGACCCAGCAGGCCGGTGCGATAGAAATTACCGTTGAAAACGCTGATCCTGCGACGACCCAGAGGGCTGCGCTGGTTCCAATAGCGATGGGTAGAGCTATCGAGATGTGGCGCGACATAGCGATCGAACATGCTGGCGTTGGTGCGGGCATTGTCTGAACCGAGCAGCCGCACAACGGCCATGTGATCGGGCAGATGCCGAAACGCTGCCAGCTTCATGCGGTTGAGCGCAATGTGGTGCGGATTGAGATCCACCACATCAATATGATCCGGGGCCTTGGAGAGATAGGCCAGCATGTTGCAGCCGCCAGAGCCGATGGTGACAATCCGATGGCCGGGTGCCAGCGCCATGGCTTGCATATCCACATCCGGGTCTTCCCAGATCTGCGGATAGACGAGGCCAGAGAAGAGAATTCCAAACAGCCGCTCGGAAATCCCCTTGGCGGAAAGGGCGCTGTGCTGAAGCAGTGCGGATTTCAGCTTTTCATTTTTGCGAAAACCCGCATCGGGAACAAATTCGGTCATGGTCTATCAGGCCCTGTGTCACGATCCGGATGTGGATAGAGCGTCTCCAATACAGTTTGATGACGGGGCCTGTTGAGGACTGTCATGGATAAAAATCCGTGAAAGTTTTCGGATAAACTGGTTTTAAAGGCGAACAGCGACTACCTGTTGCTCTCGATATAGGGTGGAGGGAGACTTCAGGATGAGGGCTGTGATTCGGTTGGTAAGGCGTTTGGCCCTTGGTCTCCTTGTGATTGTCGTGGGGGCGGGCGCATGGCTTGCCGTTTCTCCACCCAATATTCTGCGGGTGGGCACGGGCTATGCGTCGAAGATTGTTTGTTCCAACGTGTTTCTGGCTGATCGTGATCCAGACGCTGTGCTGGAAGAGGATGTGCAGGCACCCGGCAATCCCTTGCTGCGCCTGATGCGCTTGCAGGTGGATCGGCAAGCGGGCACCGTGACCACTTATTTTCTGGGAGTCTTTGCGTCCAGCACAGCCCTTTACCGTCCGGGCCTCGGCTGCACCAATGTGATTGATGGCCAGTTGCAGCAGGCCCGCGCGATATCCATTCCGCAGTCCACGGCTGCTGCTGCCAACACAAGCGACGCGCCATGGCCTGAGGGGAGGGGGGAAGCACGGGTTGATCCGGCGCTAAAGCCGGTTTTATCCAATCCCGCTCTGGTGGGACCGGGCATGCGGGCGGTGCTGGCCATTCGGGACGGAAAGTTGATTGGCGAGACCTACGGCAAAGGGTTTCACCCGACAACGCCGCTGCTGGGCTGGTCAATGACCAAAACCGTCACCGCAGCGCTCGTTGGACAGCGGGTTGGCTCAGGGGCCTTGCGGCTTGAGCAGGATCATCTTTTTCCGCAATGGCAGGGCGATGACCGCGCCAAAATCCAGCTTCGGGATGTGCTGGCAATGCAAAGCGGCTTGCTCTTCAATGAGGACTATAGCGATTTGACGGATGTCACGCGGATGCTGTTTCTTGAGCGGGATCAGGCGAGGTTCGCAGCGTCTCAGCCGTTGACGGCACCTCCGGGCGCGAAATTCAGCTATTCCACCGGATCGTCCGTGTTGGCTACTCGTGTGTGGATGAACAGTTTTATTTCACACAATGATGCGCTTCTTTATCCGAAAACAGCTTTGTTTGATCCGTTGGGCATGGACAGTGCCACGCTTGAAGCCGATGAAAGCGGCACGTTCTCTGGTGGCTCTTATCTTTATGCCACGCCAAGGGATTGGGCGAAGTTTGCGCAAATGCTGCTGCAAGATGGTGTCTGGAACGGCAGACGGCTGTTGCCGCCAGGCTATGTGGCCATGATGGAGAGTCCCACCACCGCGTCGCATGGACTCTACACCGAAGGCTTCATGTGGCGGGTTGGTCCGGGCGTGGCCTCCAACACAGATTATGGTTTGCCAGAGGAGACTGTCTGGTTTCAGGGGCATGATGGCCAAACGATTGCCATTGTACCCTCAGTCAAATTGATTGTTCTGCGAATGGGGTTGACGCCGACCCGCCTGAACTACAAGCCACAGACATTGCTCAAAGCTGTTCTCTCAGCTCTTCAATAGAGTTTGTCAGGGAAAAGTGGAACCCGGTTTTCCCGAAAAGACAAACGAAAACAAGAGAATATAGAGTTTGTCTGGTTCAATCTGAACCTGACAAACTCTAAAGCCTGTCGCAGTGAATAGGATTCACTGCGACAGGCTTTATCTCTTATTTAGCCGCATGTACGTTATCGCTTTATTGAGGACAATAAAACGCGACATGCTTTAGGTGGGCCCATTTCACATATGGCATCATTCTATAAACCGGAATCGGTGTGAAGAGAAAATGATGCAATACATGCAAAGAGCGGCAGCGAACCTTTGTGCGCCGTGTATGGTGCACGGCGCTGTAGGTCAGCCCAGCGCTGCGGTCAGCGCATCATAGCCATACACCCAGGCTGGGTCCTCGGGCTGCTTCAGCCATGTATTGGCGTTGGATATGGTCTGCACCTTGGTTGCCCGCTCGCGGCGTGTGGCCTCGTAAAGCGAGAAGGCGTCCGTATAACCGGCAATGCCACTTTCTTCGAGGCAGCGGGTCAGAACCGCCGCATCTTCAATCGCCATGCAGGCACCCTGCGCCATATGGGGGCGCATCGGATGGCAGGCATCGCCGAGCATGACGAGACGACCACGGCTCCACAGGTTCAGAGGATCACGGTTCCAGAAGGGCCATTTGGTGATGGTTTCTGTCGCATCGATCAGGGCCTGAACGACAGGATGCGAGCCGCCGAAAATCGCTTCCATTTCCTCGCGCGAACTATCAACAAAGCTGGCCTCGTGTTCCCAGCCATCCACCGGAACGCCGGTGACGTAATAATATTCATCACCATTGCCCTTGGTGGCATAGGCCATGATATGGCGTGACGCTTCCCACCACCATTTGACGCAGGTTTCAAATTCCAATCCCGTCGCACGCAGCTTGTGCATGTTCAGCACGGCGCGGTGGCCGACCCAGCCGGAGAAACGTGGTTTTTCCGGTCCGAGCAAGATTTCGCGGATCACGGAGTTGATGCCGTCTGCACCGACCACGAGACCAGCTGAAATCTGGCGGCCATTGTCAAATGTCAGCAGAACATCATTGTCGCGCTCTTCGATGCCCGTCAGGCGATGGTCGAAATGCACGCGGTCCTTGTCGAGGGCTGCGATCTGCTCTGCATGCAAATCGCCCCGGTGGATGGTGATGTAGGATGCGCCATATTCCCGCCGACTATAGTCGCCGAGCGGAATGCGGGAGAGGTACTCTCCCGTGTTTCCATCGCGCGAAAACCAGAAATCCGGGTGGGCTCCGATGTCTTCCAGCCGCTTTTCCAGCCCGATCTTGCGGAAAATCTTCATCACATTGGGACCAATGTGAATGCCTGCCCCGATACGGGTAAAGACCGGGGCCTGCTCAAAGGAATGCACATCGAAACCAGCTTGTGACAGAAGAGCCGCAGCCGCAGCCCCTCCCAAACCTGCACCGATGACGGCGATTTCAACTTTCTCTATGGCAGTGGTCATCGTCTGTCCTTTCATCTCAATTTGTTTGTGTGCGAACGATTTAAGGTGTTGGGTTCATCACCAATGCGGAAGATCCGGCGCGAAGCGCTGGCGAAGGTAGTTGGCAAGCGCCTGCCTATCGGCAGGGGTAAATTCCTGCTCAAACGATGGCATATCGCGCAGGTTCAGCGCATCAGGGGCTTTGATGCCCTCATCCAGCACTGTGAAGAGGGCATCCGGCACGGGTGCGCGCAGCGCCGCCGATTGCGTAAGCGACGTTTGAGCAGCCGTCACCGTGCCCGCGATGGCGGGCTCATGGCAGACAGCACAGGCGCTTTCATACATCCGGCTTGCGCGGCTGGGGGCCAAATCCGGCGCAGATACCGGCGTGACGCTCCGTGGCTTTTCCGGTGCCTCAATTTGCGCCGACAGATAATGCGCCATGGCGCGAATATCATCATCTGGCAAAGCAGTGAGGCTGGCCGCCACCTCGGCCATGGGGCCGGATGCGGTGGCGACATCTGAATGGCCGTGCCGCAAATAGCTGAACAGCGCGTCAACGTTCCAGCCTCGGTTTCCAGCCTCTGACCCGCTCAAGGCTGGCGCATACCAGCCTTTGATCATCGCCCCGGAGAGCTGAGGTTTTTCGGCACCCACGAGATTGCGCGGCGCATGGCAGGCGGAGCAGTGACCAGCCCCCTCCACCAGATATTTGCCCCTGTTGTAGACCTCTTTTTGCGATGGATCGGGCTGGAACGGTGTGGTGTCGTGATAAAGCAGGTTCCAGACGGAAAGGGTGGAGCGCAGATTTGCAGGTGCGATCATCTGGGCCTGCGGTGTTTGCTGATGCACGGGTTCCAGCGTTTGCAAATAGGCATAGAGCGAGAGCATGTCCTCGCCGCTGATTTTCGCAAACGAGGTATAAGGGAAGGCAGGATAGAGATTATGCCCGTCGCGGCTGATGCCATGGCGCATGGCACGCTCAAAGGCTTCAAAATTCCAGCGGCCAAGTCCTGTTTCAGGGTCGGGGGTGAGATTGGTCGAATAAACTGTCCCGAACGGTGTTTCGATTGCGCGGCCTCCCGCAAAGGCCGCGCCACCATCAACCGTGTGGCAGGTGGCACAATTGCCAAGCGCGAAAACCTGCCGTCCGCGCTCAAGTGTTGCCTCCGAGAACATGCCGGGAGAGATGCCGGTTGATGGCGCGATGGCGCGATGGACGGGTAGGGAAACCGCACCGAGCGTGAGAATGCCACCAAGGACCGTGCCAAGCCCCAGCAATGTTTTAAGCGCGTGTCTTGAGGATTTTTTCGGGCTTGCTTCAGAACTTTCCAGCAGTTGCACTCCACCCGAACCCTTCAGCGCCGCCAGCATTTTTTCCGGCGTAAAAGGCACTTCGCGCATCCGCACGCCGGTGGCATCAAAAATGGCATTGGCGATGGCCGCAGCACTGGGCACAGCGGCACTCTCGCCCACGCCAAGCGGCGGATCGCCAGGCCTTACAATCAACATGGTCTCTATATCCGGCACCGTCGGAAAGGTCTGGATGGGATAGGCCGCCCAGCTTTGGGGCGTGGGGGTGATCTCGTCAAACGTGACCTCCTCCACAAGAATACGGCTGGTTGTCTGAATGGCATTGCCGTGGATTTGCTGACGCACGCCATCGGGATTGATGACGAGACCTTGGTCCTGACCGATGAAAATGCGCGATAGAGTGACTTCGCCGGTTTCCGTATCCACCGCCACATCCACCACCCAGGCTGCCGAGGCGGCCGCCGTGCCGGGAAATGTGCCATGCACATAGGTTGCAAAGGCAAATCCCTGACCAAAGGCCATGCGGCCCTCGCGCCGCAAACGCGGGCCGCTGTGCTCCTGCCAGCCCGCCTGCTCTGCCGTGCGGCGCACAAGCTCGGCTTCACGCGGATTGTCGAGATGACGCAGGCGAAAGGCAACCGGGTCTTCCCCCGCCTCAAATGCCATCTCATCGATGAAGCTTTCATGGGCAAACGTATTGGGCAGGGCCGACACGCCGCGCATCCAGGCCGCGCGAACAATCGGTGCCATGTCATGCACCGTAATGCGCTTGTTGGGCACACGATAGGGCGGGATGATGGTCCTGTCGCCCATGTCGGAGGGGCGTGGTTCGGGGTTGATCCGACCTGTCAAAAGCAGGGCAAGATTGGGTCCCCGATTGGACGGATACCAGCTATCAAGAGCATAGGCATGGAGCGCGCCAGACTTTAGCCCGCCATGCACCTCCATCAATTGTGCAGCCCCTTTGGGCTCCCAAAGGTGTTCCTGCGCCCGGGTCAGCTGCACCCGGACAGGCCGTCCAACAGCACGGGATAACAGCAGCGCATCACCACAGACATCATCAGCACAATTGCGGCCATAGCATCCAGCCGCCTGATAGCGGCGCACTTCAATGTCGGCTGGTGCAACATCCACCAGCATGGCCAGATCACCTCGCAGCATGTGCGGATTTTGCGTGCCAGACCAGACGATTGGCTTGCCCTTGCTCCAATCGGCCACGGCACAGGACGGGCCGATTGATCCATGCTCGTGGTAGGGCCAGATATAGGTGCGCTCGCGCGATACATCGCATTCCGTGATCGCTGTTGCGAAGTTGCCGGATTGATCAAGGCTGCGCGGGGTTGATGGATGCTCCTTGAGGGCGCGGCGCAGGTGGCTCAAATCCGGGATGTCGGGCGGGAGGTGCCATTGCACCGATATAGATTCGGCAATGACTTGCGCCTGATCGGCGCGCTCGGCCACCACGCCCAAAAAATCGCCCTGCCGCACAATGGCGATGAGGCCGGGGAGCGCCTTTACTGCCGTATCATCGTAGCTGATGAGGCTATGCCCGATAAAAGTGCCGCTATCGCGCCCCGAATAGGGAGGCCGAATAACATGGCCATGCACCATGCCCACCACATCCACATCATGAATATAGGGATGGAGACCACGCAGCTTGTCGGGAAGGTCGCGGCGTCCGGTTTTTTGCCCGACGATACGGTAGTCCTTAGGGTCTTTGACCGGGGTTGCCCGGTCAAGTTTGAGCGAAACCGTCTCGCCGACAATCAGTTCGCCATAGCTTAAGGACTTGTCGCGGTAGTGAACATGACCATTTTCGGTGATGATGTCATCGACGGGTGCATTGAAACAACGGGCTGCTTGGTGGAGGAGAAAAATACGCGCCTGTGCTGCTGCGATCCGCAAAGGTAGAGCTGCAATCTGGATCGTTTCAGAGGCAATGGTTGGGCCTTGATCGGGCGCGAGCGCCGTGTCCCCCAGCACCATGCGCACAGCGCTCACCGGAAGGTCCAGTTCCTCTGCGACGATCTGGCTCAGCGCTGTGTCGATGCCGGTTCCCAAATCAACATGGCCGTTATAGCCCGTGGCGAAGCCGTGGTGATCAACCTTGAGAAAAACGGCAGGCCCGGAGGTCAGCTCATCATAGACAGACAGGTTGCCCTGAGACACATCATCCGTCATGGCTTGCTCAGTCACGTCTTGCTCAGTCACGTCGGGCCTCCCGCATCAACACGGCGGCCCGCTCCACAGAGGCGATAATCTCCAGATGTGTCCCGCAGCGACAAAGGTTATGGCGCAGGGCATTGCAAATATCCTCACGGGAGGGGGAGGGGTTTGCACGCAACAATGCGCTGGCGCTCATCACCATACCGTTCAGACAGTAACCACATTGTGCGCCCTCACATTCGAGGAAGGCTTGCTGCACAGGGGAAAGTTCGCCGCTCACAGGGTCCGCAAGCCCCTCCAATGTCGTGATCTCATGGCCCACGGCACGTTTTGCCCGCAACACGCAGGACCGGGCGGGCAGCCCGTCCATCAGCACCGTGCAGGCACCACATTGCGCTTTGCCACAGCCGTATTTGGCACCCTTGAGACTGAATTCGGTCCTCAGAATATCGAGGAGGGTTCTATCCCCCGGATTCTGAAGGGGATGCACTCTCCCGTTCACGGTCAAGCTGAGCGTGTCTGTCATCGTTCCCTCTGGGCTTTTTTTGACCCTTGTCAGGAATTCAGCAGAAAACTTGTTTGTATGCAAATGAATTTTGAGATTAAAATGGAAAAATCTGCGCAATCAGCGAGCAGAAATTGTTTTTGTTGGATTTTTAGGCAGGGATAAGCTTAATCGCCGCCGACACGGCGAATTTGTCATCATCCCGGACCATTGGTGCGATTCCCGGCTTGACGCGTGGCAATGGTATGCTGCAGTTCGTTTGAAGCATATCAGAAGCTGGAAAAGTTTGATGACCAACCGGAATGACCCTTATGTACTGGACGAGCAGGTTGGCTTTCTGCTGCGCCTTGCGTCCCAGCGGCATATGGCGCTTTTCATGGAGCGTACGGGTGCCAGCCTGACGCCGACACAGTTTTCCACGCTCTATCGCCTGCGGGAAGCTTCAGAGCCCGTCTCCCAGAATGCTCTCGGCCGTATGGTTGGCATGGATGCGGCAACCACAAAAGGTGTTGTTGCGCGCCTGCTGTCGCGCGATCTGATCCGTGTGGAAAAAGACAATGAGGACCGGCGACGCTATACGCTGTTCATCACCGACATTGGTCGCCAATTGCTCGACACCGTGCTGCCTGCCATGCACGACATCAGCGAAGCGACACTGGAGCCTTTGACCCCGCTGGAGCGCGATCAGTTTCTCCGGTTGCTGAAGCGACTGATTTAACACTATATACGCGCAGTGATCGATGAAGCGGACGTGCAGAAGGCGCATGATAAGGATAACGGCGTGACCGATCTCAAGAAAAAGAACCGGGCTCCGGGACGTCCTTCCAAAGCAGATACGCCCGGAACGGGTCCGGATTTGCGTGACGGCATTCTTGACCATGCCGAACTGGTGTTTGGTGAGCTGGGCTTTGAAGGGGCCAATATGCGCGAGATCGCGGCGCGTGCCGGCGTCAATCAGGCCCTGATCCGCTATTACTTTGGCTCCAAGGTTGATCTTTTCGATGCCTGCTTCAAGCGGCGCGGCGGCGTGCTTGCGAATAATAGACACGCCAATCTTGATCGGCTGCTGGAGATCAAAGAGACTCCGACCGTGGATGATCTCGTCTATGCCTATCTGAAACCGCAGTGGGATATGAAATATTCCGGCCCGAATGGTGCCGCTTTTGTGGCCATGCAGGCGCGGCTTCATGCGGAGCCGGAAGAGCATGCGCTACGGCTGAGACGTGAAGTCTATGATGCATCATTGAAGCGCTATATCGCCGCCCTGTCTCGTGTGTTGCCGGATGTGCCAAAAGATATTGTCAGTGTGCGCATGGCATTTCTTGTGGGTGCCTACCTGTTCATGCTGAACGATCTGGGGCGGATTGGCGACCTCACCGAAGGCCACCTGACGGCCTTCGGCAAAGATGACATGCTCGATCAGCTCGTCCGCTTTCTGGCGGCGGGTCTCAGGGCCTCGAATTAGAATTCGGCTCGCTTAGTCTAGAGTTTGTCAGGGAAAAGT
>DNPN01000015.1:31812-32087 GCA_003501385.1 Rhizobium sp. | reverse complement strand
CGCGGAAATTTCCGACGACGACATGTCGGAAGAGGGCGACGAGGATTCGGAAACCCCCGGCGAAATGCGCCGCCCCGCCAGCCCCTTTGATGATTTCAACGAAAAGGTGGATTACAAGGTCTTTACCGAGGCCTTTGACGAGGAAATCACCGCCGAAGAGCTGTGCGACGAGGCCGAGCTGGACCGCCTGCGCGCCTTCCTTGATAAGCAGTTGGCGCATTTGCAAGGGGCCGTGGGCCGTCTTGCCAACCGCTTGCAGCGTCGCCTGATGGCGC
>DNPN01000015.1:0-31523 GCA_003501385.1 Rhizobium sp. | reverse complement strand
TCGATCTGGAAGAGGGCTATCTCGATCCGGCCCGTCTGACTCGTCTGATTATTGACCCAATGCAGCCGCTCTCGTTCAAGCGCGAGAAGGATACGCAGTTCCGCGATACCGTGGTGTCGCTGGTAATCGACAATTCCGGCTCCATGCGCGGACGGCCCATTACGGTTGCCGCCACCTGCGCCGATATTTTGGCCCGCACACTGGAGCGTTGCGGGGTTAAAGTCGAGATTCTGGGCTTTACCACCAAGGCGTGGAAGGGCGGCCAGAGCCGTGAGCAATGGCTGGCCAGCGGCAAGCCGCCAACGCCAGGCCGCCTCAATGACTTGCGCCATATCGTCTATAAATCTGCCGATGCGCCTTGGCGCCGCTCGCGCCGTAATCTCGGCTTGATGATGCGCGAAGGGCTTTTGAAAGAAAACATCGACGGCGAAGCCCTGATGTGGGCGCATAACCGCCTGATGGCGCGGCGTGAACAACGCAAGATCATGATGATGATTTCCGACGGTGCGCCGGTGGATGATTCAACGCTGTCGGTCAATCCGGGCAATTATCTGGAGCGGCATTTGCGCGCCGTGATCGAGCAGATCGAAACCCGCTCTCCGGTGGAATTGCTGGCCATTGGTATCGGCCATGATGTGACGCGCTATTATCGCCGTGCTGTCACCATCGTTGATGCTGACGAGTTGGCCGGTGCAATGACCGAGCAGCTGGCAAGCCTGTTTGAGGATAAGCCATCCAAGGGTGCCCGTGGCGGCTCCTTCCGCCGGGCTGGATGATCCGTTTGCGAACGCAAGGCTGGCTGAGAGCGCTCAGCGTCTCCGCGCTGGTGCTTTACAGTTCCGTGGCGGTGGGGGAGCCAAGTGCTGTCACCAGCCACCAGATCAGCCAATTCAGGCCGAGGTCGGATCAAACCGTGTTCGGCAAGCTGGAATTTATCGGCGGGCTGGTGATGACCTCGTCTAATCCCTTGTTTGGAGCATGGTCATCGGTGCGGTTTTTGCCAGACGGCAAGCACTTCATTGGCGTTCTGGATACAGGTGATTGGATTTCCGGCGAAATCGAGCGGGATGATCAGGGTAGATTGTCCAATATCGGTTCGGTATCGCTGGCTCCTATGGTGGATGCGCTGGGCCGTACCGATAGTGCAAAGGTTAAAATGGATGCGGAAAGTCTCGCGATCCGAGAAGGCAAGATTTACGTGGGTTTTGAGCAACGCCACCGTATCGACCCCTATCCGTTGAGCGGCTTTGAAACGGCAAAGCCTGAACGCAGCCTGCCTTTGCCGTTTCCAACCAGCGTATTGCGGGCCAACAGAAGTCTGGAAACCGTTGTGGCCTCACCCAAGAACGGTCCATTGGCGGGCGGTCTGGTGACCATCAGCGAGGAAAGCCTTGATCAGAATGGCAATCTCTACGCAGGCATTGTCGATGGCCCGCAAGCCGGTGCGTTCAACGTGGTGCGTCGGGATAATTTTGATGTCACCGATGCCGCATTTTTGCCCGATGGCGATCTGATCCTGCTGGAGCGGCGTTTTTCGCTGGTCGGTGGTGTCGGCGTGCGGCTTGTGCGGGTCAAGGGCGATAGCGTGAAGCCCGGAGCGTTGGTGGATGGCGTCACCCTGCTGGATACAGACTACGCCGCTCAGATCGACAATATGGAAGGGCTGGACGTGATTGATAGGGGCAATGGCGATATTCGCCTGATCCTCGTCTCAGACGACAATCACTTTTCCCTGCAACGCAATCTCATGCTGGAATTTCGCCTACTGCCGTGAGTCAGCAGGCGTATAACGTTTAGCTACGAGCTGGCTGATAAGGCTTCAGCGCCGCCATGGCTGCGCCATAGGGCAGGAGCATGACAATGCCCACCAGCATTTTCACCGTGAAATCACCGAGCGCCCAAGACATCCAGCGTGGAATCTCGGGCGAAAACACACCCAGCATCGGAGCCAAGCCAGTGGCGAAATCATTATTGGGGCCAATGAAGCCGAAAATCGGGGCAAAGGACAGTGAGAAGAAAATCAGGGTGTCCAGCACGGAGCCAAACAATGAACCGGCCAGAGGCGCCTTCCACCAGCTTTGCTGACGCAGGCGGTTGAACACAGTGATGTCGAGCAACTGTCCCACCAGATAGGCCGTGCCAGAGGCAATAGCGATGCGTGGCTGCGAGGTGATGAAGGACAGCGCAACCCCAGCCAGAAAGCCGATAAACACCACTTTGCGGGCGTTGGACGGGCCAAACTGGCGATTGGTGAGGTCTGTGACCAAAAAGGCGATGGGGTAGGTAAAGCCGCCATAGGTCAGAAGATCGCCAAGCTGGATGCCTGCCAATTCTCCCTTCAGCGGAAACTGAACGAGAATATTGGAGGCCACCACAACGGCGGTCATGAGAAGGCTATAGATGAGGATGTGTCGTGTCAGACGCATTTTTTTTATCCTGGGAGATGCCACCAGCTACAGAGCCGCAACCCAAGGATCACAGCGCCATAACAACCATATGGAAACACAAAATCACCCTCATTGTGCATGAGGGCTGACATAGGCGCAAATGAAAAGGCTTGAGCGGCGAACCGTTCAAGCCTTTAAACTGTAAAGCGTTGATGTTGCTTGAAATCAAGCAGCAACAGCAGCCTTCTTAACGATCTGGCGACGCAGCAAACGTGCGCGCATGCTCAAATCGGTTTCGTTTGCCTTCAAAAGGAAAGCGTCGAGGCCACCGCGGTGCTCTACTGAACGAAGAGCAGCAGCAGAAACGCGAAGACGGTAACGCTGGCCGAGGGCATCGGAAATCAGCGTAACATCGCACAGGTTCGGCAGGAACTTGCGACGTGTCTTGTTGTTTGCGTGGCTTACATTGTTACCCGACTGGACGCCCTTGCCGGTCAATTCGCAACTGCGGGACATGATGCACCTATTCTTATTGGCAATTGGATGTACGTTCCGAGCAAAAGCCAGGGGCGCAATCCAACGCGGTCTGATTGGAAAGTTGCGGTTCTATAGTCAGCTGAGGCGGTGCCGTCAAGACAAACCTTGGCAAAACGGCGGATTTCTCGACTCACGCGCTATCGTCTTGCCACAGTGGAGGTGGTAAATGCAGATGAGAAATGATTTTTTGAATGGTGTTTCGATGGTTGCACGCTTGTTTTTTGCCTTCACATTGGGTCTGCTTGGGGGGCTGTTTGCGAGTGTCACCTCTGCAAGCGCCGCAGACAGTTACCACACGGATTATCGCGTGACGCTGATCGGCCTGCCAGTGGCGCGGGCCACCTTCACCACCAAGATCACCGATCCGGGCTACACCATCACGGGCGACATCACGTCTGCCGGAATCGTCAATATTTTCACAAGCTTGAATGCCAAAAGCTCGGTTTCAGGCACCTTGCTTTCCGGCGATCGGATGCAGCCCGAAAGCTATAAACTGATCTATACGCGCGGCAAAAGAACCCGCGTCTATGATGTGCGTTATGCCTCGGGCAATATCGTTGAGACCACCATCACGCCGCAGCCAAACCGCGATAGCAATCGCTGGATTCCGGTGAAAAGCGCTGACTTCAAATCCGTGCTGGACCCCATCGGTGCGCTGATTATTCCGGATGATGGCAAAATCTGCTCCAGAACCCTGCCGGTCTATGATGGTGAGAGCCGGATGGATCTGGTGCTGGCTCCCAAAGGCAAGGCCAAGTTTGATGCGGGCAATGTGTCTGGCGAGGCAATTGTGTGCTCGGTGCGCTATCAGCCAAAATCCGGCTATAACAAGGATCAGTCCGATATCGATTATTTGCGCAATGCGACAAGCATGGAAATCTGGTTTGCAAAAACCCGCACCGGATCGTTATATGCTCCGGTCTATGCGCGTGTTCCAACCAGAATGGGGACGCTGTCCATCACCGCCACTGCGTTTGGAAAATAGCGCTTTCCAGTGGCTTATCTTGCTTCGGGGGATGCATGAAGCTTCGTGCCACATTGATCGGGTTTTCGGCCATTTTGATGTGGTCATTTCTGGCTTTGTTGACCGCCGCCTCCGGCTCCATGCCGCCGTTTCAGCTCTCGGCCATTTGTTTTGCCATTGGCAGCCTGCCGGGGATAGTCACCTTCATTGTCAAGCCTGAGCGGCTTAAGCTTCTCATGCAAGCCCCAAAAGTCTGGATTGTCGGCATCGCAGGCTTGTTTGGTTATCATTTTCTCTACTTCACTGCCCTTCGCAATGCGCCTGCGGTGGAGGCAGGGCTGATTGCCTATCTCTGGCCGCTGCTGATCGTGTTTGGCTCGGCCCTGTTGCCCGGGGAAAAGCTGCGCTGGTTTCATGTGGCCGGGGCGTTGGCGGGTCTCAGTGGTACGGTGTTGATTATTGGCAAAAATGGCCTGTCGTTCGATCCTGCCTATGCGCTGGGTTATGGCGCGGCGGGCCTGTGCGCGCTGACATGGTCCAGCTATTCACTGGTGACGCGGCGGTTTGAGGCTGTCTCGACTGATGTGGTGACGGGATTTTGCTTGGCAACATCGCTGTTGTCGCTCGTGTGCCATCTGGGGCTGGAGCAGACGGTGTGGCCGCAAACGATCAGCCAGTGGATGGCTGTGTTGGGTCTTGGGCTTTTGCCGGTGGGGTTGGCCTTTTACGCATGGGATTATGGCGTCAAGAATGGTGACATTCAGATTTTGGGTGCCGCTAGCTACGCCGCGCCCCTGCTCTCAACGCTGATCCTGATTGTATTTGGCTTTGGCGAGCCAAGCCTGTGTATTCTTGCGGCTTGCGTGCTGATTACCGGCGGCGCGGTGCTGGCCGCGAGCGATATGTTGAAGCGGCCAGCCAAAACCTGATTCACTTGGTCGCGCCGGGTGCCCAGCCCGGCGGTGCCATTTCAAATTGCTCAAAGGTAAAGCCGGGAGCCACGGTGCAGCCCACCAGCGTGAAGGCCCCCAGACTTTCCGCCGATTGCCAGCTGTTGGCCGGAATCACAGCTTGCGGGCGCTCCCCTTTAGGCAGATCAATACCTAGAACGATGGTTTCCGCATTCTCACCATCATCACTGCGGTGAAGCGCAAGGGGTGCACCAGCATAATAATGCCATGCCTCAGATGCATCTTTGACCCGATGCCAGTGCGACCGTTGCCCGGCTTCCAGCAGATAATAAATCGCGGTGGAATGGCCCCGCGCACCGCCGTCGTCGTCACGAAAGGTCTCAGTGTACCAGCCACCTTCGGGGTGCGGCTGCATGGAGAGGGTTGCGATGATTTCTTGTGCCGTTTGCATCAGAAATTGTCCTTGCGTTTGCGAATTTCGGCAAAAACCTCTTCATTGCTTTTGGTTTCCATCAGCAGGTTGCGGCGAATGGCTGGATCAGACACGCGCAGGAATGGATTGGTTTCCTTTTCCAGATACATGGTGGTGGGAATGGTAAAGCCGCCATGGGCGCGCAGAGACTCAATGTCCTTGGCGCGCTGCACCAGTCGCTGATTGTCGGGGTCGATGGTCAGGGCAAAGCGGGCATTGGAAAGCGTGTATTCATGGCCGAAATAGATGGCTGTTTCATCCGGCAAAATGGCCAGTTTTTGCAAGGAATGCCACATATCGGCAGCGGTTCGCTCAAACAGCCGTCCACAGCCCAGCGCAAACAAGGTGTCGGCAGCAAACAGCAATTTGTCATCGGGAAAGTTGTAACAGATATGGCCTGCGGTGTGGCCTGGGGTTTCAATCACCTGCACACGATGCTGGCCAAACAGGAACTCGTCACCGTCACCCACAGCGCGGTCCAGCCCCGGAATGGCAACGGCTTCGTTGATCGGGCCAATGATTTCGCAGCCATATTCCTTTTTCAGCACCAGATTGGCTTCCACATGGTCCGTGTGATGGTGTGTGGTGAAAATGTGGGTGATGGTCCAGCCGCGTTTTTCTGCCATAGCTGCGATGGGCGCATATTCTGGCGCATCAATTGCGGCGGTCAGACCGGTTTCCGGGCAATGCACCAGCACGCCGAAATTATCGGTGCGGCATAGGAATGTTTCAATTTCCAGGCTCTTCATGGGGCAAACTCTCTGATTTGGCGCGGTTATCACTGAATCTAGTGCCGAAGCCCTTGATGTCCAACAGCTGGATGCTAACAATCGTCTGATGCATGTGGATATTGTTGATCTTCGCCAGTTCTATCACTCTCAACTTGGTTATGTGGCCGAGCAGTCGATTTCTATGGCCCTGTCATCGCTGTGGCAGCGCTTGCCAGAAGAGCGGCTGGTGGGGCTTGGTTATTCGGTGCCTTATCTGGATCGGTTCCGGTCGGACACCGAGCGCACCTTTGCCTTCATGCCCGCAGGCCAAGGGGCGGTGAACTGGCCGTCCGGCGAGCCATCGGCCACGGCCCTGGTGTTTGATGAGGAATTGCCGCTGCCGGATAGCTCGGTTGATCGGGTGCTAATGGTGCACTCGCTGGAATTTGCCGAAAACCCGCGCGAGACCTTGAAGGAAATCTGGCGCGTTCTGGCTCCGGGTGGGCGATTGGTGATTGTGGTGCCCAACCGTCGCGGTGTCTGGGCGCGGATGGATCACACGCCGTTTGGCGCAGGACGTCCCTATTCGCGCGGGCAATTGACGGCACTGTTTCGCGAGGCCAATTTCACCCCCGGTGCCAGCGCCGAAGCGCTGTTTTTTCCGCCATCCAAGCTGAAAATGGTGCTGCGATTGCGCGGCGTGTTTGAGCGCTTTGGGCGGATGCTCTCGCCTGCTTTTGCCGGGGTTATCGTGGTGGAGGCGCAAAAGCGCCTGTATCAAGGGCTTCCGGTGGCAGTCAAAGCCTCGCGGCGGGTGTTTGTGCCGGTGCTTTCGCCGCAAGGCGTGCCCACGACGCGGACGCGACTTACGCCACCCTCGACAAAATAGGTGTTCCGCGATAAGTGCCTTTCGTACTTTTTTGCCAGCAAGACTGGTATTTTGTGATCAGGAAACAGTGTGATGAGCAGTGACATGAGCCAGCCAGTTCCGCGCCCGGGTATTCTCGATATTGCCGCCTATGTACCGGGCAAGGAACACGCGCCGGGTGTGGCCAAGGTGTTCAAGCTGTCATCCAATGAAACGCCGCTTGGTCCAAGCCCCAAGGCCATTGAAGCCTTCAAAGCGGCTGCTGGAAATCTCGAGATTTATCCCGATGGTCAGGCCGTGAAGCTACGTGAAGCCATTGCCAGCGCCCATGGCCTTAACCCCGCCAACATCATCTGCGGCAATGGCTCCGATGAGCTTCTGGGCCTGCTGTGCCATGTTTATCTGGGTGCTGGCGATGAGGCAATCATTACCGAGCACGGCTTTCTGGTGTACAAGATTCAGATCATGGGCGCAGGCGCAACCCCTGTGACAGTGAAGGAAAAGGATTACCAGGTGGATGTGGACGCCATTCTGGCTGCTGTGACCGACAAGACCAAAATGGTGTTCATTGCCAACCCTGGCAACCCCACAGGCACTTATGTGCCGGGCGCAGACATTCGCCGCCTCGTGGCGGGCCTGCCCAATCATGTGCTGCTGGTGCTGGATGCGGCCTATGCCGAATATGTGCGCCGCAATGATTTTGAGGCCGGTCTTGAGATCGTGTCGGAAAACCGCAACGTGGTGATGACCCGCACGTTCTCCAAAATTCACGGCCTTGCCGCCCTTCGCATTGGCTGGATGTATGGTCCTGCTGCCATTCTGGATGCGCTCAACCGTATCCGTGGTCCGTTCAACATGAATGCGCCTGCCCTTGCTGCTGGTGCCGCCGCTATTCTGGATCGCGATTTTGCGGACAAGGCAGTTCAATTCAATCTCGAATGGGTGGAAAAGCTGACGGCAGCTTTTGAAGGGCTTGGCCTGAAAGTCACCCCGTCTGTCACCAACTTCCTGCTGATTCATTTCCCGGATCAGGATGGCAAGCGCGCGTCGGAGGCCGATGACTTCCTCACCAGCCGTGGGTTTATTCTGCGGGCGGTGAAGGGCTATGGCTTTGCCAATGCGCTGCGCATGTCGATTGGTACGCCCGAGGCCAACGAGGGTGTGATTGCCGCCCTGACAGACTTTATGGGCAGGTCCTGATGAGCAACGCAAAATTTGATCGTATTGCGCTGATCGGCATTGGTCTGATTGGCTCTTCCATCGCCCGTGGCGTACGCGCCGAGGGCTTGGCGCGGGAGATCGTGATTTCGACCCGCTCGCTTGAAACGCTGAAGCGGGCCGAAGAACTGGGCTTGGGTGATCGCTATACCCCAAATGCGGCAGAGGCCGTCAAGGATGCGGATCTGGTGATTGTGTCGGTGCCGGTGGGCGCATCGGAAAGCGTCGCCCTCCAGATCGCGGATCACTTGAAACCCGGTGCGATTGTCACCGATGTCGGCTCCACCAAGGCGTCAGTGATTGCGCAAATGGCTCCGCATCTGCCAAGCCATGTGCATTTCATTCCCGGCCATCCGCTTGCGGGTACGGAAAAATCCGGGCCGGATGCTGGCTTTGCTGATCTGTTCAAGGGCCGCTGGTGCATTTTTACGCCCCTGCCAGAAACTGATCCTGAGGCTTTGGCGCGTCTGGTGGCTTTCTGGGAGGCACTTGGCTCGAAGACGGATCAGATGGACCCGCAGCACCACGACAAGGTGCTGGCCATCGTCTCGCATCTTCCGCACATCATTGCCTATAACATCGTTGGCACAGCCGATGATCTGGCGGCGGTGACGGAATCGGAAGTCATCAAATATTCAGCCTCCGGTTTTCGCGATTTCACCCGTCTTGCAGCCTCCGATCCCACCATGTGGCGGGATATTTGTCTGCACAACAAGGATGCGATTCTGGAAATGCTGGCGCGCTTTTCCGAGGATCTGGCCTCGCTGCAACGCTCGATTCGCTGGGGCGAGGGCGATAAGCTGTTTGAACTGTTCAGCCGCACCCGTTCGGTGCGTCGCTCGATTATTGATGCGGGGCAAGATGTGGATGTGCCGGATTTTGGCCGCCACAGTCTGGATAAGAAAGCCTGACGCAGGTTTTCTGCACCATTGTAAAGGCCGGGTGCGCTTATAAATCGCACCTTGGCTTTTCTATCTCAAATCGGTGGAATATTGCCCAGCGGAATAAAGCCCAGCACGACTGTGCCATGGGTGATTTGCAGTGTCACCTGTCCCTGACCTTTGCCAAGGAAAGCCATTTTCAAGCCCTTGGCTGCCATTTTGGCAATTTCTCTGGTTTCTGGATAGGCGGCTGTTATAGCGTCCCGCCAGCCTTCCACCTTGCTGATCTGTAGTTTCAGTTCACCAGAGAGATAGCCATCCTGATCAATCGACAGCGGGCCGCTGGCGTTGATGGTGCGGCCTTCACCGATATCGATGTTGAGGCTGCGCAATTCGGTGTTCAAGCCTTTCAGGTCAATCGGCTTTGGCTTTTCAATGTTCAGCGCGTCGGCCTGCCCGATCAGTTTGACATCAAGATCCGCAATCATGGGCGGCAGTTTTGAGGTGCCATCATTCTGCACGAAGCTGACATCGGTAAAGCGCGTTGCGGCGTTGAGATCGGCATCGCTGCGCTCCAGATCCATGCGGCTTTCAGCAGCATTGAAATTGAGAGTCGCGCCTGTTGTGCCCTGGGTAATATTTGTGCGCAGTGTCTTGATAATGGTCGTGCTCTTCTCCATGCCAGTAAGTCCGACGGACATGGCTGTATCCAGCGAGTCCCATTGCACGGATGTTGCAAGTCCGGTTGACGTTTGTGTAATTGCGGGTCCGGTCAACTGCCAGTTGACGGTACCTGGCCGGAAGATCTTGGCAGCAGAGCTGAAGGCACCAACTGAGCCGGTAATTCCATTGCGCTTATCGTTGATGCTGATTTTCGAGCATTTCAGGCTGATGCGAAGGGGAAAACCGCTCACTCGCATATTGGCGCAGTCGAGAACGGCAGCCAGCGGGCTGCTGCCATCAAAAGCGCGTTCCAGCTTGGTCGTGGCATAATTGGCTGCGAGAAACCACCCCGCCGAGTAAACCGCCGCAACGACGATCAATGCAATAGCCACAGAAAAAACTCCGGATCTCGTCCGTCGTTTTGTCGTTGTGCTTGACGCCGCCATTCGCTTCTCCAATTGTGTCGCCGGGTTGGGAGCTATCAGGTTTGAAGAGCGATATGGACGATTTTTGGGTGTTTGGCTACGGTTCTTTGATGTGGAATCCGGGTTTCCCCTTCGAGAAACGGATAAATGCCCGCGTTCATGGTTTTCGTCGTGCCCTTTGCGTGCGCTCATGGGTGCATCGTGGTACCCGTGAACATCCTGGACTGGTGATGGGGCTGGATTGTGGGGGCTCCTGCCAGGGTGTGGCTTTTCAGGTGCCCAAACAACATTGGCCGCAAACACTGGCTTATTTGCGTGAACGCGAACTGGTCACCAATGTCTATCTGGAAAAACATCTACGCTTGCATTTGGCAGATGGAGAGCGGGTCAGTGGTGTTGGCTATGTGGTGGATCGCAACCATGAGCAATATGCGGGTGCGATCAGCGTCGATGAGGCTGTGCAGGTGGTGCGCCACGCCGTTGGCCAGTCTGGTCCCAATGGTGCTTATGTGCAGAGCACAGTGGAGCATCTGCGCAGCATGGGCATCCATGATCACTGGCTGGAAAGGGTCGTGTCTGGTCTTGCTGAACGGTGAAGCAAACTCTGCTTTGCGTCTTACGCGCTTCACGCAACTCCGTCGGTGCTGTTGATACACCGACGGGTGTCTTGTGGTCGGAATGGATTACGGAGACAATTCCTCCAGCGACTTGTCCTTGGTTTCCACCGCGAACAGCATGGTGATGGCGGCACCGAGCACCAAAATGGCAGCGAAGCTTACGAAGACATATTGGATGCCCATGCTGGACATCAAAAAACCCACGACAATTGGTCCTGCTGAGGAGCCAAGACGAAGCCAGGCACTGCCGGCCCCTGTTCCAATGGCGCGAAGGCGCGTTGGGTAGATTTCTGCGGAATAGAGATAGAGTGAGAATGTCACCGTCTGTACGATGGCATAGGCAAGCCCGGCCAGGACCAGAACCTGTATGGGCGATGTTGCGCCAAGCCATGCCAGCACAAGCAATGGTATGGGGGCCAGCAGGAATGCGCCTGTGTACCAGCGCTTGCGTCCAACCTTATCAATCAGAAAGGCGCAGAAGATTGCGGCAACGACGCCACCAACGGAGGTGAGAAACCCGTAGAAGATGCTGGTTTGAAGAGGCAGATTGAACACCTGCCGATACAGGGTTGGCAACCAGGTGATGGTGCCGTTTGCAACGGTGTAGGAGGCGAACCACATGGCCCAGATGGACAGGGTGCGCTTCAGATAAATCCCCTGGAACAGCTCCTTCCAGTTGGATGATCGACGCTGGGGCGCGCTGACAATCTTTGGCTCTGCAAGCGTGTGTCCCGCTTTCAGGGCGCTTTTCTCAAGGTTTGTAACAATGATGTCGGCTTCGGCATAGCGGTCATTGGCGGCCAGCCAGCGAGGCGATTCTTTGAGAAACCACCGCAATGGTATCATCAGGATTGCGGGAACCAATCCGACAACAAACATGGCCTTCCAGCCGTAAGCGGGAACCATGAAATAGCCGATGAGACCGGCACCGACGAGGCCGAGCAGGAACATGACCTCATACAACAGGAAGAATTTTCCGCGTCCTTTTGAGCTTATCATCTCGTTGATATAGGCGCTGGCCACGGGTACTTCGCCACCCGTGCCAATGCCTTGTACAAAGCGAAATGCCATCATCGCCCCTGCACCAGCGGCAAAAAGGCAGGCCACGTCCATGCTGACAAACAGCAAAATTGTGAAAAGCAGGACTTTCAGGCGGCCGATTTTTTCCGCAAGCCAGCCGAAGAACAGAGCGCCGATCAATTGGCCAATATAGCCCATCGACAGGATCATGCCCGTCTCGGATGGCGTCAAGCTCCATTCCTTGACCAGAACCGGCATGGCATAAGCAATAGCAATCACCGTATAGCCGTCGAAAAATGTTGCGGCCCCAACGATATTGCGCGCCCAAAACACCTCCCGTGTGATGGGCAATCGCTCAAGTCGGGCGCTGATCTCTCCTTGTGGGTCCGCAACAGGTGCGGAATGAGGCCGTATTGGTTCAGGCCGTATTGGCTGCATAATGTTCATTGGGCTCTCCCTCACGCTCCTATGACCCGTCTCTCTCTCTCCCGGCCAGGGACGTGCTTTTTGCTTTGTTTCCATGATCTCTGACGTTGAATTGTCCGTGTAAAATTCTCGCCGAATGGCGTCTGATTGACGCGCTGCTGTTGCAATGGTGTCTGTGTGGAAGCGCCGCTCCGGCGCAATGGCCGGAGCGGCTGATATGTTTATTCGGCAGCCAGAAGCTGTTGCTCGACACGACCGATGCCAGCGGCATCAAAGGCTGCGAAGATTTCCTTCTCGGCCTTTTCGCCCAGATTCTTCAGCGGCTCGCGAATGGTTGCATGGTCGAGCACACCCCGATGAACAAGGCCGAGCTTGAGGGCGACGGTGCCTTCCATATGAGAGCCGCGGTGATAAACTGCACGGGTTACTGGCAGCAATTGCTCAAATACCTTGCGGGCTTCCGTGTAATTCTGTGCCTTGCCAGCCTCGATCAGGTCAACCAGAAGCTCTGGCGCGATATTGCCGTAGCCAACCAGCAGGCCATCGACGTCGAACATGGTGGGCAGAAGCCATTCATCGTGGCAGCTGAGAATCTGCAGGTTCGGATTGGCCTTTTTCAGCTCAGGAATTTCCACATACCAGCGCTTCATGTTGCGCACACCATTTTTGGTGGCAACGACACCCTGCTGGGTGGCAATGTCGAGCTGTGTGTCAAGGTCGTAGCTGGCCTTGGTCACATCAGGATACTGGAACAGGATGCACTGCAGGCCAGACTCTTCCCAGATCGCCTTGTAACGGCTCTGCGGTGCGCCCTTCTGATAGCCGAAACGCAACCAGCCATGGTTGGGATAAACCAGAGCACCTGTGGCACCAGCGGCCTTGCATTTCTTGGCTTCTGCGGCCGCAACCCGTGTGCCTTCGCCGGTGATGCCAGCGATGATCGGCAAGGCACCATCAACCGCTTCAACATAGGTGCGGATGAGGGCGAGACGCTCGTCTTCCGTGAGGAACGTGCCTTCGCCGGCGTGGCCGAGAATAACAAGGCTTTTAACGCCCTTGATCGACACCAACCATTTGGCGATGCGCGCATTGGCTTCAAAGTCAACTTCGCCGTCGCGTGTGAAGGCGGTGACGGGGGCGGGGCTCAGGCCGCGCAGGTCCATGGGGTTCATCTGAAATCTCCTCCTGGTAGATGGCCCATCTCGCTTTTGTTGAAATGGGAACGATATTGGGAACGTTCCCATTCTTAATTTGATTGTACCGCCTGTCAAGTGGTACAAATGCGGAAATGAGGTTAGAAGGTGTCCGGTTCAGATTGAGGCAGACACCTTCAAACTTTCCTTTTTTGTTTGTCTTTTCGGGAAAACCGGATTCCATTTTTCCTTGATACACTCCAGCGGCAAAAGGCGATTCGATGAAAAGTGACACCCCAAGGCAAAGCTCCCCACCACGGGTCACGATTCTCGACGTTGCCAGGGCTGCGGGCGTGTCGAAATCCAGCGTGTCGCGCTTTCTCGATGAGCGCATGCCGAAATCTGATAGTGAAACGGCACGACGGGTGCGTGAGATTGCCGAGCAGCTTGGCTATATGCGCGACGTTTCAGCCTCGTCTTTGCGGCGCGGTAAGACGAGTATGATTGGCGTTATTGTGCCGCGCCTGACAGACACGGTCATGGCCATGCTTTATGAGGAACTGGCCCATGCTGCCGCGCGGGCAGGTCAGTTTACCATTGTTGCCACCACCGAAGACGAGCCCGGTGCCGACAGGGAGGCCGCTGAAGTGTTGCTTCGCCGTGGCGTTAATGGACTTATTTTGTCAACATCACGCGATCACGAAACGCTCACCGATGATCTCTGCGCCCGCGGCGTGCCGTTTGTTCTGGCGCTGAGAACCGATGGGAAATGTCGCTCATCCATTGGTGATGACCAGCTTGGCGGGTATCTGGCCGCCCGCCATCTGATTGATCTTGGTCACCAGCATATCGGGCTGATTGCCGGACCCTCTTATGCCTCAAGTGCCCGTGGTCGCGTGGAAGGTTACCGCAAGGCCATGGCCGAAGCAGGATTGGACGTTGATCCAACCTGGGTGCGAGAATCAACATTCGGGATCGAATCGGGTGCCGTTGCCGCGCGTGACCTGATGGCACTGGACCGACGTCCCACCGCGATTTTTTCCGTGAATGACAACACAGCGATTGGTGCTTTGTCTGCCCTGACGCGAATGGGTCTATCCGTTCCGCAGGATATTTCATTGGTGGGATACAATGATATTCCGATTGTCAGTCATCTGCCCACGCCGCTCACGTCTGTGAAAGTGCCGTTTGATCAGATTGCCAGTGCAGCACTGGAGTTGCTGAGCGCGGATACAGTGACACCGCGAGATCGAATTCGCATTGCCAGCCCCACCTTGATTCCTAGACGCTCAACGGGGCCGCTGCATCCGCGGCACCATGACGGATGAGATTGCAATGGGTGATGGCGGAATCAGGTCGTTGGACCGCCATGTGAGACTGGCGCTTTGACCTCGCTGAGCGCCTTGATGCGGGCAACGGCGGTTGGCGGCAGCGGCAGATCCGGGTTGTCGCGGGCGGCCTGCAACAGCAAATCGTCGCTGGCGGCTTCCAGATCAAAGGTCAGTTTTTCAAAGAAGTCGTTTGGCTTCATGCCGGGTTCAATCGCAGGCAAAATGCGAATTTTATAATGGCCCGGGTAGCGCATCATGCTGCGCCGTGGCCAAAACAGGCCCGCATGCACCGCAACTGGCAAAACCGGCACCTTGAGATCACGATAAAGCCGAGCGATGCCGAATTTATAGACCGGCTCATCGCCGGGCGGACGGCGTGTCCCTTCGGGATAGATGATCAACTGGCGGCCATTTTCCATCTCTTTTGCCGCCCGCTCCATGACCTTCACCATCTCGCGGCCCTTGCCGCCGCGATTGACCGGAATCATCTTCAATTTGGCGGCATACCAGCCAAACAGCGGAATCATCATCAATTCGCGCTTCAGAATAAAGACCGGGTCATCCAGCCACGGCAACAACGCATAGGTATCCCAGAACGACTGGTGCTTGGGCGCAAGAATATAGCCGGATTTGGGGATATTCTCGAGGCCTTCGATCTCAAACGTTGTCCCCACAATGGTTTTCATCAGCCAGTGATTGCTTGCCGCCCATGCCTTGGGAATCCGGTAAGCCAGTTTCCGCGGCAGCATAAAGTAGATCGGGGACAGGATGATCATCCGAACAATCAGATTGGCATAGAAAATCACATTGAAGAGATGGGAGCGCAAAGCAAGCATGGATCATTTCCGAAATAGGTTGCGCTCTGACTATACGAATTTGCGCAAAAGCGGAAGATGCCACTCTTGAGGCTTTCAGCTTTCAGCCGTTTGGGGTGTCAACGGCCGGGCGCAAACCCCGCCATGTGCTCCAGCCCGTTGTATCGCGCGCGTAGGCTAGCAGGATTTTCACATATTCGGATAGCAATATGCGCAGCGCATTGGGCTCGGCATACCATGCGCGGGTGCGAAGATCGGAGATGACAACGGGGTAGGGAATGAACTCGGTGTTTGGGGCTGTTCTGCGCAATTCCATCAGGCTGCGCTGCATGTGGTAATTGCTGGTGACCACCAGCACGGATGAATAGCCCTTGTCGTGGACCCATTGGGCCGTCTCAAAGGCATTGCCAATGGTATCTTGCGCCAGATAGCCCATATCAACGCAGCAGGCGAAAAGATCATACGAGCTTTGTGTCATGCTGCGGATCTGTTTGGGCGTGGTGGTGGGATGCACACCGGAAATCAGCAAACGGCGTCCTGATCCTTTTCGCAACAGATCAACGGCCTGATCAATGCGCTGGTAGCCGCCTGTCAGCACCACGATGGCATCGGCCTTTGGATTTTCTGGCGGACGCATGACGGTGACGCTATCGGCAAAATACAAAAAGCCGCCGATCAAGCAGGCAGTCATCAAAACAGTGACATAACCACCATACCGCAAGACACGTCTGAGCCATCCCCGCCGGTGAAAAAGCCGGTTTGGTGCGTCATTTTTGCCGGGGCTTTGATCCGAAACCGGATCGTGTTCAGGCGTCGTCATTGCTCGTCCATCTTGGTGCACAGCACTCTTTACCGGATAATCATTGATACCGGAATCGGTTTTGGAGGTTATTCCACCTTGGCGGCACCATTCTCACCGACGCATCGCTTCGCATTCCCTTACGTCGGCAATATGTCAAGGATCGGGGAAATTTGCCGGATCAATCCAGCGGCAGGCCGCCGCTGCGGCTGGGATCAGAGCGGATCTGATCAATGTCATAGATGGCGCGCATGACGGTGAGCCGCGCTGTCAGCGTCGTCAACAGCGCAATGATCAACATGGTGGCAAAAATACCGAGATAGCCGGTAAAGCCGATTTCAAAGCGGCCAAACAGCGCCGTTGCCTGATCGGTCTGCGGGGTAGCCAAGGTGTTGTCTTGCAAAAAGCTGGCAAAGGCAAAAAAGCCAGCCGCCATGAAGCCGCCTGCACCTGCCCCTTTCAAGCTGATTTTCAAAAAATGCTTTTGAAACTCGCGGGCCACAAACTGGCTTTCCGCGCCAACAAAATGCAGCACTTCAATGATGTGGCGATTGCCGGACAGCGCACCGCGCGTGGCAAACACCACCGTCAGCACCATGGCGGTAAACACCAGGATCAGAAGGCCAAAGCCGATAAACACCGTGGTGCGGGCCATGGACACCAGCTTGTCCACCCAGTTGCGGTGGTCGTCCAGCGAGGCCTGTGGAATTTGAGCCGACAAAAGATCATGCATGGCGGCAAAATCCGGCGGATGACTCTCGTCAATGGTGATGATCACCAGACGTGGAACGGGAAGATCCTTGATATCCAGCCCGGTGCCGAGCCATGGCTCGAGCAGGCGGGCGGTGGCGGCTTCATCCACAATCTGGCCGCTTTTGGTACCAACAAAGCTGAGGGCCAGATCCTTGGCCCGGTTCAGCGTCTGCTCCATGTTGATCGAATCATCCGGCTTGATCTGGATGGTGATTTCGCGCGAGATCTGGCTTTGCCAGCTGGCGGCTGTGGCGCGGATCATCGACACGGCACCCAGCGTCAGGCAGGCCAGAAAGGCCATGATGGCAATCACGACCATCAGGGCATTGCCCTGAATATTGGAAGGCGGCAGAATGGGTGCGGTCGGCCGCACTTGCATGGCCACGCGCTTGGCTGGCTGTTGGCCTTTGCCGGCGGTCTTGAGTGTTGGCAGCGGCGGTGGTTTGCGTTCATTCATAGATGTCGAGCCGCCCGTCACTGAGAATCATCCGGCGCGCATCCACCTGCTCCATCAAGGCAAGATCGTGGGTGGCAATGACCACGGCGGTGCCGAGACGGTTTAACTCCAGAAACAGACTGAGCAGACGGCGCGCCATCGGCGGATCGACATTGCCGGTGGGCTCGTCTGCCAGCAGAATTTCTGGGCGATCAATCAGGGCGCGGGCAATGGCGGCACGCTGCTTTTCACCACCGGAGAGAATGGCGGGCAGAACATTGATGCGCTCGCCAAGTCCCACCCACTTCAGCAGTTCCAGCACATCCTGCTTATAGCTGGATTCGTCCTTGCCGCGCACCCGCAAGGGCAGGGCCACATTTTCATAGGTGGTGAGATGGTCCAGCAGCTGGAAATCCTGAAACACAATGCCAACCCGGCGACGCAGTAGCGGCAATTCCTGCCTTGGAATCTGGGTAATGTCGCGGCCAAAGCTGCGAATCATCCCGCGCGTGGGCTTGAGCGACATGAACAGCAGGCGCAACAGCGTAGTCTTTCCCGCACCGGAGGGGCCGGTGAGGAATTGAAACGAGCGCTTCGGGATATCGAAGGTCAGGTCGCGGAGGATCTCAGGCCCCATCCCGTAACGCAGACCAACATTTTCGAAGTGAATCAATTGACAAACCCGGTCTTTGAGCCAGTGGACGAATGCTTACTTCTTAACGTCTTTGATTACCATTCGGTAAATTCGGCATAATTTCGATGATTTAGCAAATCATTAACCATTTAAATTTACGACTTGTAGAGATTGGTTTCAATGCCTCATTCCGTTTGTGCACTTGGTTGAGATTGCGCCCGGCATGACAGGCCTTGCGGGAGGTTTGATGAACGCGTTTCGTTTTCGGCAAAAGCAGGTCGAGCCTGATCTGGACGTGTTGCTGCCAGAGCGTCAGCCGCGCCCCAAGCCGCGCAATGGATTCCCGGTGGATGTTGATGTCATGGACGCCGATTTCGTCACGCTGCAAGACCCGGTGGGTGATCTTCGAAACCGACTGCAGGCGGGATTGAAGGGGGCGATTGTTGTGCAGCCGTCCTCCGGTCTTGGCCGGGCAATGCTGCGCCTGCGGGGCATCTTGCGCCAATTGGATATGCGTCTGGGGCATTTGTCGGAAGGGTCGTTCACGACGCTCGTGTCGGCGCTGGTGCTGTTTGTATTTGTGGCGGCGGGCGGGTTTACGCTGTTTGGCAGCCATGGGCCTGCGCCACATCTGGGGCCTGTGCTGGATATTACCCATGTCAGCGTTACGCCGCAGAAGGCCAATGGGCTCAATCTGGTGGTGATCAATGCCATTGTCGAAAACCGTGCCAATACCGCGCAGGCTTTTCCTCCGGTTCGGGCAGATTTTTATCAGGATGACAAGCTCATTGCCTCAACCTTGATCGCGCCACCCGCTGAAGAGATTGGTGTGGGGCAAAGTCGCGGCATTTCTGCACGGTTGAGCCATCCCGGTGGAAAAGCGCCGCAAGTGAAGCTTTCCTTTGAGACAGACGGTGCCTCGCATTCCTGATTGTGCTATCGCCAATCGCAGAGATACTGCATGCCGCGCAAAGTGTGCAGCGGTTTTGCGATAACGGCGTGCGTAGAATAAAGGCGCAGGTCGCCATCAATTCTGGAGAGACAATGCCCATCGTTCGCGGAAAAGTGATTGAGCCTTATTTTACAGCCGAGCAGATTGCTGCGCGCAATATCGAGATTGCCAAGGCGATTTCGGAAGGCCCTTCCGACAATCTTCTGGTCATCTCCATTCTCAAAGGCTCGTTTATCTTTGCTGCGGATTTGATCCGGGCCATGCATCATGTTGGCTTGGCACCGGAGATGGAATTCATCACCCTGTCCAGCTATGGCAAGGGCACAGTGTCGCAGGGTGTGAAAATTATCAAGGACATCGACAGCGACGTGGCAGGCCGCAATGTGCTGCTGATTGACGACATTCTCGAATCCGGTCGCACACTGCAATTTGCCCGCGATCTGATGTATCAGCGCGGTGCCGCCAATGTGACCATTGCCGTGCTGCTGGACAAAAAAGTCAAGCGCAGTGAAGAGCTTGAGGCCGATTACGTTGGCTTTGAATGCCCCGATTATTTCGTGGTTGGCTATGGCATGGATGTCGCTTATGCCTATCGGGAATTGCCGTTTGTCGGCGTTGTGACGGGCGACGCGGCATAAGTCTCCGCCGCCAACTTCCCTCGTATTTTAGGGGAGTTGTTAACCATACCTCATCTGAAGCGTGCGGCGTTTACCGATCGCAAAGGAAAAGCTGGTGATTTGCATACCCAAGGTCGCGGCATCATGAGTGCGTTTGATCAAACGTGCGATGCTGTGGGCCTGATGCTATAAACGGGAATGCGAACATGGCCAAGATTTTGATTACCGAAGACGAGGATGGTTTGCGCTCTTTTGTAGCCCGTGCATTGCGGATGGATGGGCATGAAACCCACGAAGCCGCAGATGGTGCTGAAGGGTTGGAAAAGCTCGCCACAACCGATTTCGATTTACTATTGTCTGATATCCGCATGCCAGTGATGGATGGCATTGAGCTTGCGCACCGCGCATCCGATGGATTTCCGGGCCTGAAAATCCTGCTGATGACAGGCTATGCCGATCAGCGCGAGCGGGCAGACGATTTGATGGAAAAGGTGATTGATGTGGTGCCAAAGCCCTTCGCCTTGCCTGATATTCGCAAGGCTGTGGCGCTGGCGCTGGCAGCGTAACGCTGCCAGACAAGACGATTATTGCAAATCCAGCAGCCGCTCAAGATAGCGGCGCTCAATGTCGGGGCTGGCGTTGTTGCCAAGCTTGTCGCGGATTGCATCCAGAATTTCACGGGCGCGTTGCACATCAATTTCGTCGGGAATGCGCACGCTTTCATCCAGCTCCGGCCCGCCTGAGGGGCGCGGGCGCCCAAGCGGGTCACGTCCGTTTGGCTGCTGGCCCTCTGCCATGCCCTGATTCTGTCCCTGACCTTGGCCCTGCTGATTGCGCATGGCCTGCATCATCTGGTTCATCATATCGCGGGCACCCTGACGCAGGGCTTCCATCGCCCGGCCCTGACCTTGAATGGCATTATCACCATTGCCCTTGCCTAGGTTTTCGCCAGCACCGCGCATTTCCTGCTGTGCCTGTCCAAAATCCTTGCCTGGCTTAACACCCAGCTTGCCAAGGCCTTCCTGCAATTGTTTCAATTGCTTGCCCAAGCCATCCTGCCGCTCGCGCAAGCCCTTCAAGGCATCGCGCAATTGCTGCTGCGTCATCTGATCGGGGGACGATGGGGATTGTCCCGGTGCGGGCTTTTGTTGCTGTTCGGCAGTCTCATTGTTGCTGTTCTCATCGGATGGATCGCCCATTTGCATGCGGTCTTGCAGGGCTTGATTGAGCTTGAATGTCTCATCCATCAGCTTTTGCTGGTCCTGCATCAACTGGCCCAGCTTGTCGATCTGCTTTCTGGCCTCGCTGCTTTGCTGCTGTTGCTGCTGATCGGGACGCTGCATGCGCCCGGTCTGAAGATTGTTCATCAACCTTTGCAATTCGGACAGTATTTGGCGCGCCGCATCCTTATTGCCGGAGCGGGAAAGATTTTCGATCTGGTTCATCATGTTTTCCAGATCGCGCTGGGTCATTGTCTTGTTGGCATTCTGCTGCGGTTGGCCATTTTGTGGTTGCTGGCGCTGCGCAAGCGCCTTCATATAATCCTGCATGGCCTGACGCAGTTCATCCGTCAGTCTCTTGATCTCGGCATCCGGCGCATTGCGCTCCAGTGCGTCCGATAGCTTTTGCTGCGCTTCAGACAGTTTGCGCTCGGCCAGCGGCACATCGCCATCATCAATGCCAAGAGCAATGTCCCACAGATAGGATGCTGTGTCCTTCATGGCATCGGTGTCGTTGGCAAGGGCCATGCGGGCGCGGGCGGATTTGATCAGCAGATAATGGGAGAGGTTCGGAATGGTTTCATCGGCCCGCAAGGTGATGGCATCATTGAGGTCAATGGCGCGTGCCATCTTGCGGGTATCCAGCGCAAAAACCTGCCGCTCTTCGGCAACGGCGGCGGCCAGAGGCTGGTTAAACGGGCGGCTTGGGAAAATCATCTCATAGGGTTGGCTCTTGCCTTCCTGCCCCAAACCGTCCTTGGCAATCAGTGTAATGCGCACCTTTTTGCCAGCCAGCGGATGGTCGCTCAGGTTATGGCTGGCACGGCTCTTGACCTCCTTGGCATTGCGGTGGGGAAGGTCCAGCTTGTATTCTGGCAGCGGGTAGAGGGCTTGCGCGGACAGATCCGCCACCACCGGCACAATCTCGGCACGGGCCTCCTGCACCCCATAGTCGTCTTTGGCGATGTAGCCGATTTCCAACGCGCCATTCACGGTTGGTTTTGGTATGCCATCAAACACAATGGTGGGCGGTTTGTCCGCAATCACAGTCAGGGGCCATTGTCGTTGGCCAAGATCCAGCGTGCCGCTCTCCGTGAGTGTCAGGGTCAGGCTACGCGCATTGGCATCAGCGGGTGCCGCATCCGGCCTGTCTTTCGGTGCCTCGGCTGTTTGTAGGGCAATGGTTCCTGCAGTGGTCGCGGGCTTGAACACGGCTTTTTCAGTGTCCGTGCCGCCGGTGAACCGCACCGTGATCACCGATTGCGCGGGGACGGTGATATCTCGCTGGGCCTCACCATTGCGGTTGGTGAGAAACACGGGTGGTTGTCCCGTATAGCCGGGCGGGGTGATCCAGGCATCCACCCGAAGGCTTGGGCCATTGTCCTGACGATCAATAGTGCGGAATGCATCACTGATTCGGCCAGCACCATTGGAGCCGGAATAGGCAAATGCAATCGCCAGCAACAGTGCTGGAATGGCGCGCAAGCCGTTGCGGTCAAAACGGGCAATGTCCGGGCGCGGCAATCCCGGATCGAGGCTGGCAATTTTCCGGGCCATCCGCTTTTGGTGCTCATGCCAGAGCGCCCGAGCAAAGGGCGTGTCAAAGGCAGGCTCATCCTCTTGCACACTCACAGGCTGGTGCGGCAGATGATTGCGCTCTTCCAGAAGGCGGTCAGCATCCGCCGCCTTGGGCCAGCGCAGCCGGGCAAAGGGCAAAAACGCGGCCAAAAAGCCAAAGGTCAGCGCCAACACCAAAGGCCAGCGCAGCAGCGACGGCATGGCAGCAAACAGGCCAAACCAGCTTAAGCAAAGGAAAATCGCGGCAATGGAGGCAGGCAGCAGCAGCAGCGGGGCAAGGTGTTCACAAAACAGCACAAGTTTGGCGAGGGTGCGGTTCAACGCGACCCGTCTCGCAAGCTTTGGGTCGCTTTGATAAGCACCCTTGCCCCTGCCTTTTCCATCGTGGCTGTTCGACGCTGTCATTCACTGCTCTCCGTTTGTCGTTTGGGAAAATGCACAGCCTTTCCCCCTGACAAATTTCCAACAGGATAACATTGTTTGTGGCGAAGACGAGGGGCACCCCCCCCTCATCCTCTCGGTTTTTCACGGCAGACGTTAGATTGTGAACGCTTTTTCAGTCCAGCCAAGCGGGAACGCTGTCCAGTTCAATCAGGTCTTCATAGCTCGGGCGCTGGCGAATCACATGGAATTCACCGCCCTTCACAAGCACTTCCGGCACCAGGCGCCTAGTGTTGTAAGTGCCAGCCTGCACCGCGCCATAGGCACCGGCAGAGCCGACCGCCATGAGGTCGCCGGGCTTGGGCATGGCCATTTCCCGATCCAGCGCCAGATAATCGCCGGTTTCGCACACCGGGCCAACCACATCGGCGCGAATGCGCGGTGCATTGGCAGCTGAAATGGTGACTGGCCGAATTTCATGATAGGCTTCATACAGTGTTGGCCGGATCAGGTCATTCATGGCGGCATCAACGATGACAAAGGTTTTGTCGCCGCCGTCCTTCACATAAATCACCTCGGTGACCAGAATGCCCGCATTGCCCACAATCAGGCGACCCGGCTCTGTGACGATCTTGCAATTCAGCTCGGCCAGTTGTTCCTTGACGATCTTGGCGTAAGCGGCAGGCTCTGGCGGCGGGTTGTTGTCATCCTTATAGGGAATCCCAAGGCCGCCGCCCACATCAACGTGGTCAATGGTGTGGCCGTCCGTGCGCAAGGTGGACACCAGCTCACGCAGCAGCTTGAAAGCATCGGCAAAGGGCTGCAATTCTGTAATCTGGCTACCGATATGCATATCAATGCCAGTGACCTGAATGCCGTCCAGCGTGGCCGCGCGGGCATAAACGGCGCGGGCGCGCTCATAGGAAATGCCGAACTTGTTTTCTTTCTTGCCGGTGGAGATTTTGGCATGGGTGCCTGCATCCACATCGGGGTTGATGCGGAAAGACACATGCGCCTTCTTGCCTGCCTTCAGCGCCCGTTGATTGAGCACTTCCAGTTCCGGCTCGGATTCGACATTGAAGCAGTAAATGCCCGCTTCCAGCGCCAGATCCATCTCGGATGGGGTTTTGCCCACGCCGGAAAACATGATGCGGTTTGCCGGAATGCCCGCTTTGAGCGCACGGCGCAATTCGCCTTCCGAGACCACATCCACGCCTGCACCCAATTGGCCAAGTGTCTTGAGCACGGCCTGATTGGAATTTGCTTTCATGGCATAACAAACCATGGCATCCACGCCCGCAAATGCTTCGGAAAACACGCGGTAATGGCGCTCCAGCGTGGCGGTGGAATAGCAATAGAAGGGGGTACCGACTGCAACGGCAATCTCGGTCACAGCGACGTCTTCGGCATAGAGCAAGCCGTCACGATATTGAAAATGGTTCACGGTCTTGACCTAATCAGAGCAACGGATCGAGGAGGAATTTCTTGTCGGGTGTTTTGCTGGCAGCGGGAGCGCCAACCTTGTTTTGATCAACAACAGCCGTGCTGGGCTTATCCAGCGCACCTTTACGGCCGCAACCGACGATCATTGTGCTGGTCGCACCCAAGAGCAGGGCTGTAATTATCAATCTTTGATATGAAACGACCATCGTGTCCTGTTCCAACGTGGTGATAACTTTAATGTCTAGTGCTTGCTTATCGAAAAATCGGGGCTTTGGGCACCCCGATTTTTGTGATGAGCGAATGTCTTTGTGTGATCAATTGCGGGAGCGCCACCATTTGATCTGCTTGCGCACTTCATCCGGTGCTGTGCCGCCATAGCTCTTGCGGCTGGCAACAGAAGCCTCCACCGTCAGCACATTGTAAATATCTGCGGTGATGGACGGGTGAATGGCCTGCAAATCCTCCAGCGCCAGATCAGCCAGATCACACGCCTTTTCCTCGGCCAGGGCAACAGCCCGGCCAGTCACATGGTGGGCATCGCGGAAGGGAAGTCCTGCCTCGCGCACCAGCCAGTCTGCAAGGTCGGTTGCGGTGGAATAGCCGGAGCCTGCTGCGGCCTTCATCTTGTCGGCCCGAACTTCCAGATCGCGGATCATGCCGGTCATGGCCGCCAGCGACAGCTCCAGGCTTTCCGCGGCGTCAAACACCTGTTCCTTGTCTTCCTGCATATCCTTGGAATAGGCCAAGGGCAGGCCCTTCATGATGGTCAGAAGGGCAATCAGCGAGCCATTGATACGGCCCGTCTTGGCGCGTACCAGTTCTGCCGCATCAGGATTTTTCTTCTGTGGCATGATGGACGAGCCGGTGGAAAACGCATCCGACAGCCGGATAAAGCCAAACTGCGCCGTGGACCAGATGACAATCTCTTCAGCCAGACGCGACAGGTGCACAGCGCAAATGGCAGCGATGGAGAGGAATTCCAGCGCAAAATCGCGATCAGATACGGTATCAATCGAGTTGCGGGTTGGCTCGCGGAAGCCGAGTGCCCTGGCGGTCATGTGGCGGTCAATATTGTAACCGGTTCCGGCCAAGGCAGCAGAGCCAATCGGGCTTTCATCCAGATGCTCAATGGCATGGCGCACACGCTGGCGGTCACGGCCAAACATTTCCACATAGGCCATGCAATGATGGCCGAAGGTGACTGGCTGGGCGGTCTGCAAATGGGTAAAACCGGGCATGACGGTGTCGGCGTGCTCGTCGGCGCGATCCAGAAAAGCGGCGATCAGGTTGGTCAGCAGCGTTTCCGTCTTTTGCAGCTCTTCCTTGACCCAGAGGCGAAAATCCAGTGCGACCTGATCGTTGCGCGAGCGGGCAGTGTGCAGGCGGCCAGCGGCGGGGCCAATCAGGGTGGCCAGTCGCGCTTCGATATTCATATGAATATCTTCCAGCTTGCGGGAGAATTCGAACTGACCGGAGTCGATTTCTGACATAATCGTGTTCAGGCCTTCGACAATCTTGTCTTTGTCTTCACCCGAAATAATGCCTTGATGGGCCAGCATGGTGGCGTGGGCAATGGACCCGCGAATATCTTGTGCGTAGAGTTTCTTGTCGAAACCGATTGATGCGTTTATCTCCTCCATGATGGCGGCTGGGCCAGAGGCAAAGCGGCCGCCCCACATCTGGTTGGAGGATTTCGTGTCCTTGGTTTCCTCAGCCATGCTCAATAGATCCTGGAGACGTCGATGACGAAAAAAAGACCATTGGGACTTCCTTCCGCCAAGCTGGTTGCAATTGCGGCGATTGCCGGACTTTTCGCCGGCGCGGTTGCGGTATACGTGAAGGAAGCCGGGTCTGGCAATGGCGCAACGCTGGTGGCGGCTGCGGGATGTGAAACATCAACGGCTGCGCAAAAGGCGCTGGACCCGTTTATCAAGGGGCAGGTGGCCGCCATTGTTGCCGCCAACCCACCGCGCATTTTGCAAAACATGACATTCAAGGATGCGAGTGGTGCTGATAAAACCCTGAAGGATTTCAAGGGCAAGGCGCTTCTCGTTAATCTTTGGGCCACGTGGTGCGTGCCGTGCCGCGAGGAAATGCCAGCGCTGAATGGCTTGCAAGCGGCGAAGGGTGGCAATCAATTTGACGTTGTCGCCGTGAATATCGACAGCGGTGGCGATGAAAAACCCAAGACATTTTTGGCCGACAATGGCATCAATCATCTTGGCTTTTACCGTGACAGTTCCATGGGCGTGTTTAACGCTCTGAAAAAAGAAGGTCTGGTGTTTGGTCTGCCCGCCACACTGGTGATTGATAAAAACGGCTGCCTGCTTGGCTCAATGAATGGTCCTGCCGTGTGGGACAGCAATGATGCCAAAGCGTTGATTGATAAACTGACATCTCTTTGATGACGCCTCTGAGCTGAGATGTCATCAAATTGGGCGAGATTATCGCGTAGGAACTTAACGCGTAGGAACCGGCACTTCACCGCGATAATCGTAAAAGCCGCGGCCTGATTTGCGGCCCAGCCATCCGGCTTCCACATATTTTACCAGCAGCGGGCAGGGTCGATATTTGCTATCGGCCAGCCCGTCATGCAGCACTTGCATGATCGACAGGCAGGTATCCAGACCAATGAAATCAGCCAGTTGCAGTGGTCCCATGGGATGGTTTGCCCCGAGCTTCATGGCGGTGTCGATGGCTTCCACCGAGCCGACGCCCTCATATAGCGTATAGATGGCTTCATTGATCATCGGCAAAAGGATGCGGTTGACGATAAAGGCCGGAAAATCCTCGGCAACCGTGATTGTCTTATCCAGTGAACGAACAAAATCCTTGGCGGTCTCGAAGGTTTTTTCGCCGGTGGCAATACCGCGCACCAGTTCCACCAGTTTCATCACCGGCACGGGGTTCATGAAATGAATGCCCATGAACTGATCGGGGCGATCAGTGGAGGCGGCAAGTCTGGTAATGGACAGGGACGATGTATTGGTGGCCAGCAGAGCTTCCGGCTTTAGAACCGGGCAAATCTGACCAAAAATCTTGCGTTTGACGCTTTCATCTTCGGTGGCAGCCTCGATGACCATATCCATGGCCGCCAGATCCTGAACATCCGTGGTGCCGCTAATACAGGCAAGGGCTGCCTTGCGCTCGTTGTCATCCATTTTGCCGTTGGTGACCTGACGCGCCATATTGCCATTGATGGTGGCAAGACCGGCCTCGATCCGCTCCTTGGACAGATCATAAAGCGTGACCTTGTAACCGGCGAGAGAGGAGACATGAGCAATGCCGCAGCCCATTTGTCCGGCACCCACAATTCCAACATTCTTGATCATCACGCTCATTCCATCTTGCGGCGGGCCATTTCATGACGGGGTTGGTCGCGCCTGTTGCCCTGCTTTCTGCCGATCACGAGACAAAGCCATGCCGTGTCTTTTAATCGATCCCGTTCGTCAGTGATAATGCGACGTGGGTTAATTTTCCAGTGTTACCTCTGCGTCTGTTTGGTTCAATCTGAACCTGACAGACTCTAGAGTATCCCGTATCGGCAAGGCTTAGGTATATTTTAATCTCGCAGTCTTACACTTTCCAAGAAGAAACAATGATCAGGACGGATTGGTGCTGGAACGGGCCGTTCTGATCGGGGGAGTAATACATGCGCATTGCACGAAAACTACCGATATTTGTCTGCGTGATGACACTTTTGTCGATCGGAGCAGCCAGTTGGGCCGCCTTGATTCAAAGCTCAGTGCTGGTGCGGCAGGAAGTGACCCAGAAACTAGAAGCCACAGCCGATGGCCGACGCAATGAAGCGCAGCTGTATTTCGAAAATCTGGTCACCAATGCCCGCGCCTTTGCCAGCGCGCCTGTCACCAGTGAAGCGCTTTTCAAGTTTAAGGCCGATTGGCGGTATTTGGGAAAAACGCCCAAGGAAACGCTGGTTGATCGCTACATTACCAACAATCCCAACCCGCCCGGTCAACGTCTGTTGCTGGATGGGCCGCGCAATGACACCTATGACAGCAACCATAACAAATACCATCCTTTGCTCCGCACGGCGTTGAAGCAATATGGCTATGCGGATGTGTTCCTGATCGATCCGAAGGGCAATATTCTTTACACCGTGCAGAAAAACGACGAATTTGGCGCAAATATCACTGAACCTGCTCTGGCCAACGGACCGCTGGCGGCGGCGTTCAATGCGGTGGCCGAGAGCGAAGACCGCGATCTGTATGCGTTTTCCGATTTTGTGCTGTATGGCGCGTCTAAAAAGCCGGTGGCTTTCCTGTCGCAGTCGCTGTTTGTGGGTGACAACAAGGTCGGCGTTCTGGTTGTCGAAATTCCGGCCGATCGGCTGAATGCGATTTTTGGCAATCACACAGGCCTTGGTCAGACGGGCGAGACCGTTCTGCTTAACAGTCAGGGTGTGTTGGTCAATGATTCCGCGGCGATGCCCGGTAAGGATTCGCTTGTCCTGAAAGTGCAGGCCCCGATCGTTGATGCTGCCTTGAAAGGCACAAAGGCAACCGGCGAGATCAACAATTATCGCGATATGATCAGTTATGCCGCCGTCACCCCCCTGTCCTTTGGCGGGCATAATTGGGCTGTTGTTGCCCTGATGGGCGAAAATGAAGCGCTGGCCAATATTGGTCAATTGCGCAATGTGGTATTGCTGATTGCTGTTGGCCTGCTGGCCGTAGCCATGACCGGGGCCATCCTGTTTTCGCGCAGCCTCACCGGGCCGATCAATCGGCTGGTGGACAGCATGAAACGCCTTGCCGACGGCGATACCACCATCGCGCTTTCCGGTGAAAATCGCGCCGACGAAATTGGCGATATGGTGCGCTCTGTTGCGGTGTTTCGCGATGCCGCGATTGAAAAGACCAGACTGGAAGCTGCCGCTGTGCAGGACCGGAGCCTGTCTGAGACAGAGCGGCTGGCGCGGGAAAAAACCACTCGCGAAGAAACCGAGCGGCTGCAACAGGCCGTGGAGGTTCTGGGGTCTGGCTTGCAACGGTTGGCCGCTGGCGATTTGACCACCACCATCGATACGCCGTTCATGGCAGGGCTTGATCGGTTGAGAACCGATTTCAATGAATCGATCTCGCGGTTGGCTAATACCATTCGTGAGCTGTCGAGCAACACAGCTTCGATCAATGGCACAGCCACCGGCATGGTTTCGGCTACCCATGACCTGTCACGCCGCTCCGAGCAGCAGGCGGCAGCGATTGAAGAAACCTCTGCGGTGATCAGCCAGATCATGGAGGCCATTCGCACCTCCACGGAGCGGGCTGGCAATGCGCGGCGCATGGCTGCGGATGCCAAAACCTCGACCGAGCGTTCCGGTGACATCGTTGGCTCTGCCATCAGCGCCATGGGACGGATTGAAGAAGCATCGGCTGCGATTTCGCAGATCATCAATGTGATTGATGAAATTGCCTTCCAGACCAATCTTCTGGCCCTGAATGCGGGCGTGGAAGCTGCCCGTGCGGGCGAAGCGGGCAAGGGATTTGCCGTTGTCGCGCAGGAAGTGCGTGAACTGGCGCAACGCTCTGCCAAGGCGGCCAAGGAAATCAAGGATCTGATCAGCAAATCCGGTGAAGCCGTCAAGGCGGGCGTTGGACTGGTGCGCAATACCGGCGACGCGCTGGGCGAAATTGCCGGTCAGGTGGCGCATATCAATGATGAAATCTCGGTGATTGCCGAGGCTGTGGGTGAACAGTCTGAAAGCGTGCGAGAAATTTCCACGGCGATTCGGAGCATGGAGGATGTCACCCAGAAGAATTCGCAGATGGCCGAACAGACCAATTCCGATATGGCCAAGCTGACGCAGGATGCGGCCGCTCTGTCCGGTCTTGTTGCGCAGTTTCATCTGGCTGAAGGTAAAAATGCGCAGCAAACCCACTCAAACAATTTTGCGCCTGCACCCCGTCAGCCATCACCACCACCCACCCGCCCCATCGCCAGCCGTGCGCCGGTGAAAGCGGCGGATGCCGCTAAAAATCGCCCCGCTGCTTCTCCGGCAAGGGCATTGATGGGCAAGCTGGCCGCAGGCTTTTCCAACAAGAGCACCAGTTCAGCACCGGCCTCCACTTCATCAAAGGCGGACTGGGAAGAGTTCTGAGCCATTTGCATTTTCCATACAAAAAGGCCGCGCCAGTAAGCTGGCGCGGCCTTTTGTTGCTGATAACGCTTTCAACTTTTCGACAATGCTTGGCCCTGTGCGCTGAATTACAGAATGGTGTTGCAAAGTTTTGGCAAGCAATCTGACTTCAGATGCTCACGTGGCTGCTGACGAGTCGTCCGGATCGAAAATCATGAAGCATAATTGCCGGAGGATCTGTGACTGGAGGATTGCGACCATCATCCAGAATCGGTGGATTTGCAGCACAAATCGAGCCGCAGATATAACTTGGTACATTCGCAATAGTGCTAAACATAGACCTATGAACGTGACCGCTGCAAATCGCGATTGGTCTGCTGGTTCGATCGTCAATAAATTGCTCGAATTGATCAGCTCCAAGGCACATAGCTTTGTCTATCGGATCGATCCCCGTTGGAAACAGGTGGTGGTGCGTGAACATTATTGTGGCCTCACTCGCTGATGAGCCCAAATCGAGATTTTCACTCAGCCAGCCTAAATGGCTTATAATGTCTCCATGTGCCTTTCCATCAACTCTGGTGTCAACTCCGACAATGCGAAGGCTGCCGAGCGTTCTTGTTGTGTGGAGAGCGGAGGCGTGATTCCAGCAATCAAGGTGACCTAAAATCTGCCGCATAATGCTGGGGTCATCAGAGTTCCCCGGTATTATAGAAAGTGGGCATTCGTGTTGAGCGAGTAAAGTCTCGATCTCTCTATATCCATTTACCCAATGATCATCGATCAAGTCGCCAGTGACAACAATGGCATCAGGACGGATCGATAAAAGCCATTCAGCGACGGCGCGAAGTCGGCCAAGGTTGTCGGTTTTTTCGCTGGCATGAATATCGCTTATTTGAGCTAAAAGCATGGCAGACCTCGGATTTAGACAGATCGCTTGCATTCTCTTTCAAAACGCCACCATTGATATACGGTCAAGAGCTATCAATCAAAGGTCATTTTTTCTGGTCTCAGCTCCTGCTTGGGGTATCGTGACGAAACGTCCAGAGCGAGATTCTTCAATAAACGAAGGCCGCGCCAGATTTCTGACGCGCCCTTTTGTGTTTGTACCAATTGAGTGATCAAAGCGCCTTTTCAAGCTCCGGCAGGGCTTCAAACAGGTCGGCCACCAGACCATAATCCGCCACCTGGAAGATTGGCGCTTCTTCGTCCTTGTTGATGGCGACGATGACTTT
>DNPN01000283.1 GCA_003501385.1 Rhizobium sp. | reverse complement strand
CGCCCCACAAGACCGGTTCCGAGGCCCGCGTCGGCATTAGAGTCTGTCAGTTTCAGATTGAACCAGACAGTCTCTAAACTCTCTTGTTTTAGTTTGTCTTTTCGGGAAAACCGGGTTCCACTTTTCCCTGACAAACTCTAAACATCTGAGCTGCAGAAGAATAGCTCCGAAAATGAGCGCTTAAACGCACAAGCAAGCATTTCCACTCACCAAATGCTTCAGGCTTTCACCCCTGACGCCTCTGATGTGCCACTGAATGACTGGAAATGCTTTAGCGGGTCGCACCAAACCGAGCAGGATCAATCGCAGGCACGTCGGCTCTAAAGCCCACCGATACAACACCAGCCGGCGGCTGCGTCATGGCTTCGGCAACAACACGACCGCCACGGCTGACGGCCTTTGGTGTTGCTTCAATGCCGTTCTTGGCCATGGCCCATTTCGAGAGCATGGTGCGTGTCAAGGCTGCACCACCTGACATGCCACGGTTCGCAATCTCGGCCTCATTCGGACCGGGACGATCACCCTTGGTTGGCAAGCTGGCTTCGCCTGTGTGAACCACAGTGTTTGGCTGGTCAAACACATCGCCAAACTGCCCGGAGCGGGGCTTTGGCGCTTGCGACCATTGGTCAATCGATGCGACCTGCTGTGCTGGCGTGGAGGCAACCGGTGCCACGATATAAGGACGAGGCTCAGGCACAGCCGAAACTTCAGCGACAGGCTTGTCTGCGGGCCGTTCAAGCGGTGTGGCAACAGCCGCTTCGTCCGACCGAGACTGGCTCATCTCCAGCGCTTTCGCGGCAGCAGGCGAGAGCATCGCTTCTTCCACGGTAGCAGGCTCGCTTGACGATGGTTTTTGCGCCTGCTGCGGCATGGTGGCGGCCATGGCATCAGCCAAAGCTGGCCGACCTGCGGGAACAGGCACGCGCAGATCCGCATCTTGCACAGGCGACAATGAGCCTTGCGCAAGCGATGCCGTCATTACATTTTCCGCGTCACCCTTCATGCCTCGCGGGCCAAGCAAGGTGGGAACCGGAATTTTATAATCGGACAAATCCTGATAGTTGCCATTTGCACCCGGCTTGCCATCGCTTTGCGCCATCGCAAAAGGAATCGATGTCGGCTGATTGTTGGCAACCTTTTGCAAGGCATCTTCAGCTGCATTCCGCCCGCCCGAAGAGTACAGAGCCACCGCAAGACTATCTCCACCCTGAGCCGCAGATGGACGGCTCAAAGGAACAGGGGCGGCAATCTGTGGACCCGGCGCTGCCGATGCGACAACAACAGGGGATGGATTGGTCAGCTCAGGCTGGGACCGCACGGCAGGCGGCGGCGCACTTGGCCTCTGCGGCGCGACATCATCTTCCGTCTCGTCCTCATCGCCACCACCAAAGAGCATGGCCAACAGATTTCTGGGCTTGCTTCGGCCGGTCGATCGACTATCCGCCATCATGATCTGCTGGGAGCCAAGCCGTCGTTTATACTCTTCCATCGCCACCTGATAGCCCGGCAAAGGCTTGCCATCGGCGGGAATGTGAAGGGTCTTGCCATCCGGGAACAGTCTTACCAATTCCTCGCGCGGCATGCGTGGCCAGGAGCGAACGCCGGCAACATCCATATGCACAAATGGTGAGCCGGAATTGGGGTAATAGCCCACCCCGCCCTCCTGCATTTTCATACCAATATCGCGCAGTGTTTTCAGCGGCGTGCCGGGAATGAAGAAGTCCATGGCCGTGCCATGCATATGCTGGCTTTCCTTGGCCACACCACGCGAGCGCGAGCGCAGCATGGCATTGGTTTCCGGCGAACGGTAGCCCGACACAACGTTAATATAGCCGCTGGCACCCGCCTTGTTGTAAACCGACCAGACAAGATCAAACAGGCGCGGGTCCATCTTGGTGGCTTCATTGCGGCGCCAGTCGCGCAAAATGTTATTCAGCTGTTGAAGACCTTTGGGGTCGTAGCGACCATTGCGCTTGAAGATGATCTCCTGCCGTTCACCGGTGTGAACGAAGTAGATTTTCAGCGAACGGGTTTCAGCAGCAGCACCCTGTGCGCTCGTGAACAGACCCGCAAACGCCACAAACAGCAAAACGAATGCCGTCAGGATAGACCTGGACATGCATGCCCAAAGCGCAGCCGTGCGGTCAAGCCGCCCACCTTGCCCGATAGGCGATATAAATGCACCAGATACCTGCAAAACGCTTCCCCGTCAGAAACTTCGAATGAATGCACTATCACATGACTGTGAAATGCGGTCGTCGCATGGCAAAAAAGCCACATCGGCTAAATTGATTCATATATGGTGAACCAATTCATAACAAGTCATTGACATTCAGTAATCAATCATCCTTACCCGGGGGTTAACAATCGGTCGAATACAATGTCGTCTTGCGCAATAATCTCTCAGAAGTTGCGATAAAATACCCGCTTTAGCAGACAGATTTTCTATTTTCCCACCGAAAAGACCCAGCGCTTGCCACCAAAATCGCGCACATGAGCCAATCTGTCAACCGGAGCGGCGTTAGGCCGCAGCCTCTGTCCATGGGTTTCTATCAATGCAGAAAGGAGGCAAGACCTGCCTCCTTTAAAATAGACGATAATGGTGTTCGCCCCGCAGGGCGCACAAAAACGCGCCGTAGCTCTTTATATCTGTTGCATAATTTTGTCCTTAAACTCATCACGGTTTAAGCAATGATGCAACAAGATAACAAGCGACGATCAGGCCGCATTCTTCTGCGGATCATCGGGATCAATCCCGTAATCCTTGAGTTTGCGGTAGAGCGTCGAACGACCAATCCCAAGCTTGCGCGCAACCTGACTCATCTGGCCCCGATAGAATTTCAGTGCAAACCGGATCAGCTCTTCTTCAATTTCGGCCAGACGGCGTACATCACCGCTGTGATCAACACTGACAATAATATTGTCGACGGCGGCACTGTGACGCTCTTCAACCCGTGGCGCTGGCAAGCGATCGATAAAGGCCAGCTCTGGCCGTTCCTGACTGCGTTGAGCAGCGCTGGCCTCGGCAAGGCTGTCTGACAGGCCCGAAACGCCAGACCAGAATTTATCCTGCGACAAGCCGCCCGGAATTTGCGCCAAAATCTGCGGGAAATCCTTTTCCGTCAGTTCCGTGCCTTCAGCCAGAATAATCGCACGATAGATCGCATTTTCCAGCTGACGAATATTGCCCGGCCAATCAAAAGCGGTCAGCAGCGCCAAGGCTCCTGCCCCCAACGTCATGGTGCGCGGCAAGCGTTGCTCAGCAGAGAAGCGCTCGGCGAAAGCACGGGCCAGGAACGGCACATCTTCTTTACGCCGACGCAGCGCTGGAATGGTGATGGGGAACACATTGAGGCGATAGTAAAGATCTTCACGGAAGCGCGCAGCCTTAACCTCGGCAATCAGATCCTTGTTGGTGGCCGAGATCAGCCGCACATTGACCTTCTGCGCGCGGGGTGCGCCCATAACCTCGATTTCACCATCCTGCACGGCGCGCAATAGCTTGACCTGCGCTTCCAGAGGCAATTCGCCAATTTCATCCAGAAACAGCGTGCC
>DNPN01000162.1:2622-5646 GCA_003501385.1 Rhizobium sp. | reverse complement strand
CCGGCAAACCCGGCGCGGTTCACATTGATGGTCCGCTGGGCTGATCTGGCCGTCACGGTTTCCAATCTCTTTCAAACACCTTTGTTGCCCAAACTGGAGGTCTTTCATGACTGCCGACTTGATTTTGCACCACGGTCTTTTCTCGACACTCGACCGTTCCAATCCCAATGCCAGCGCCGTCGCAATCAAGGACGGCAGGTTTTTGGCCGTGGGTCACGACAATGACATCACGGTGCTGAAAGGCCCGAACACCAAGGTTATCGATCTGAAGGGCAAGCGCGTTCTTCCCGGCCTGATCGACAATCACACCCATGTCATCCGCGGTGGTCTGAACTTCAACATGGAACTGCGCTGGGATGGTGTGCGGTCGCTGGCCGATGCCATGGATATGCTCAAGCGCCAGGTGGCCATCACGCCCGCCCCGCAATGGGTCCGGGTTGTCGGTGGTTTCACAGAGCATCAATTCGTTGAAAAACGCCTGCCGACCCTTGAGGAAATCAATGCCATTGCGCCGGATACGCCGGTTTTCCTTCTGCATCTCTATGATCGGGCGCTTCTCAACGGTGCGGCCGTACGTGCGGTTGGCTATACCAAGGACACGCCCAATCCGCCCGGCGGCGAAATCATCCGTGATGCGGCGGGCAACCCGACAGGTCTGCTGCTGGCCAAGCCCAATGCGGCATTCTCTATTCCACCCTTGCGAAAGGGCCAAAACTGCCGCTGGAGTATCAGGTCAACTCAACGCGCCATTTCATGCGGGAATTGAACCGGCTGGGCGTCACCGGCGTGATCGATGCTGGCGGCGGCTTCCAGAATTATCCAGATGATTACGCCGTGATCCAGAAGCTCGCCGATGAAAACCAGATGACGGTGCGGCTGGCCTATAACCTCTTCACCCAAAAGCCCAAGGGCGAAAAGGAAGACTTCCTCAATTGGACATCCTCGGTCAAATACAAGCAGGGCAATGATTGATTATTTCCGCCACAATGGTGCGGGCGAAATGCTGGTGTTCTCCGCCGCCGATTTTGAAGATTTCCGCCAGCCGCGCCCCGACATGCCCCCCCGAAATGGAGGGTGAAATGGAAGAGGTTGTCCGCATTCTGGCCGAAAACCGCTGGCCGTGGCGTCTGCATGCCACCTATGATGAAACCATTTCCCGCGCCCTTGATGTGTTCGAAAAGGTCAATCAGGACATTCCCCTTGAGGGCTTGAACTGGTTCTTTGACCATGCAGAGACGATTTCAGACCGTTCGATTGACCGTATTGCAGCGCTGGGCGGTGGTATCGCCGTCCAACACCGCATGGCCTATCAGGGCGAATATTTCGTTGAGCGTTATGGCATCGGCGCAGCAGAGGCCACACCGCCGGTGGCAAAAATGCTGGAAAAGGGCGTCAAGGTTTCGGCAGGCACCGATGCAACGCGCGTTGCCTCCTACAATCCATGGGTCTCGTTGGCCTGGATGATCACCGGCAAAACTGTGGGTGGCATGAACCTTTACCCGCGCGCCAATTGCCTCGACCGCGAAACTGCCTTGCGCATGTGGACCGAGAACGTCACATGGTTCTCCAATGAAGAGGGCAAAAAGGGCCGGATCGAAAAGGGCCAGTTCGCCGATCTCATTGTGCCCGATAAGGATTTCTTCGCCTGCGCCGCGGATGAGATTTCCTTCCTCACCTCCGATCTCACCATGGTGGGCGGAAAGATCGTCTATGGTGCCGGTGACTTTGCCAGCTATGACGAAAGCGATCTGCCACCCGCCATGCCGGATTGGTCACCCGTTCGCGTGTTCGGCGGCTATGCGGCCTGGGGCGACCCGGAGGGTGCGGGCAAACACTCGCTGCGCCGCACAGCTATTGCGACATGTGGCTGTACCAACAGTTGCAATGTTCATGGCCACGATCATGCCGGGGCCTGGACATCCAAGCTGCCGATTGCCGATCTGAAAGGCTTTTTCGGGACCCTCGGTTGCGCCTGCTGGGCTGTGTGAGGAGATTGTCCCATGCACGCCCTTGAAACGACACTCAAAAGCCTCGCGCGTCCGATTCTGGGCGCGGCATGGATACGCTTTTTCGCCTATCTCGGCCTGTGCGCTGCCTATCTTCAAGGTGGTCTCAATAAGCTGATCGATTTTAATGACGCAATCGGCGAGATAGTCCATTTCGGGCTTTTGCCCGCACCCTTGTTCGCGGTTCTCGTCATCATTCTGGAACTCGCGGCCTCGGTGATGATCCTCACAGGCTTCTTTCGCTGGCTGGGCGCGCTTGGTCTTGCGGCATTGACATTGCTCGCCACGTTTTGGCCCTGCACTTCTGGGAACTACCCATGGGTGCGGACCGGTTCATGGCCGCCAATTCCTTCCCCGATCCCATTGGCCGTGACGCTGTGATCCAATGGCCGGGCGGCGTGAACATGCAGCTCTATTGGCGTACGACAAAGCCAAACTACGCCGCATTCGACATCATTCCTGAAAATCGTGTCTATGTATCGCCGGATGCTAGAATTTGTCAGGGAAAAGTGGAATCCGGTTTTCCCGAAAAGACAAACGAAAATAATAGACCCTATCGCGGGCAGCCACACTTTTCCGGTCGATTGGAGCCTTGTCATGCAGTTGCAACGATTATTGTCGCTGCTCGCGGTTGCGACGTTTTCTGCGCCCGGTGTGATGGCTGCGGATGAGGCTCAAGACGACAAGGCTCAAGACAAGGCAAAGCGTCCGATCATCCAGTCGAACCGCTGGGGAAGAGGATTGGTCGGTTCTGGCAGACCCATCGCTGCGGACAGAGCCGCTGGCTCGGCTGAAATATATTCCATTGTCCGCCATAGACCCGAAAGACTATATTTCCTTTGGCGGAACAGTGCGTGAGCGGTTTGAAACCAATCATGCGCCCAGTTTTCGGATCGGGGCGGTTCATTGGCTTCAGCAGCCAACCGGTGGATTATCGCAACAACGATGCCTTCGACGATACATCTAGAGTCTGTCAGGTTCAGATTGAACCAGACAGACTCTAAACTATCTTGTTTTC
>DNPN01000162.1:0-2328 GCA_003501385.1 Rhizobium sp. | reverse complement strand
GGGTTCCACTTTTCCCGGACAAACTCTAGTAGCGCGTTCCGCTTCAGCATGCTGCGCGTGGAGCGGCAGGTGCTGGGTACCAACGAATTCTCGGCCTATTGGGCGGTCTATGGCAGGGACACTGCTCATTATTTCGATGCTCCGGGCACCGAACAGCGCCACGTGATCGACATGCGCTTTGCCGGAAAAGCCGGCGGCTATGACTGGGACATTGAAGGCATGGACCAGGTCGGCTCAGTCGGCGATAAAACCATTGTCGCCTGGGCGGTCGGTGCGCGCGCCGGCTATACATTTGACGATTTTTCCTGGATGCCCCGGCTTGGCTTACAGGTTGATGTCGGATCTGGCGATAAAAATCCGGGAAATGGCACGGTTGGAACCTTCAATCCGCTGTTTCCCAGTAAAGCCCGCAATCAGCGTCACGCCGATCAAAAACCTCACCATCACAACAGCGCTGGCATTGCAATGGAGGCAGACGACCCAAGACGCCATTTATGTGCAGCCCAACATTGCCATTGCCGGAACTGCGGGTAAGGGCAGGCTATGGTCGGGTGCTGACGCCCAATTGCGCGCCGACCATGCCTTTAATGCCAACCTGTCGGGCGCAGTCGAGGCGGTCTATTTCGACGCTGGCAACACCATCCGCCGCGCGGGCGGCAGCAACGGACGCTATCTGGGGGCAGAACTGAAGGTCAGTTGGTGAATGGGAGAGGAGATCATCACAAGGAGAGCTGGTTCAGAGCATGTTGCGCGTCAAACAGACGGCGCAATGCTCTGATCCGCATTGTAGATGTAGTCTCTCGTGATGGGCAGAACGTTGTTTTTCTTGCAGATCTGGATCTGGAACACGGCAAGATCCTCATAGTAAAAAGCAGCTTCAGCGGTTGATAGATAATATTCCCACATGCGGCAAAATCGCTCATCATAGAGAGCGGCGGCTTGCTCCCATTTTGCCATGAAGCGATCGCGCCAGTGCCGCAGCGTATGCGCGTAATGCAGACGCAGCACTTCCACATCGGTGATCATCAAACCAGCCCGCTCAATTTCCGGCACGATTTCTGAAAGGGCAGGGATATAGCCGCCGGGAAAGATATATTTATCGAGCCATGGCGTGGTAAAACCGGGTGTGGCGGAGCAACCGATGGTATGAAGCACCATCACGCCATCCTCAGCCAGAAGCGTGTTGCATTTTTGAAAGAACGTTCTGTAAGCCGCAAGCCCCACATGTTCAAACATGCCAACAGAGACAATGCGGTCGAATGTGCCATTGAGGCTGCGATAATCCATCAATTGAAAATCAACGCGTGCCGCTTCTTCTTCCGGCTTGCGGTCGCGTTTCAACGCATAGGCAAGCTGCTCTTCCGACAACGTGACCCCCAGGACGCTGCCGCCCACGACGCTTTGCGCCAGATGTAAGCCAAGCCCGCCCCAACCGCAGCCGATATCCAGCACGCGATGGCCCGGCTTCAGACATAACTTGGCAGCCAGATGGTCTTTCTTGGCGCGCTGGGCGTCGTCCAGGCTCTGATCAGGATATTCAAAATAGGCACAGGAATATTGGCGGTCCATATCCAGAAACAGCTCGTACAATCTGGCATCCAGATCATAATGATGGGCAACATTCTGTTTGGATCTGGCTGGCAAATTCCGATGACGAAAAATCCGGAATCGGGTTCGCAAATCATCAATCACCCGAGCAATCCAAGGATGGGTGGCATTTTGCGCTTCCCGCAAGACCATGGAGACGAAATCAAACATCGTTCCCTGATCAACGAAAAACCGCTCATCCATGTAAAGCTCACCGAGCCGCATATCGGCATCGATCAGAAAGGCCCATTGCGCCCGAACATCGGCAAAACGCACCGTAACGGCCAGTCCACTGCCGTCGCCAAATGAAAACCGTTTGCCACTTGCCGCAACCACATCCAGAGCGCCTATCGTGACAATGCGCGACAAAGCCGCCTTCAACGCATAATCTGAGAAAGCGTGGAATGCGGTTTGTAATGTCGCTTTCAGACGTTTGATGAAGTCGAGATTCGAAGCCATAATCTACAAAAATCCTTCACCAGCCCGAAGTATACGTTGTGCGGTAGTTAGCGATGCAAAGATATCTGTGTCAACGCCGGAAGAATGATGAATTCTATGTTTTGGAACCCTATAATATACGGCTGAGCGGATTGTGTGACGTTACATGACCATAAGGTTCTAAAGCTTGTGTCAGGGCGCGCTAAACAAGACAAACCGTGCCGGTGGCTTTAACAAAAACCTACTGCATGTCGCGTTCAACTGCGATCAGTTGAACGATAACGCACATGCACAAGACATAAG
>DNPN01000079.1:27417-27767 GCA_003501385.1 Rhizobium sp. | reverse complement strand
CCAGGCCTGGCTGACGCAGACGCTCAAGCGCCTTGCAAATAGCTGGCCTAGCAGCGAAATCCATACCCTTATGCCGTGCAGCTACAGGGCCTGAACGGCCTCAGCTTGCCGCTTACGGAGCAATACTACGCCATGCTGGACGAACCAGCATTGGCCGTAGAACTTAAACCAAACGGTCTCCGGCAAAGCCGGGGCGGTTCACAATACCCGACGCCCACATTCATCCCTTGACCGGCAGACGCCGGATCAGGCTTACTTCAGCGCGCTGGAACCAATGATGGTGGCAGCATAATCGAGGCGGAAATCCACTTAGCAAAACGCCCCGAACTGCTCAGACAAACCGAGCCACC
>DNPN01000079.1:26587-27165 GCA_003501385.1 Rhizobium sp. | reverse complement strand
TGTTCAGACAAACCGAGCCACCTCTATAAGGCCTAGAATAAATGGCTGAGCATGTGTGGCTATTGGCACATAGGGAGTGGTCGTGATATGCTAAATACTTCGTTGATTATGAATTCGCTAATTCATTGATGAAAATTCTTTTGGGTAAGTTTTTTTTCGAACCATTTCTGAATTACGTTTAATTTGTGAGGCAGCAGGACTGTCGGCGTAGAAAAACGGCGTTCGTAACTAGGATTGATCGCGGGATCTACAAATACTGCTGTTTGATGGAGTGCTCTCAAATTGTCCTTCTCCATGTCAAACCGCTTTTTCCGCGCCCCCACCAAGTCGGATCCTCGAGACACGGACTCGTGATGATAGAGACAAGCGAAAGGTGTCCACACCGATCTGAAACCCGCTTTATAGGCCCGCATACAGTAATCGACGTCGTTATACGCTACGGCAAATCTCTCTTCATCCCAAGCACCCACAGTGCGGGCGCAATCTGCTGAGATCAGCATAACGGCACCCGTCACGCAGGTCATTGAATTTCGCACGTGAAGTCTATTCATTGGCCCGCCGTAATGGCTCCGCTGGGT
>DNPN01000079.1:0-26344 GCA_003501385.1 Rhizobium sp. | reverse complement strand
TTGCCCCGCCGTAATGGCTCGGTTGGTTCAGATACCAGTGCCCCGCCAAACCACCAAACCCAGCAATGACACCGGCATGTTGCAGCTTGCCATTGGGGTAAAGCAGCTTTGCTCCGACAATTCCCACATCCTTGAAATGGAGGCATGAAACCATCTCTTTCAGCCAATAAGGCTCGATGACTTCAACATCATTGTTCAAGACGAGATAGTGCTCTCCCCTTGCCTTGGAAATACCACGATTGATGGCGCGGGAAAAATTAAAGCTTTCTGTTTGGATGTAATAAGAGAAGTTGGCGTTCTTGTGAGCTAGCGCCTGATAGAGAGAGAGAACTCGCTCGTCTAAGGTTCCATTATCGATCACGATGATTTCGAAATTCGGGTAATCGGTTTTTTCGAAAATGTCGCTGAGGATACGGCTAATCAGCTTGTAGCTGTCGCGGCTGGGAATAATGATGGACACCATTGGCCAAGCATCACCATCATGCTCGTCAAACACAACACGATGTAGGGTGTCGGTGAGCGCTGGTTCTATATGGGTGTTATGACCCTGGCGCGCGAAGGACTCTGCTATTGCCTTTCTCGCAGCCAGTGTGGATTTCTCCATGAATTGGCTGGAATAGGTTTTGCCATTTCTCCTCCACCAATAGGCAGGGTAGGGTAGATGAAGAATATCTTGTTCAGGCACATCTTCGAGGTAGCGCAGAACGAGGTCATAGTCTTGCGATCCATCAAAACCAGTGCGCAAATTACCGATGTCGGTAAGACGGTCGCGCCTGTAGACTGAAAAGTGGTTGATGTAGTTCACACCTGACAACAGAATTGGGTCATATGCTGGCTTCAGCATGAGCCCTTTTGGCTTCAATTGGTCATTGACGACGACCTCATCTGAATAGATGAATTTCGCTTCAGGATTTTGGACTATTGTCGTTGCGATTAACTTCAACGCATGGGGGGCGATAAGATCGTCGTGGTCAAGAAACGTGACCCATGTGCCCGACGCGGCAGCAATGCCCGCATTCGTGGCGACTGCAATTCCTCCATTTATTGTCGCGCGTAAAATCTTGATGTTGTGATGCTTACGTGTGTTCTTGTACCAGCTTTGTGTCTCAGGAGATGGTGAGCAATCATCGCTCAAGATCAACTCGGCTCCCTCGACATCTTGTGCCAGAAACGAACTGACCAGATCATTAAGGTACCGCTTGGGTGCATTATAGACAGGCACAACAATGCTGAGCCAAGGTGACCCATCGCTTGCGATGTTTGGCGTGGGCGCAGCTTTGCCAAGTTCATAATGCGCTGCAATGAATTTATCGATTGTAGGCTGAGATCGGCCGAGGGAAAGACGAGGAAGAAAAAATCGAAAGCGCGGAAGCGGTCCAAGATCGTGGATTGAAGCGTTATCCATGTCCGATTGCACTCGATCAGCGATGGCAATATCCACCGCCTTGCGATTGGGGAAGGCCTTTATCGAAATATCAAAACGACACGGAAAACTCGCAGGATCGACCCGCAGTGATCTAATCAATCCACATTTGCCGACGTTGGCAATGAATATAAAGCGGTTGCCGTGTTCGAAAGCGCGACTATCCCCCTCCCGATAACCGCGGCCAGCGTTGATGTATAACCGCGGATCGATTTTCTCGTGATCGGATTTCAGGAAGATGACCACGAAAGGCTTGCGAATACAACCGAACCGGATTTCGAAATTCGGATCGTCGCCGATGCTGTTCCATAGTGTATCGGCGGTGTCTGATGTGGCTTCCAGATCAGAGTTTGGGGTGTAGTGTAGCGCCATTCTTGAACGTTCAGCCTTCCAGCATTTTCCAGCGCAAAACACGCTCTAGTAGTAATCCTAAGCACAATGCTGTGAGGCCGTAGCCTATGACATATGTCTTGTCCAAAAGTTTATCACTGTAGGTTGGATAATAGGCCGTGCGCATCCACTCGACACATTGAAGAACGGGGTTCCATGAGAGGGCGTAAGCAATGGGTGCAGGCATGGACGATGCAAGAAAGAGGACGCCTGAGAGAATATAAACTAAAATCATCGCAAGTGCATAGATGGTTACGAAAAAATGAAAAAACATGACCAGTACACCGGCGAGTGTTCCAACCCCAACTGCCAACAATAATGTCGCAAGATAGGCGTATACGGCTTGCTCTATATCATAAGGAACTGGATCATCACCCAGTGCAAACAGAATGATAAGAAAAAATACTAACGTCATAAATGCGGCGGTGATCTCAAGAAAGGCTCTCGCAAACATAATATCAACCACGGTGACTGACGGAAAAGCCATCATTGGTCGATTTAAAATGAGTGAAAGCGACATGAAGCGAGAGATATACATAAACGCCAAACTTGGGATGAGCCCAGTTGCGAAAAAAATCCTGATGTTATCTCCAAAGGGTGCTGGCCTTCCTGACAACGTGTAGATCATCAAAAGCATGATCATATGCGCCAAAGGCCAAAGGGCCACAATCAAAAAGCCGAGGCCATGATTAAAAAACCGGGTGCGCATATCGCGCAAAATGACGGCCGTCATGACATTGCGTTTTTTCCTTAAGGCATCAATAAAGCTTATTGACCGAACGTCTGATGCTTTGCTCACTGGAAATCACCTCTCCGAAAAATAATCTTCAAGCCCGGGAAGCTTAGGAGATGCATATTTCAACATAGCAGCAATTGACGCTGACGTGGCATTTTTTGCTCTCAATCGTGTTTCAGGTTCATCGGCGAGAGATTGTATCGCTTCGACCCAGCTTTGAGAATTATTATTGACCAAAATTTCGCCTTCGGTGAAACATCGTTCGTAAGTCTTGCACCTCGAAAAGATGGCTGCTGCCCCCAGGCGTGCTGCGTCAATTCTCTTCGTGTCGGCTCTCGCGGCATTGACGCGACCGGGTAGCAGAGGTACCAAAAGAATATCTGCCTGTAGGCTAACCGCTTCGTCTAAATACGCACTCCATGAGTGTGGCTTGATGACACGAACACGATGACCCAATCCACCCAGCTCACGCATCCAACGGTGACCTATTCGCCCTTCGGCCACAACATCGAATTGGAGATTTGGTAGCTTTTCCAAGGCTGTCTTCACGATGGGCATGAGAAAGACGTGCTCAGCATCGTGGGCACCCGTCGCGTGAAAAGCCATGCGTAAAAGGCTCTCTGGCTTGCTCAATATGGTCGGTGCAACTGCGTAAACTTCGGGTGGTGGGCATGGCGCGATAACTGCGTTGGCCGCCAGACTACCGGCCAATGTTTGGGTGGAGGCCCATACGCTCGTCAAGATCCGATTGAGATAGATCAGTGGCAGCAGCGCGCGCTGAATCAAATAAAACTTGTATCCACATCCACTTTTCCCCTCAACGACAGTCGCGGCGATATCATCATCAATGAACAAGGCGATACCGAGGAAGCGCGATCGGTGTCGCCAAAGCCACAATAGTTGCAATAAAGGTATGTACCTGCATATGATCACGAACGTTGTAGATGGATCTATGCCATTAATGGTGTCTTTGCTTTCGATGACATCCACAGGCACCGTAAGATGACGAAGCCGCGTCTCCAGGTAATATGTGAAGGTTGGGTTTGAATCATGCCGCATCACAACGACACGCCTAATCTGATCTGGTTCCAGCGTCGTCGTGCGACTTGCGCATGGCTTTGGTAGCGCGAAATAAATCCAGTCTCTAACAGGTATTTTCATCTCAGCGTCTTAATGGGACAGGTGCGCGCGGGCAATATTCAGTAATCCAAGTATTACCCCCCAGAGAGACACGCTTGCTAATATGGTGACAAAAATCCACAAAGCGCGTTTTGGATATTGGGCATCATCGGGCAACTGAGGCGGAAGGAAGCTGTCGAGATAGAGAAGTTGTTGTTTGCTGACAAATTGTATTTGCTCGTAAGATTTAACGCTCGCCGCAAATTGCTGCTCCGCCAGACTTTGGGCCAGTTCAAGTTGTGAGAGATCCTGAGATACTGAGGCAAGGTTTCTGCCTTGGGCCTCATTTCCCGCCAGCCGTTGTTTGAGTTCCAAAACCTGCTTCTGCTTGCTCGTGATTTCTCTTTGAAGAACCTGCATTTGGGGTGCATTTTTGGACACCATCGAGATCTGTGTCTGGTAGCGTTGTTGTAGATTCAGCAGGTCTCCCTCGGCGGCGCTGATTAAATTCGTCACGACATCTGAACTGCCTTCAACGGATAAAACGCCATTATTGTTACGCGCCTGTGCGAGATTTTCCCGAGCGGTCTGCAACTCAATCTTGGCGTGATCAAGGTTGTTTTGAGCGGTCGTCGTGACATCTTTCCAGATTCTATCATTGACCTTATTCACAACGCTTTCCGCAGCTACCACGATGTATTTGGCCAATGTCCTTGCGTTTTCAGGCGTGAATGCGCGCGCCTTCAATGTGATGATGCCACTGGTCGGTGTTACGGACACGGAAACCATGCGATCCCAATAATCAAGCAGTTCTTCTTCTGTGACGTCCTTGGGTAGTCGTGCGACCCGGTCGATATCAGGGCCGCCAAACGTGTCGTAGAAATTTATCTTCTGTTTTAAAACATCAAGGATTTCCCGACTGTTTATAAAATTCACCACGATTTGCGTATCTTGATAAATTTCGGCCGCTGGCATGCCGACAACATTTCCGACCTGGTCCCTTCCAAGTGCGGGTGAGGAAGGTCGTACGGTGAACCTCGTCTCGGATTGGTACTGATCGGATGCGATAAATCCATAATATAAGGTCGTTGCTATGATTGGTAGTATCAGCAAAAAAACAGTGGCAAAAACGATAGCGACCTTGAAGATCCGGTCAATTGGTCGCGGTCGGAGGCCGACTGCCGCATATAGATCGCTTCGGGTTGAGGTCGAAAAACGCAATTTTCTTGCCGCCACCGAAAGACGCGCGGCTATCTCGCGGCTACGCCTGACATGCAAAACGTCAGAATCAGAGATCTGTGAGTTTTCGATGCTTTCCGTCAAGAAAACGTTACCCGCTGAAGAGAGAATGATGAATCAAAGTTTGCATGAGGTGGAAGATATCTAGCGCCTTACCGATTCAAACGATAGTACGCTTCAATGGCATGCTCGACGTCATTATAGACTATGATACGTCCATCGACCAGAAGCATACCCTTGTCGCAGTAGTCTTTAATTGTATCCATTGAATGAGACACCATAATGATATCAGAGTTTGCGCGTCTGTGTTCGAATGCAACCCTACAACGCTCTTGAAATCTGGCGTCGCCCACTGAAGTGATTTCATCAATGAGATAGCAATCGAACTCAATTGCCATCGAGAGTCCAAAAGCCAGTCTCGCCATCATCCCGGAGGAATAGGTGCGAACGGGTGCGTTGATGTAATCCCCAAGCTCGGCAAACTCCTCAACGAAACGTCCAACGCGCCGGACATCTTCACCATACACTCGCGCGACAAAATTTAAATTCTCTTTGCCGGTCATTTCTGGATGGAAGCCATTGGCAAAGCCGAGCGGCCAGGAAACCCGGACGTCTTTCGTAATGCGGCCTGCATTGGGTAGCAGTGTTCCCGCAATCATGCTGAGGGTTGTCGATTTTCCCGCACCATTTACGCCCAACAAACCATAGGAATAGCCGGATTCAAATACCAGATTAACGCAATCGAGAATGATCTTCTTGTGGTGCCTGGCCTTAAAGTGCTTTGAAACATTGTTAAATTTTATCACAGCAGACCCTAAAGCATATGATCTTCGACCGAAGCCCAAATTAAACAGAGCGTCGTCCAGAACACAAACAACCCCAGAAAAATCATCAATGGTGACATAATGCGCTTTGGAAACAGCGCCTCTTCAGGTGTCGATGGTTGCACAAATACTGTCAGATAAAGCGCTTTTCTGGATACGGCGGCAAAGGCGAGATCATAATTTCTGCGAGCTGATTCATACAACTTTTCAGTCACTTCGCGATTTGTTTCAAGCTTCGCAAAACCGGCAATCAGATTGGCCAGCGAATCGTTGTTTGATCCAACAAGCTGCGCTTGCAAATCCTTCACTTGCTTGTTTAAGCCATCTTGAGCGCGCTCCATTTGCTTGTAGCTTGGAGAATCTGTGCCGTCTGATTCTTTGAGCACGAAGAGGCGTGTTTCGAGATCAAGTTTTTTTGCAAACAGGCCTGTCAAAAGCTTTCCTGCCTCCTTGGCCTGTACCTCAGGGCTCAAAAGTCCAGATTTTTGTTGGAAATCCTTCGAGTCTTTTAGAGCGTCCAGATATTGAGCCTTTGTCCTCGTTACTTCTGTGCGGAAGCTGGCCAACAAATCGTCGCGCGCACGCAGCGTGATTTCATTCACGAGCTTTTCGCTTTGCTGCAAAATGGCTTTGGTCAGTTCGACTGCGTCCTTGGGTTGAAACGTTCTGACTGTCAAGGTCACAATGCCCGAAGGGCCATCGATATACGAGAACACATGCCGATCCCAATATTTTAAGAATTCCTCCTCCGAATCCTTTGGGTCGAATCTGGAAAAATAATCTGCTTTCGGATCTGTAAAAATCGCTCGATAATCGATTTGCCCTTTCAGCCTCCGCAGGATTTCCGCAGAATGAATGAAGCTGGTCACCACATAGGCATCTTGTGGAGCGACCTGCATGTTTATCAGTGTGGTGTCAACTTTGTCGCCAGTGCTGTTGTCTGAAAGCGAGCGGACAGCAAATCTTGCTTCAGCAGTGTACTGATCGGAGGCGATCCCAGCGAAATAAACAAGGCTCAGAAGAGAAGGGCCGAGTACCATGATCACGAATGATATGAATAACCATGGTGGTTTTCTACCCGCTGGCGCGCTTGTCGGTACGGGTGCATCAAGCTCGTTTGAGACTTCTGCCAACTGTCTCTTGCGCATGGGTTTGGCAAAAAGAGTAGACGGACGCATCCACGTGCGGCGACGTGTTCCATCATCGACGTCAAGGGTCGCTCCATCTTTCGTCCGGTCTTTCACCCCTGCTGTCGCCATATGCCGCGCCTAACTGTCCAAGGAAATATATGGTGAGACTGCTTGTCTGACGTAATAATCTAAAATGATATCCTCTTCCAACCACATTTCTGCAATGGGAATTTGTCTAAGTGTTGTTGCGAGTTCCTGAAGGACCGATTGTTTCGGAAAAACCGGAAAGCAGTTGCCCGGTAATCCAAACATCGTGCCAACTTCATCTTGAAAGTGGGTATTGTTATCACCATAGCCAATAATTGCGAATCGAGACAGCGCGTCTATCGCGGGGGCAATCTCGCGCCGAGTAACGATTTGTTCTGGATGGCTGCACACAAGCTGTCGGGTCACTGGTGAGCGGAAGACGCTTGCTACCCTTTGATGTGCATTCTTGAAGGCGCGTTGAATGTCTCGTTCATTTCCGAGGTTTATGTTGGCGAAATACTCGACGGCTGGTGAGAGTAAAATGCGGTCTCGCTCTCCCAGAAATGAAAACGCATTCTTGGATAGCCGCTTGATCAAAAACAGGCGCGTTGCCATTTCATAATAGGGGTCGGGGATGTTGGCGATAACCTTGAACCCCTTGTCTATAAATTCTTCGTAATTTCTGAAAAGAAGACGGCCGCTAATGTATATTGACGGAGTATTGCTTAAGTGAAATGCCTGCAGTGTTGTTTCGTGGCCATACTTTTCGACGGAAGATACCGAGAATTGAAAAAAATCCCCGCAAAATTGGTCGAATTTGATCATTGGCAACAGTGTCAACTGTAGCTGAAGGAGCTTCAAATTTAACAGATTGCCGCCGTGTGGACGTCTGTAGATCAATAGTCCCGATTTGGAGTCGTAAATCACCAGGTGCGTTTGCAAAGCAAGATCCGGCATCACGTGGTGATCGAGGCGAAATCCGACCAGTCCTGTTGCGTGCCGACCAGATTGCACGACGGCGGGTCGGCTTTCGCGGCATTCGAGCATCACTTCGCTTCCGTCATTCCTCCGGATTATGACTGAGGGCTGCTCGGAAAACCCATCTGGAACCAGATAGCCTTCCAGCACATCTCCGTGGTCAAATTCGACATTGAATAACAAAAATCATCTCCATGGCCGGCTTCCCCTGAAAAAGAAAGGTCGGAATAGCAAGGACGTCTAATCATTGGCTATTGGTGCGCGCCTCGCAAACACGGAAAAGCATGGCCCTCCGCTGTGCAAAGGTTCTTCGTCTTGAACAACTACATCATTATAGCCAAGATGGTTCAAAAGTTTCAAAATATCGTTCCGATGCATCCAATAGTGTCGATCGTTCATCCCGCCGCAAAATGATGCACTCATATTGGCAAATTGGTAGCTGCGTTCGAAGTATCGAATCTGTTGCCCCCCAATATCACGAGTTTTGACATTGCCGCTAAAAGGAGTGTGTCGCACATCACTCTCTGGCATCAGGGTTTCGTCATAATAATGGGTCCACAAAAAAAGCGCTTGCGTGCGACCGGCCAAGAGTCTCAGAAATTCGCCAGGGTCGGGCATGTGATAGAGCACGCCGGAGGCAAGGGCAAAATCATAAACAGTATCCGATGCCTCAAGCCAGTTTTTAATGTCTCCCAAATAGATATTTGCTCGATCCAGTCTCAGGATCTCTTTGGTGACAAGACACCGCATGAAGCACTGCTTGTTGGCTTCGATGGCGTCGATGCTTGCTGGATTGCGCTGATTCAGAATGTAGGTGTGCATTCCTTCGAGCGGCCCCACTTCCAGTATGCGTTTTCCTTCAATTGACCCATAGGTGTCCAGCGCTTTGAATATTCTGCCGTCCGCGAAGAGGGGTATGGCACCCGCAGCCAAATTGAGCTCAGACGGAAACGACGAATTCCAGCCTGGTAACGCGTCGATAGCGTTTTGATGGTGCGGCAGACGCATCTCATATTGCGAAAACCCCTCCTGCTCTTCCGGGGCTTTGCGGAGCGATGCGATCCGCGCCGACGCCCAAATTTTGAGATTGTTGAGCGACTGCGCCCATCTCCTGATGTTTGGGTTTCGCAAAAAAAGAATATTCATCAAAACTTCCTACGGGAAACAAAGCTATATATGCTTGATTTCCCTCGTTAAATTCTACCGATGATGGACCAAGGATGTGCCAATATGTATTTTACCGGCTGATGTGGCTTTTCTTTCGATTCCGTCGCTCATATGCCTTTTCTATGGCAGGTCTGATGAATGCGCCGAAATGATTAAGCAACGTCATGCCGAACCCAAAAAAAATCTCATCTTCCCGTGCATCCATACCTTTCAAAATTCGATTTGCAACTTTATCGACCTGCCACGGTTTGGGCGGTCCCAAAAAAATGTTTGTCTCTTCGTTGCGTTGTGCGATTTCGGTGCGAAATTGCGGCGTGTCGGTGTCCGGTGGGAAGCAAATGGAAATTGAAACTCCCTTGGGTCGTGCCTCGATACGAAGTGAGGTTGCCAAACCGCGCAATCCGTATTTCGAAGCGCAATAGGCTCCAAACCCGGGTATGCCAAGGAGTGCTGCGCCAGATGAAATGATCATGATTTTACCGCGTCGCGCCGCGATCATGTCTGGATAAATGGCCCTTATCGAATTCGCCACCCCGATCAAATTTGTTTTGATCTGGATGTCAAAATCTTCATGTGTCTGGAGCAGAAAGCTCTGTGGTATAATCATCCCTGCCGAAGAAATGAGATTGTCTATTGCGCCTTGCGCCTTGACGCAGGACGCTACAGCGTCTTTCATAGCTTGAAAATCAGTGACATCGACGGGAATGGTACGCACGTGACTGCCGTGGCTCTCGCGGAGCAGCAAACGCTTTGCATCTTCCAGCTTCGCATTGTTGCGGGCCAATAAGCTGACGTTCTCGCCGCGCTGTACTAGCAGTTGGGCGATTTTCAATCCTATTCCGCTTGAACCTCCAGTGATGAGTGTATGAACCATAGGGAAACCTTGGTAATTGTGATGCGGTGTTGGCAGAACGTAACAAGTTTACAATTTAATAGATATGGAACGGAACTGTGCCAATCCTGAAGCTACTGCATAATTCTTTAAACCGGAATCGGTTTAGAGAATTATGCAGCGGATATGAAGAGCTACAGCGCCGTGCGCCATATATGGTGAGAGGCGCTGTCGGCATTTTTCGAAAAGAATTGATTGTGGTGGGTAATTCTGTAGCATTTGTGCACTATGAGATTTTTGAATAAATAACTAAACAAGTTTATGAGTTGTGTTGCGCTTGCAGACTGGTGTGAAATGTGGTTTGACCACGGCGTATATGGCGGGGCATTTATAATTGAAACAAGCGATCATCGTTCTTTCCTGTATGGCTTTGGCAAGCTGTCAAATGGTTCCCGCTGATGGGCCGTTAACAGATGACATCGTGAAAGAAGCGGGTCGCTCAGCAGCAGACCAGCAGCGGGCGACTGCGGAAGTGTTCGAGCTTATTGACGTTGATGCCCGAATGTCGCGGATTATCAATGATTTTCAGGCCCGAAAGCTCCAAACCCGCTTTCGGGTGAGTGGCTCCATCAAGGCACCAGTGATTGGAATCGGTGATGCTCTGAAAGTCACGATATTTGAAGCAAGTGCGGATGGGCTGTTCTCCACAGAAAACTCAAAGCAGGTTACACTCGATATCGTTGTACAGCCTAATGGAACAGCATCGATACCGTATGTTGGAACGGTGCGCCTTGAAGGCAAGACGCTGGAGCAGGTTCGCCAGACCATTGTTGCCGCTCTCAAAAATAAAGCTGTCGAGCCCGATGTTCTCGTGAGTCTTGTTGCGTCTTCCTCGCGGGACGTCACTGTATCCGGGGCCGTGGCCCGGTCATCGGTTATTCCCTTGGGATTGGGAAATGAAACAATCTTGGACATGATCGCGCGGGCGGGAGGCGCGGTGGCTCAGCCTTACGAAACGTACGTTAGCTTAACGAGATCCAATATTCGTGGCTCCGTTCTGCTCAAAGATATCATTGAAAATTCTAAAGAAAATATCATGGTTCAGCCTAAGGACCAGATATATGTGTACCGGGATCCGCAGACATTTACAATTTTGGGGGCTGTGAAATCATCCAAGCGTGTCGAGTTTGGTGCCAATGACCTCAACTTGCTTGAGGCGATCGCACTTGCTGGCGGAGCGGATGGCAGTGCCTCGGATATGAAGGGGTATTTTGTCTTCCGCTTTGAAGAGCCTGAGATCCTCTCTGATCTTGTTGGCGGGGCGCGTTTTCAGCAATTGCTTGCCAGAGGTATGCATCCGGACAAGGATGGCAAATATCCAGTGGTATATCGCCTCAGTCTGGAGAAGGCTGATAGTCTGCTCATTGGGCAGACGTTCGGCGTCAAGAATCGCGATGTTATTTATGCATCGCGACATCCTTCTGTTGACTTTGCGAAGTTCCTGAACATTGTTGGAGGGCCGATTGGTATCGTTGCAGCGGCAACAACAGTTTCAAGCAATGTGGAATAGATTCATGCTCGCTGAAACGGCCTTTGCCTTTGTGCGGGTCCATGAGTAGCTCAATGCATTATTGAGCATCCAAGGCAAAATATTTTCTGACGGTCTACATAGATCAAGAAATTTCTTGTGTTTGGATTTTGTCGATTCGTTTGAGTAGCGGTTTTATTGCCGCGTATACTTTGAGATTGACATTTCTATTGAAATAAAAGGCGGTTTGCGATGTCGGGAATAAGAAAAACGTCAGTAATTGGTGAAATTGCTGTCGTAGGTGCGGGCGCACGTTTGCCGGGCGCTCCAGACGTCGACGCATTCTGGGAGCTCTTGAGGAGCGGCAAGAATACCGTGAGTGACGCACCGGAAGGTCGCTGGAGTGTTGGCCGCTTCCTTCGCCCAGGCGAACCTCAACCCGGCTTTGCCTATACATTCGCAGGTGGCTATCTTTCTGATCCATTCGGGTTTGACCCAGCGCTTTTTGGCATTTCTCATCGCGAAGCGCGCCAGATGGATCCTCAGCAAAGAACGCTTCTGGAAGTCACTTGGCGGGCCTTTGAGGATGCCAATATCCCGATTTCTTCGCTCGCCGGTCAAAACGTCGGTGTTTATGTCGGTGCATCGAACGTTGATTATCAAAACAGTGCTTCGCATGATCCTGCCGTCATGGAAAGCCATTATATGACGGGAAATTCGCTGTCGGTCCTGTCCAACCGCCTGTCGCACGCCTTTGATTTGCGAGGTCCAAGCTTTACGGTTGATTCGGCCTGCTCGTCGTCTTTCGTCGCTTTGAATGAGGCGATGGCTGCGCTGACGGAGGGACGGATTGATCTGGCTGTGGTGGGTGGTGTGAATTTACTGCTTTCGCCAGCACCATTCATCGGCTTTTCGCAAGCGCACATGCTATCGCCGACGGGTCGTTTTCGGAGGATGCGGACGGTTATGTACGCTCTGAGGGCGCTGTTGTTCTGGTGCTGCGCAGATTGCGCGATGCGCGCTCTGAAGGCAATTCGGTTCGGGGTATATTGCTTGGCTCCAGTGCAAATTCGGATGGGTACACGCCCGGAATTTCGCTTCCTTCGTTGGGCGGTCAAAGGCGATTGCTGTCTTCTCTCTATGCCGATCTTGATCTGCATCCAGACAAATTGGCGTTCGTTGAGGCGCATGGCACGGGCACAAAGGCTGGAGATCCAATCGAAGCCAGGGCGATTGGTGAGGCTCTGGGGTTGCCCCGGTCTAAACCTTTGCCGATGGGATCGGCAAAATCGAACGTCGGCCATCTTGAATGCGTGTCCGGTCTGGTGGGGCTGTTGAAATCGTGCCTGGCACTTCAGCATCACCTCTTGCCAATGTCCGTTTTCAGCGAACAGTTGAACAGCGCGATACCCTTTGACGATATGAACTTGGCGGTTGCGAAGACCGCAATCAAACTTGAACGATCTCCCGGACAAGATCGACTTATTGCGGGCATTTGCAACTATGGATTTGGCGGCACGAACGCCCATGTTGTCGTCGCTGAAGGCGACTATCAGGTAAAAGCTGATCCGATGCCTGAGCATTCCAAAGTTGAAGCCCCTCAGCTGATCGCCGTCTCGGCAGCAACCCGGGAAGCACTCAAACTCAGGGCTGCGCAAGTCGCTCATGTTTTGGCCAATGGTGCCAGGGTGGAAGACGTTGCCAACGCCTTGGGTCATAGGCGCGATCTGTTGCCACATCGTCTGGTGGTGCCGATTTCAGCACCAGCTGCGGTCTCAGCCAGCTTGCAGGCTGTTGCTGACGATACGCCGGTCAAACGTGGTATTTCGACTGCAGCGACTTGGGAAAAATCTCCTGTCGCATTCGTTTTCACCGGAAATGGATGCCAATTCCGGGAAATGGGGCAACTGGCCTACAAAAAATCCAAAATATTCCGTGAAGAAATTTTGGAAATCGACGCTGTTTTCAAAAGCCTTTCCGGCTGGTCCATTGCTGAAGCCATCGAAAATGGTATTGATGCGGAGCGGCTTGCGATGACATCCGTGAGCCAGCCGCTGATTTACGCGATTCAGTCAGCGCTCGTCACCACACTTGCGCGATTCGGAATCAAGCCTGATGTGGTTTTTGGTCACAGCATGGGCGAAGTTGCGGCTGCGGAGGCCTGCGGCGCGCTCACGCGTAAAGAGGCCGTGAAAGTTATTTTTCTTCGCAGCCATCATCAGGAGTATGTCCGGGGAAAAGGCACGATGCTTGTGGTTGCAGCCAATGCGACCAAAGTCAGCGAAATGTTGGAACGTTCCGGCATTGCGGATGTCGAAATTGCCGCCATCAATGGCCCGAATTCTCTCACCGTGTCCGGTCCAAGCGGTGCGCTTTTGCGGCTGGCTCAGGAATGTGGCAAGTCTAAAGTCGCGACCGTTAAACTGGATATTCAGTATCCTTTTCATTCTTCCGCATTGGATCCATACCGGGACGGACTCGTCAAGGATCTCTCTGGCATAGTGACGGGTGCATCTTCCGTACCCTTTATATCGACAGTGTTCGGTGAAGAAATTGACGGTGAGCGCCTGACCGGGCAGTACTGGTGGAAAAACATCCGCAACCCTGTTCAATTCTGCGCCGCAACAGAGATTGTTTTGCGTCGAAACATCCATTGCTTTGTCGAAATCGGCCCTAGAGCGATTTTATCGGGACCGATCAAAGACACCCTTCGGGCACATGCGACCGATAGCCAGTTCATGAGCACGCTTTCGGATAAAGACCCGATCGACGTCGATCCAATCATGCAATTGGTTGCGCGTTTTATTGCTATGGGGATGGGTTTCTCTGCGGCAGCGGCCTTTGGGACGCAGCGTCCGAATAAAGTGTCTATTCCTCCCTATCCGATGCAGCACAGCGAATTCACGCTGGAGGGGACATCAGAAGGTCTGCTTGCGTTTGGCAAAATGGCAAAGGCGACAAAGCGTCATGCCCTTCTTGGCGATCGCATGGCAGGAGGATCGCCGGAATGGCGAAATCTGCTCGACCCGGCAATTTTGCCGTATCTCGCTGACCATCAGGTCGATGGTGCGGTCGTTGTTCCCGCATCGGGGCTTGTTGAAATGGCCTTGCAGGTGGGGCACGAGATTTATGGTGACGAAGCCTACGAATTGAGCGAGCTGGATGTCTTCAAGGCACTGGCAATTATTCCGGGTGAGATCCGGGAAGTCTCCACCGTTTGGGCCGCGCAATCCAACTCCATTGAGATTTTGAGTCGCAAGCGGTTTTCCTCGAATGCTGAAGATTGGATTCTCCATGCTCGGGGCACCATCCAATCGCTGTCATCGACCAAGGTAGATGCCCTTTTGCCACCGGTGTCTGATTGTATCATCCGCAATTCTCGTGAGGAGGTTTATGACGAAGCAAGACGCGCCGGATTGGAATATGGTCCAAAGTTTCAGCGTGTCGATAGTATTGAACGCGACGACGTGACCACAGACTCGCGGCTGTCAAAGCCCGATGCGGTGCCCGAGCATGTGCGCGATTACCTTTTGCATCCCATTTCATTTGATGCGGCGCTTCATGGCCTTTTTATCTCCCGGCCACAGCGCGATGGCGAGACCAAGGCATATATGCCGGTTCGCATCCGCAATGTTCGGATTTGGGAGCCCGGTGCGGAGGTGTGCCGCTCGATCACCCTTTTGACCAATGAGACCGAGCGCTTCAAGACGGTTGCTGTGTCGCTGTTCAGTGCCGCAGGAACGCTGGTCGCGTCTGTCGAAGCCGTGGTTTTGAGAGCTGTGTATCTTTCCAAGGCGACGATACCGGATCGCACATTCCGCACCGATATCGTGCCGCTGCAGCGGCCTGATCTTTCAGCGGCATTTGCTGCCATTCAGGAAGAGATCAAGGCCCGGCCAATCACGGAAGCGCATCCATGGCTGTTGACCCGGGCGTTTTGTGTGTCCTTGGCCGAAAGTGTTCTACGTAATCTCGCGGAAGATGGGGCGGAGGGATCGCCTGATGATTTTGCCAAATCCGGCCATATTGTGCCCGATGCCATCAACTATCTTGCCGCACTTCGGCGCGTTCTGTCTGATTTTGTCACCACGACGGATTCTCAAAGCCTAAAGGGATTGGGATTGCCATCACCGCAGGCCTTGCTTGCAACACTGATCAATCGCTTTCCATCTGCCAACATGGAAATTCGTCTGGCGGCAGACGCGCTTGAGCATGCCGAGCGATATTTGCGGAGTGGACAAAAGCCACCTTCGACCTCTTGGATGTTACGTCGGTTCGAGAGTGATATCTGTGTTGCCGCTCCCTCTATTACTGCCCTCACGCAAGTGCTTGAACGCTTGGCGGCTCAAGCGAGCCAACCACTGCGCGTGCTCGCGCTTGAGCCGTTTGGCCCCGGCCTCGCCAAAGCGCTTTCTGAACTCGTCGATACTGGTCGCATTGAAGTGACGTTTGCAGGCGGCCATGCACAGGACGTGGATGGGCAACGTCAGGAGTTCAGGGCCGATTCGCTGGTGAACAGGCTGGTGCTCAAACATGATATGGAAGAGCAACCGCTGGCATTCGATGTTCTGGTCGGGTTCTCCATGTCAGAGATTGCTGGTGGAGATCGGAGTTTGCTCAAGCAAGCGCTTGATTTGCTGAAGACGGCGGCCCCCATTGTGATCGCTTCCCCGGGGCAGGATGCTTCGCTTGATATGTTGCGTGGCCTCTGGAGTCCCTGGCTCGAGCAGGATTCCAACGGCGATGTCTCAGGGCGCATCCCGGCGATGGAGTCCGTGACACGTCAGTTGCGCAAAGCCGGTGTGGAGAATATCGATAGTTGTGAGACAGAAAATGGTCTTGGCTGCCTGATTTTTGGTCGGGCACCCGTTCGAGAGTTTGACAAGGCAGTGTTGCAAAATCTCTCGGACGTGGGGCGCATCGCGCTTGTTGTGGAGGATGGTCAGGCCTCTCTTGCCACCGACGTGTTGCAGTTCATTGAAACAATCACGACGGGCGAGGAGCCCGAAGCCGCGTTGCTCGCATGGTTGGAGCAGGCTGGTTCTGATGAGGCGATGACACTGATCATTCCGCCACATGCTATTGAGCTTGATCCGTTGGATCAGCTGTCATGCCGCATAGAATACCTGCGCAGAATTCTGGAATGCATTGATGGGTCGGGTAAAAAGGTTCGCGTTTTTGTGCTGACCGAGGTCCTGACAGCAGACACGCTGATCAAATCTGGGATTGAGCGGTCCATGCAGGGTTTCGTTCGGGTTGCTATCAACGAATACCCCAATATCGATTTGCGGCTCATGCATTTGTTACCAGGTGCCGATCTTGAGATCATCGCGAAAGTTATTGCCTTGCCTGGTCCGGAGCGTGAGTGGCAGATCGATGGTCATGGTGCCTCGGTGTTGCGCGTGCGCCGCGGAATCCTGCCGCCGAAATTGCTGGAAGACGGCAAGCGAAGCGTTCTCCGATTTGACTATCCGGGTCGCTTGGATAGTTTTGTCTGGACGGTCTCCAATCGACGTGAACTGGCGGTTGGAGAGATCGAAGTGGAGGTGGCTGCTGTTGGCTTGAACTTCCGCGACGTTCTGGTTGGCTTGGGTATCTTGGATGATGATCTTCTTGGCGCTGGCTTGACAGCCGCATCGCTCGGTTTTGAATGCTCCGGCACGGTTTCGCGCATTGGTCCCGGCGTGTCTCGCTTCAAGATTGGCGATCCTGTCATGGGTTTTGCCAAGGATGCGTTCACGTCCCATGTCGTCACACCTGCATGGCATTTCCATCAAGTGCCGGAAGGGGTTGCTGTGGAAGCGGCGGCAACAATACCAGTGGCCTTCGTCACGGCCTGGTATGCGTTGGTAGAGCGTGCCCATTTGAAAAAGGGCGAGGATGTGTTGATCCATGGCGGGGCTGGCGGCGTTGGCCAGGCGGCTATCCAGATTGCCCGGCGCATTGGCGCACGGGTGTTTGCAACGGCATCCAGTCCTATGCGTCAGCGTATCGCCCGCGTGGCCGGTGCCGAGTTGCTGTTTGACAGTCGTCAGGAACGCTTCGCTCAAGCCATTAAAGCTGAATACGGCGGCGTCGATGTGGTGCTCAATTCGCTTGCCGGAAAGGGTATGTTGGCCAGTTTCAATCTTGTAAAGCCCTTTGGTCGTTTCATCGAACTTGGCAAGCGTGATTTTCTGGAAAACACCACGCTTGGATTGCGGCCTTTCGTACGCAACCTGCAATATTCTGGCGTGGATCTGGATGAGCTGCTGGGACATGACCGCGGTCTTGTTGAATCCATGCTGGCCAAGATTTCGGACGCCTTCAGCCGACGTGAATTGGTGCCTTTGACCTATCAGGCGCTTGAGGGCTTTGAGGTGGGTCGTGCTTTCCGCTCACTTCAATCATCCGAACATGTGGGTAAGATCGTCGTCCGGCCCTCTAAAATCGCAAGGGATGATGCGGATCAGTTGGCGTTCGCCGCGCGACCCGGGACCTATATCATTATCGGTGGTACGGGTGGATTCGGCTTTGCGACCGCACGCTGGCTTGCCAAAAAGGGTGCCACAAAACTTGTCCTGGCATCGCGACGAGGTGTTGTCGAGCCTGATCTGATACCACAAGTGGATGACCTCCGCGCCCAAGGCGTGGACGTGGTCACGGCGGCATTGGATGTGCGCAATGCCAAGGCTGTCAAAGCCTTTATCGCGTCTTTGCAATCGCAGCCAGAACCCATCCGTGGCGTTTTTCACACGGCAGTCGCGCTGGACGATGGCCTGATTTCGGGGATGACATCCGAGCGATTGCGGGGAGTCCTCGGTGCAAAAGTTGACGGGTTGCTCAATCTCGATGCGGCTCTGTCGGGCGTCGATCTCGATATCTTCGTGGTTTATTCCTCCGCAACCACAGTGATTGGTAGTCCGGGGCAGGGTGCCTATGTGGCCGCGAATGCATTTCTGGAAGGCTTTATGGAAAAGCGCCGGGCGCTTGGCAAGCCGGGGCTGGCGATTGGCTGGGGTGCAATTTCAGATGCGGGGATCATCGCACGCGATAAAAGTCTGGCGGATCGCTTGCGCCGAACCACTGGAGTTGTCGGCATTCGCGCATCGGAAGCTCTGGCGCAGCTTGGTAGACTTCTTGCCCTCGGCAATGCCGCAGCTCCGGTTCAGTTCTACAGCAATATCTCTCCGAGCGATGCGGCTGGAAAACTGGCTTTGATCAATAGTCCGACCTATTCAGGTCTTGGGCTTGTGAGAATGCAGGAAGGTGTTGAATCGGGAGACGACATAGCGACGGCCATCGCTGGCGTGCAGCCCGAAAAAGCGCTGGAAATCGTCATCAAGATTATGCGCAGGGAGGTGGCCCAAATTCTCCGAATGCCGGAGGGCCAAATCGACAGCGATAGACAGATGGGCGAATTAGGCCTCGACTCATTGATGGCGCTGGAACTCCAGCTGGGGATCGAGCGACTTGCCGGAGTGCAGGTTCCGCTGGTCGGCATCAATAATCGGCGCTTGAGTGATGTGGCGGCCATGATCCTGCACCACATGGGCGTCGACTTGGGCGTTGGCGAGGATTCAGACCCGGCATTGGATGAAGCTATGCGATTGGTGGATATCCATGTCACAGATGGAAAGACCAAGGAAGAATTGGCCAAAATCAAAACTCAAATTCAAACCGCATCCAGCGTAGGGGCAGCCGAATGACGCCTGAAGATGACGCGCCAATCAGTGATCTTGCTTTCGACCAGATCATGAATTCCATGCGGGCATCAAAGCCAGATGCGCGTGCCGCCAAAGCGCCACGACTGCAGACGAAGCCGCGAAACAGCGGGTTTGAAACGCATCCTCTGTTCCAGCAGATGAAAATGCAAAGGGAGTTTGCGGCTTTGTTGCAGATCAAGGCTCCCTATTATCGGCAGCATGAACTGAAAGCAGGGGCGACATCAAAGATTGAAGGCAAAGAGGTCGTCAATTTCGCATCCTATGACTATCTCGGTCTGAACGGTCACCCTGAGATTTTGGAGGCGGTGTCGGAGGCGAACAGGCGGCTCGGGACTTCGGTTTCGGCCAGCCGTATCAGCGCGGGCGAGCGCGATGTTCATCGCGAGCTTGAGCTTTCGTTGGCGCGTATCTACCAAGCAGATGACTGCATTGCTTTTGTGTCCGGCCACGCGGCGGCGGTCTCCACATTGGCAACCTTGATGGGACCGAAAGATCTCATCATTCATGATGCACTGATTCACAATTGCATCGTTGTTGGTGGGCAGCTCTCCGGTGCTGCGCGGCGCTTTTTTCCGCATAATGATCTTGCCGCGTTGGAGCGAATTCTTGACGATGACCGCGACAATTTCGACCGGGTTTTGATCGTCAGTGAGGGACTGTTCTCCATGGATGGAGATGGCCCGGATCTTCAACGGCTGATCGAGATCAAGACGAAATATGATGCCCTTTTGATGATCGATGATGCCCACGGTTTGGGCGTGCTTGGCAAAACCGGTCGCGGCATTTTCGAGCACCAGAATATCTCGCCAAAGGGCGTGGATATGTGGCTGGGCACATTGTCAAAGAGTTTGGTGAGTTGCGGCGGTTATGTTGCGGCGAGCAATGTGGTGGTGGATATTCTCAAGCATAATGCCCCCGGCTTTGTGTATAGTGTAGGCATGCCTGCAGGTGCTGCAACGGCATCAAAAGTCGCAATCGACATTATGCTTCGGGAGCCCGAGCGCGTCCAACGCCTGGCCGAACTCTCACGCCGGTTTTATGATCGCGCCTTGTCGGGCGGGCTGAACCTTGGCCAGAGCTGGGGCGTTGGCATTATCCCGGTTTTGATTGGCGACACCGTTAAAACCTTGCGCCTCTCAGAACACCTGTTGCGCCACGGTATCAACGCCTTCCCGATCCTGCCGCCTGGTGTGCCAGAAAAATCAGCGAGACTGCGCTTCTTTATCAATCAGACCCATACTGAAGCGCATATCGACAACACAGTCGATGCCTGCCTGGAGGCGGTCCGCAGCGGATGAGCCGATCATGTGATCGGCTCTATCGCATCATCCAGAAAATACCAGCTTTCGATATTGGCTTTGATAACCGGTTCAATAAGCTGGTTCAGGAACGCAACGTCACTCAGAGGCGTGGATTGCGACGCGTCCGGCATTTCATGAACCGGCAGCCAATGCATCACGAACCGGCATTTTTCTTTGCGCTCAATATAGGTGACGGAGATCGCGCAGTTGAACTTGCGTGCCAGCTTGGCTGCGACCGCAAGGTTTCCCTTGGTGTGTGGCGCGCGACCAAAAAGCGGGGCCATGGCCCGGCCTTGCCTTGCCTCATCGGGAAAAATCGCTACGGCCTTATTCTCACCCAGCAGCCGCATCGCCTCCTGCAACCCTTTTCGATCCGGGGTCAGCAACTGGAAGCCTAGCGTTTCGCGCGTATCGATGGCAATTTGTCTTTGAATTTCGCTTTTCGGCGGATCATAAAAGGATGCAAATTTCAGCCCGACGGTTTGCAAGCATGCACCTGATGCTTCCCAATTGCTGATATGCAGGGGAAGGGCGAGCAATGGTCTTTTGCCGAAGTAAGGTAAAATATTGTCGACGCCTTCAACGGAAGCACGCCCTAGGCTTGCGACCCGGGGAAGGGCTGCGAACTCGCCCATAAACCTGCCAACATTATCCAGAAACGTCTGCACGCCTGCGTTAATATCCTTATCGCTCCATTCTGGCCGGTGAAGAGCAAGATTGCGCTTGGCTCCAGCTATAATCTCAGGACGATTGTATTTCACATTCGTGCGAACCAGTAGGCTGCCGAGGTCGGAGGCCATATCGACGGGCAATTTGCGCATCAGATTGTAGGCCGCTTTCTCCCAGACTTCCGTTGCCCTTTGTGTAAAACTCTTCATAAAATCTCTCTTCTCTACCGCGGTATGACTGTAACAGGCAGGCCGCCATCGGGACGCAAGGTTAACCGGCAAACGGGACTCACCTTATAATCAGGCCTGATCCGTACCTTAAAATTCTGGGCAAGAATCGCCAGACATAGAACGGCTTCCGCGAGCCCGAAATTCATGCCCGGACAAATTCTCTGCCCGGCTGAAAACGGTATATAGCTATAGGGTTCCGGCTTGGCTCCCTTGAGAAACCGTTCTGGCATGAAATAGGTGGGACGATCCCAGAGGTCTTCGGCGCGGTGCAATAGCCAAGGCGCGATCATGATCAGCGCACCTTTCTCGACTGTTATGTCTCCGATGGTATCAGCGTCTTTTGCCTGTCGCGGCAGCAAGGGAACAGGCGGGTAAAGCCGCATTGCTTCCATCACAATCGCCTGACACCAGTCAAGTTGGTTGAGATCTGCCAATGTTGCAGGCCTTGCCCCGCAAACCCGTTGTAATTCATCATGGAGCGCTGCCTCAACCCATGGCGAATTGGCCAGAAGATACCAGATCCATGTCAGTGTCGTTGCTGTTGTTTCATGACCCGCCATGAAAATCGTCGCCGCTTCATTTCGAAGAGCGGTGACATCAAGGCCAAGCTCGGGATTGCGTTTGTTGCGTTTAACAAGCAGATCGACCATCGATCCCGTGTCACCACCGCCCTCCAAATGGGCATTGACGACATCCTCAATCACCTTATGGACCTGATGGATTGCTTTTGTGCGTGCCGAGGTTTGACGAAGTGGACTTCCTTCATCGTTGCCCAGAAAATACCCCAGATTGAAACTGTCGATCAAACTCTGATATTTTGTGAAGCCATCAATGACCTGACGCGCCGCAGCGGCTCCCAGATTGCGTCCGAACACCGCGCGGCTGATGATCTCTGCGGTCAACTCCGCCATTTCGCCGACCATGTCAAACTCGTGACCGTTAGGCAGGGACCGCCATCGCTCGACAAGGGCTATGGCAACAGCTTCCATGCTGGGTGCGAATTCTGGCAGGCGCTTTTTTCCGACAATATCGGCAACCAAAGGTCTGCGCCTTTGCCAGGTGGAGCCGTCACTGATGAAAAGCCCATCACCCAGCAATAATTCCAGTGCGCGGCGCATTTGCGGGCTTTTGCGTTCGTAATTGTCATGCCGCGTGACGAAAACATATTTGACGCTATCAGGCGTGTTGGCGAAAATCACTTGTCGCCCGAGAATTCTGAAAGTGTCCAAACCCGATCGATAATATTCTTCAACCCAGTTGCCGATGAGACTGTGCCGCGCACCCAAAACGATCCGCATGATATTGGGGTCTTTTTTCAACGGTTGCGGATGTGCCGCTTCGAAAAAATCGTCTCCTCGATTTTCGATCACCGGAGCTGGAGTGTACAGGCCCAAATACATTTACCACCAAATATGTGCTATGCCGCGCTCTTTCGCGCGAGGAATATTTCATAACATTCTATAATGAGGTCTGTGTATCTTGTCATTTACGAAGATCGATCCTGCATAAAATTCACCCGCGATCCGCCTCCGTGGTTTTGGGACAACAAGCTATGTCATCACTTGCTCAGACCAGCGAGGCGAAGTAGGTTTTTGTGATCCTATCGCTGTGATCGGATACATAATCACTCTGGAATTTCTCGCCAAAATGGTAAATTGTGTCCCCAAGACAAGGATATGTTCCTGTCTTGCGCTGATCAGGGCGGGACATTAGAGCTTAGACAGGTATTTTCATTTGCAGCAGGAAACAGATCAGAAACGCCCGACATGGATTGCCGCTGCGGTGTCGCAGCAGGCTTTTGAAAAAGAGCAGCAAGAGCTTTCCAAGCTTTGGAATTTCGTCGGCTATGTGTCCGATATTCCAGACAATGGTGACTGGTTTACCACCACTCTCGGCCGAAAGTCGATCTTTGTGCAACGGGACAAGGATCGCATTGTTGCCTTTGAGAACAAATGCGTCCACCGCTTCTATCCATTGAGAACAAAGGAGAAAGGCAACGGTCCCATTGTGTGCGACTTCCATCATTGGCGCTACAATGCGACAGGTGAGGCCGTTGGGATTCCCAAAAGCATCGATCTTTTCGGCGCAAAACCCAAAGAACTCTGCAAGAAACTCAATGCGCTGGACATCGATACCTGCGGTGATTTGATTTTTGCACGCTTTCCCGATCCGTCATATCAAGAATCCTTAAAGGAGTATCTCGGTGATGGCTATGGGCTGATCGCGACACTGGGGCTACCGCGCATCAGCCCCTATCGCTTCACACAGGATGTTCCGACGCACTGGAAATTCCTTCACCATATCAGTCTTGACGATTATCACCTCGTTGCGGTTCATCCCGATACGTTCGGAAAATCCGGCTATCTCAAATCTGAAACGGTTCAGTATTTCCGTTTTGGACGCCACAGTGCTTTTTTTCACACGGCGGAAGCCACCTCTTTATCGGATGTATCCTCCGCGTGCATGGCCGGAACATTTCAGCCCAGGCACTATATGATCGTCAATATTTTTCCCAATTTTCTGATTTCATTCTATGATGCCAAGGATATTTTCGGCACATCCCATTGGTACGCCAGTGCAATCCGCTATCAGGCCATGGAGCACAATCGAACCTTGGTACAAAGCTGGCTTTATCCTACGACTTTCACGGTGCCGCAAAAGCCGGTGAGTGCGGCTTTGAAGCCGATTATTGATCGTGTCATGCCGTCCATTGTCGCATTTTATGCCAAGAAGATTATGCGGGAGGACAATACGATCTGTGCGGGTCTTCAAGCCACTGCCCATCAAATTCAGGGTGAGCAACTGCTTGGCCGCTTCGAAAAGCGGATTGGGTGGTTTGAGGAGGCCTATGGCGAGATGCTTGGCGAAATACCGGAACCTGAAGATTTCCAGAACATCGGCTGAGAACCGGTTCCCACGTTTCGGTCCGATACGAGAGTTTGTCTGGTTCAATCTGAACCTCACGGCGTCTACAGCTTGTCGAAAACGCCAATTTCATGCGCTTTGGCCATTCGGGGCCGGGGGGCATGTGCGCTGTTTGGTAGGGTGGAAAGCTCGTCTTCGAGCTTTTCTATGATTGTTTTAATCGCGGTGTCCCGTCCAGCCTTGTCGTAGAAACTGCCTTTTATCTGAATTGTTGCGGCCAGAAATTTGATGAAATCGTTGCAAAGCTCTGTATCCACAGCGGCGGGTGTCTGCCAAAATGTATCAAGACTGTCTTGGTGTGTCAGTCCCGGAATATCGTAAATGGCGATGCCCAGCACCTTCATGGGGCAATTCACGCGCAGTGCGTGAAGACCGACCGTCGAGTTCACGGTGATGCATCCCTTGGCTGCTCTCAACATGCCGTAAAGATCGCCGCCATCGATACAGAACACGCGATCGCCAACACCATGCCGCGCCGCTCCTGCGGAGACCCGATCTGGCCAGTTTTCCCTGCCATTGTCATGGGGGTGTTGCTTGAACACAAGGATCGCCTCCGATTCCGCATAAGCGGCGAAGGAGGCCGTAACGAGATCGATCATCTCGGCGAGATGGTGAAATGGCGAGTTATCCTTGATCTGTTTATCGGCCTGCAGCTGTAATGCAACGACAAAAAACAGCTTTTCGCTGCTCACCAAATGACCAACCAAGGCTTCAGCCTGCGCTTGACGTTTCGTCTTTCCAAGCAAGTCATAGAGGCCGGAAAAATTTTCCGCAAAGAGGTCATAGTAGCGGCCCGATTTGAAAAAGGGAAAAAGTGGCCGATAGAGATAATTGAAGCCATGGTACATGATTTCATTGAAGATTTCCCAGGCGAAGCCATGCCGATAGCGCGTCTCCAGATCTGGAGTGCGACAGTTTTTGGCCAAAGCCTGGATCTCTATGGGGCTTGAGGGGAAATGGGAAAAAACGCCCATTCCATCCCTCTCGAAAGTGATCCAATCGGGCCTGAGATACCCGTTTTCGATGGCAATGGCGTTCACGCCGAGCTGTGCACAGACCTCTTGCGCCACGACGTGATAAGGCTGCCGGTCGGCATAGTAGAGAACCTCAGTGATTTTATTCCTGGTCAGGAAGTCTTTCAGAAAAGTGCGCCAGCGTGAAAATCGGCCACGGTAACAAATGCCGCCGCGTCGGAACCACCAAAGCTGATCTCCCAATGCGACGTGGATCTTGAAGGTGCTGTGGCCTTTGTGTTCGAGCGCGACAGCGAGTTCACGCCAGAATGCGCTGGTCGGACCTTGCAGAAAGAGAACTCGCCGTGAAACTGTCATGTCCATTGCTGTAACGGGGATGCTTCCATTCAATCAAGTGAAAATGAGCGACATCATTCCACTTTTCCGCAAGACAGTTCCTCCCTGCCGCGCCGTTACCAGGTGGCAAACAGTCCGATGGCCGCCGCCGCCATGGATGCCGTGGCCAGCCAACCGACAGTTTTCAACCCCAAAGGCAATTGAAAATCGCCCATGGCTGCGCGGTGGCTGGATAGGTGCATCATAAAGACCATCACGGGCACGGCGACGACACCGTTGATGACCGCGCTCCAGAAAAGCGCCTTGATCGGGTCAATGGCACCGAAGTTGAGGGCAACGCCAACCAAGGTCGCGACGGCGATGGCCGCATAAAACGCTTTTGCCCGCCCGGCCTTCCGCGAAAGGCCAACGTGCCAGCCAAAGGTTTCGCCCAGTGCATAGGCCGAGGACCCCGCCAGCACGGGAAGTGCCAGCAGTCCGGTTCCAATGATACCGAGCGCAAAGACAAAGAAGGCAAATGGCCCGGCAATTGGTCTCAGTGCTTCTGCTGCCTGTGCGGAGGTCTGGATTTCGGTGATGCCATTGGCGTTTAACGTGGCGGCTGTCGTGATGATGATAAAAAGGGCCACGAGGTTGGAGAAGGCCATGCCAATGTAGGTGTCCATCCGGATGCGATGGAACTCTGGCGCTGCCTGTTCTGGTGCACGTAGCAGAGGCTTCGCTTTCGGGCGCTCCTTCACGTCCTCCACTTCTTCTTCCGCCTGCCAGAAAAACAGGTAGGGGCTAATGGTCGTTCCCACAAGTGCCACC
>DNPN01000178.1:5449-5760 GCA_003501385.1 Rhizobium sp. | reverse complement strand
TCAAGCGCAAGCGCATGATGGATTCCGTTGGTCATTACGCCCGCCCGGAATTGCTTCAGCTTTTGCTCGATAATCGCGTCACCGCGCCGCTTGCCAGCGTCGCCCCCTTCTCCCCCGCCGTTATCAAGAGGACCGAAACCGATGGACAATCAGACGCCTCTCTCGACTGAAACCCTGATCAATGAGTTGCAATCCTATGGTGCAAGACTGGTTGATCCAACAGCTGGTCACGAAAGCCGTCGCGGTGGGGCAGGCCCTTCTGATCACAAGGCGCTGACCATTGATGGCATGACGGTGATGGTGCCGGTGCA
>DNPN01000178.1:4777-5197 GCA_003501385.1 Rhizobium sp. | reverse complement strand
GCATGACGGTGATGGTGCCGGTGCATACAGCGCCTGCGTTTGAAAGCCCCTATCTGGTTGAAAAACCGGATGATGCGGGACGCAGCCGGATCAGCCGCGATGGCAAGGTGCTGGGGGAAGTGAGCTTTCCTTTGCGTCCCCGCTTTTATGAAAAAACCACAGCCGACGGCATTCCCTATTCCAAGATCGCCGTGCTGCACGGGCGCGATGTGCTGGCGACCACGGTTTTGCAAACCTGTATCCGTTATCAAAGCCGCACAAAAACCTGCCAGTTCTGCGCCATAGGCCAGTCACTGGCGGCCGGGCGCACCATTGACCACAAAACGCCCGCACAGCTTGCCGAGGTGGCAAAAGCGGCTGTTGAGCTGGATGGCGTCAAGCATATGGTGATGACAACCGGCACCCCAAAAGGCGATGATC
>DNPN01000178.1:0-4528 GCA_003501385.1 Rhizobium sp. | reverse complement strand
CCGGCACCCCAAAAGGCGATGATCGCGGCGCTAAAGTCCTGGCAGACAGTGCGCGGGCCATCAAGGCAGTCGTGGATCTGCCAATTCAGGCCCAATGTGAACCGCCTGAAGATGACATCTGGTTTGAGCGCATGAAGGATGCAGGCGTTGATACCCTTGGCATGCATCTGGAAGCGGTCACGCCCGAGGTGCGGGCGAAGATCATGCCCGGCAAAGCGCAGGTCTCCTTGGAAAAATACATGGCTTCTTTCCAGGCGGCAGTGAAGGTGTTCGGGCGAGGTCAGGTCTCCACCTATATTCTCGCGGGGCTTGGCGATACACGTGAAGCCATTCTCGATATCTGCGAAAAACTGGTCGCAATCGGTGTTTATCCCTTTGTGGTGCCCTTCGTGCCCATTTCCGGCACGCCATTGGAAAGCCATCCCACACCAACGCCAGAGTTCATGCATGCCATTCTCAAGCCGCTGTCCGAGATGCTGGTGTCCAGCGGCCTCAAGGCCGTGGACATCAAGGCTGGCTGTGGAAAATGTGGGGCCTGTTCGGCGCTGTCCACCTATGAACGGAGGCTGACCGCATGATGATCCATCCTATTCCAGAGTTTCGTGCCGCCGAATATCAGGTGAAGTTTGCAACCTCGAACTGGGAGCGCGACGGTGCCCATGCCCTGCGGCGCGATGTATTTTGTGCGGAACAAGGCCTGTTTTCTGGCGATGATCGCGATGAGATCGATGCGCGTGCCATTCCCATCGTGGCGTTGGCCATGCTTGGCGTTGTGGCCGACAGCGTGGTTGGCACGGTGCGCATTCATGAGGCGGAACCGGGTGTCTGGTGGGGGTCTAGGCTCGCCGTCCATCAGGACTTTCGCAAGATTGGCGCATTGGGCGCAACGCTGATTCGGCTTGCCGTATCATCGGCCAATGCCATGGGCTGCCATACCTTCTTGGCCAATGTTCAGGCCCAGAACGGTCTTTTGTTCCGTCGCCTGCATTGGCGGGTGATGGACGAGTTCGAAATTTACGGCAAGCCGCATTTGCGCATGCAGGCGGAGCTTGACCATTATCCGCCCTGCTTTTCACCGCAAGCGGGGTTCATCGCCCTTCCCAAAAAGGCAGCATGACCATGGTGGCAAGCACATTTCAAACCATTGTGGATGGTCTGCGGGCGAGCGCTGGCATCGCGGCCAAGCGTGATATTGCGACTGCGGCGACCGCGTTGCAACTCAAAGGCAAGCCGATTGCGGTGGGTGATGATTGTGCGGCCCTGCCCGATGGTGATGGCTATTTGCTGTTCGCCATTGAGGGCTTCATGAATGAATTTGTGGAGCGCGATCCCTGGTTTTCCGGTTGGTGCGGCGTGATGGTCAACCTGTCGGACATCGCCGCCATGGGCGGTCGGCCGATTGCCGTGGTAGATGCCGTCTGGGCAAAGGGAAAGGTGGGTGCCGAGCCGGTTCTGGCTGGCCTCAAAGCTGCATCCGACGTGTTTGGTGTGCCGATTGTGGGTGGACATACCAACCTGACAACGGACCGCGGACAGCTTTCTGTGGCTGTGCTGGGGAGGGCAAAGTGTTTGCTGACGAGTTTTGACGCCATGCCCGGCGATAAGCTGATTGCCGTGGTGGATCATCGGGGTGGCTATCGCGAACCTTTCAACAACTGGGAGGCCGCCACCGCTGCACCACCGCAGCGCCTACGCGCCGATCTTGATCTCCTGCCACAGATTGCGGAAGCCGGATGGTCGAAAGCGGCCAAGGATATTAGCCAGGGCGGCATTGTCGGCACGGCGATCATGCTGGCCGAATGCTCCGGCGTTGGCATCGACATTGATCTTGATCGTATTCTTGTTCCGCCGGGTGTCTCGCTCGTGCGCTGGCTTGCAACCTTTCCGAGCTACGGCTACCTCCTGTCCGTGCCGGACCCGCATGTCGAGAACGTGCTTGCACTGTTTGGGCAAAGAGATCTCACAGCTGCGGTGATGGGTGGCATTGTGTCGGGATCAACCATCACCGTCTCATCGGGAAAAGACCGCGCCCTGATCCGCGATTATGCGACACAGCCTCTGATGCAGCTTGATCCATGCGAGGCCGCCGAATGACCCGACGTTTGCGCATTGCCATGCTTGCCCATTCCACCAACCCGCGTGGTGGTGTGGTGCACGCCCTGCAACTGTCCGAAGCGCTCTTTGATCTTGGTCATGAGGTGGTGTTGCACGCGCCCGATCCGTTTGGTCATGGTTTTTTTCGACCAGCGCGTTGTGGGTTAGAAGCGTTTCCGGTCGAAGCGGCTTGCGCAGGTTTGACAGCCATGGTCGAGCAACGGATAGAGGATTATGTGCGCTATTTCGAGCAGTGTGGCACAGACCAGTTCGATCTCTTCCACGCGCATGACGGGATATCCGGTAATGCCATGGCGACACTGAAGCAGAGAGGGGTGGTTCCCGGTTATCTGCGCACAGTCCACCATATCGACACCTTCACCGATCCACGCCTCGACGCTTTGCAGGCGCGCTCGATAGACCATGCGGACGGGCTGTTTACCGTCAGCGATTATTGGCGCAATTGGTTTCTTGCGCAGCATAGAAACGCGACCTGCGTCGGAAACGGGGTTGATGTCGCTCGCTTCAAACCAGAGCGGGATGAGCATGATTTAAGGTTGGCAGAGGCGTATTCGCAGGGCCGCGGCCCGGTCTATCTTGCGATTGGCGGCGTGGAGGAGCGTAAAAACACCCTTGGCATCCTGAAGGCCTTTGCGCAGGTTCTGGCAGTGCGACCCGATGCGCGGCTGTGGATCGCGGGTGGCGTATCTCTGCTGGATCATAGCGTCTATCAGGCGGCCTTTGCTGCTGAGTTGGCTTCGGTGCCCAATCTCGGCGCTGCCGTGACCTTTCTGGGCCGCGTGGCAGATGAGGACATGCCTGCGCTGTTTCGCAGCGCCGATGCATTGGTGTTTCCCTCGCTGGTTGAGGGGTTTGGACTGGTGGTGCTGGAGGCGATGGCAAGCGGTGTCCCGGTTGTTCTCTCCTCCATCTTGCCGTTTACGGACTATGTCCCGACGGATGCGGCAATCTGGTGCGATCCGTTCAAGCCATCCTCCATCGCTGAAGCGATGCTGAATGTTCTTTCAAATTCAGTTCGTCAGCGGTGTGTCGATGCCGGTCAACGGGTTGCGCAGCGTCACGACTGGCGCTCGGTCGCCCTTGCTCATCTGCCCACCTATCAGCAATCGATTGACCTTAAGGAGATGGCCCATGCCTGAAATGCGTTTCATTGTGACCTGGCCAGATGGACGAGATGAAGAGTGCTATTCGCCGTCACTGGTCATCCGCGATTATTTCAACGAGGGCGAGCGCTATTTCGTGCCAGATTTTCTCTCTCGCAGCCGCGAAGCTCTGACCATCGCCAGCGACCGGGTCAAGGTGCGTTATGGCTACGCCTGCTCGCTGGCAATGGGACAACTTGCCAGGCTTGAACAACACGGGGCCACGTTCAAAGACCCCCAAGCCGAAATCCAGATCAAACAATTTCTCCTGTGAAAGGTCTTCCCATGACGTCCAAATCCCTCAAGAGCCATTATGAAACCGTTGTTGTCGGCGGTGGACAGGCTGGACTGTCCGCCAGCTACTATCTCACACAAGCAGGCATCGACCATATTGTGATTGAGAAAAAGACGGCGGCCCACAAATGGAAAACCGAGCGGTGGGATGCCTTTTGTCTGGTCACCCCCAACTATCAATGCCTTCTGCCAGACCATCCCTATGACGGTACTGACCCACATGGCTTTATGGTCAAGGATGAGATTGTTGCTTATCTTGATCGGTTCATTGCCAAAGTGAAGGCCCCCATTCTGGAGCATACCGAGGTGCGGCTGGTGGAACCGGTTGGCGATGGATTTCGGGTCGAAACCTCAGCGGGTACAGTAACCGCCAACAGCATTATTCTCGCCACAAGCCTCTACGCCAATCCGTTCATTCCACGCGCTGGCGAAAAATTGCCAGAAGCGATTTTGCAGGTTCACACGGCCGATTACCGCAATCCGCAATCGCTGCCAGACGGTGCGGTCATGGTTGTGGGGTCCGGCCAGTCGGGTTGCCAGATCGCCGAAGACCTGCATCTTGCCGGTCGCAAGGTGCATCTTGTTACCGGCAACGCGCCACGCTGCGCCCGGTTCTATCGGGGGCGTGATGTTGTGGCTTGGCTGACTGACATTGGCCAATATGATATCACCATCGCTCACGACGGAATGCAGAAGAAAAAACATGACACCAATCATTATCTGACGGGCCGTGATGGCGGGCGCGACATCGACCTGCGCCAGTTCGCGCTTGAGGGCATGCATCTCTATGGCCGCATGGACACAGTGAGCGGTGGAAAAATGATATTTCGGCCAAATCTGAAGGAGAATCTGGATGAGGCCGACCGGGTCTATAACAGTATCAACGCGATGATTGACCGATACATCACTGAAAAAAACATAGAGGCAGCACCGCCAAGTGTTTATCAACTACTCTGGCAGCCGTCGGTGAAGATCAA
>DNPN01000209.1:32254-53829 GCA_003501385.1 Rhizobium sp. | reverse complement strand
TCCACTTTTTCCGGGCAAGTCCAATGTGCGTTCACGGCGCTTATCATCCGTCGCTCTTTCGAGTTTCAGCGCTCCATTCTCGATCCATTTCGCGATAAGACGTTTCAACCGATGACGCCCCGAAGGAGAGGTGGCATCGATACTCAGAACGTCAGCCACCAAGCTCCCGACCCAATCAGACGCTTGGACATTCTCACGGTAGTCGCCTTTTGCTACTCGGTTTTGCACTTGGCGCAGGTGCTCAACCGATACTCCGGCAAATGAGTCTGGTGGAAACCAACGCTCAACCACGCCGACATGGTCGCCATTCGGCAGGATAACGTTGACCTGCTGATACCAGTCTGAAATATCAGGCGGGGGGGCCATGTTGCTCTTGTCATCGAACACCTTGAAGAACGAGCGATGATTGCTGACACCGAAGTTTGTGGCCTCCTCCGGTGACATTCGGTTGATGGCACGCACCACACGGGCCGCATCGGTCAGTGCCTTACCACCGCGTGAGCTTTCAGCCGTTACCTCTGAATCGCTACCGAGCTTTCTGGTATGATGAATAAGATGAACCGCGCAATTGGTCGCATCTGCTATCTTGCCCCACTCCTTTGCCACTTTATCCATGGATGGATTGTCATTCTCCGGAACGGCATGACTGCTGACAAAAGGGTCAACAATCAGAAGATCGATCTGGCGATGCTGCAACTCGGCAATCAATGCATCGACAACGGGCCGCATGATTGTCGTTTTTCCACGGTTTGATGTTTCAGCAATACATAGCCCTTGTATCCGACCACTATCCACGTAGAGCCGATCTGAAATGTCCGCGGCCGATATATCGAAATGTTCGCAGATAGCTTGAATTCGCCGCTGAAGTTCGTCGAGCGGATCCTCAAGATTCCAAATCCAGACCCTCAACGGTGTCTCAACTTTCTTGCCCAGCAGCGGACGGCCTGTGATAAGTGCCAAGGCTTCCACAAGGGAAAGAGAGCTTTTCCCAACACCACCAGGCGCAACAGTCACCGTCACATAACCTCGAGCAAATGACCGAGCATACAGCCATTGGCGCTGAGGAATTAGATCCGGATCAGTCCATACATAAGGCGTCGCTACAATCGCTGACGACGCCCCATTCTCTATCTTTCCCCGTGCGAAGGATCGTCCGCTTTCTCTTCCGGTCGATCCCCGATCAGCTTCCCAGCGGCCGTCATCTGGGCGGTTGGCGCTGGGTGCAGCACGAGGAGAGAACATCGTCTCGGGAGGCGATACTCCTTCTTTCTTCAAGGCGTTGAAAAAGAGTTCCCGGCCACCAGCCTCGCCAACGACCGATTTTGCACACATGACCGCCGTAGAAAATCGATCAGCGTGTGCCTTCGCCAGCAGCTGTGCAACAGGTGGGGGAGTTCCAGCCAACACTGCGGAGCGGGCTATTTCGGCAGACTGGTTCGCAACAACACTTAAGGTTTCTTGTGACAAGCCGCCTTTGTTTGGCGGAGATTTCAAGCAGAAACCTCCCCACGATTCAGCATCAAAAGAAATGAAGTCATTACATCAGCAAAATCTTTTTGCTCGAACTCTCCATCGCATTTGCCCCAGAGATGGTTTTTTGCAAATTTTACTTTAATCTGCACATCATCCCAAGACATACATGGGTGATTTACGATTAAGGTCTCCAACGCCAGGACTTGATCAGCAATTACGTCATAAAAGTCATTCTTTTCATTTTCCCGCCCTCGCTTCTCCATCTCCGACCAGATTTCACCTTCCTTCAATCTCATAAGCTCGAAGGTCTCGATCATCTTCAGGAGGATCAACGAAGCTCCTTCGTGGCCGATGTCTCTCGCCAACATGGAAGCTTCATCAATGTCGTTACGAAAACTACGTAAGTCGTCTTCTTGCGCAGTTTCAGCGGGCGGCACTGGTGGTAAATTTGAATTTGCCGCCTCTTCGTTTTCAAAAAAACCCAGCGCGGCCTTGATCATGGCCGCCACTTCCGGAGCATCAGACATACGTTGCGTTTGCTGAAGGGCGAACCTAAGGGAAGAAAGAGTGCCGGCTCTTGTCGTCGCGCGGGAGACCCATCCCTCAAGAGCACCAAGAGCGTTCTTGTAAGCACTTTTGGCAGCATGCCACTTTCCATCCTCTCTGCCCTCGGCAGATATTTTCGTGAGATGAGCTTCACACTCATAAAATCGATTGATCGCCACAAACAACGCCTCTGGCTTATCAGATGCAGCAGGCCCCGCGGATTGAGCGCCCTCGTTTTGAACGGGGCTTGCCTTTGAGGACGATTTTGCATTATGCTGTTTAGACATTTCGACAGTCTCCTTGATTGTTGTTGAACGAAAGCCGACGCGGAGTTTACTAGGCCCGTGCGTCGGCTTTTTTCGTTTCTGGCTCAAGGAAGAAGCGTAAGAGCGCTCCCCGCTCCGCAACCCAGCGATTACCAACCTTCATTGCAGGCAATTGGCCCGTCGCAAGCAGATGGAACGTCACTCGCTGAGTGCGGCCAATGATTTTCGCGATTTCTTCAGCACCCCAAACCAAATCGATTTTTCCATCCATATCGATCAACCTTTCTCTTATTTGCACAGAACCACCGTGGTTCACTTCCATTACGTAACCACCGTGGTCCATTGATGTCAAGACCACCGTGGTTCATAAGTGCTTCAAATTTACTGAGAGGACGTCATGGGCCGAGAAGATCCGCAGCTAAAGCTACGCCTACCTGAGGAAATGAAGACAAGAATTGCCGCCGCTGCTCGCGCAAACGGCCGTTCGCTTAACGCAGAAATTATCAAGCGCCTCCAAGAAACTCTTGAATTCGATGACTTTAAAACGGCGCACCCTCCGGCCATTGAAGAAATTGATTTTCCAATTTCACAGAGTTTCTCTGCAATTAATCAGGATTTGGCAGAACAATTAAAAAAAGAAATTGCTTATGCGAAGAGAGATAGGGAAAGCATTAGAATTATAATTAATGACCTTAGATTTGAACGAGAAACACTGAGATTACTACAAGATGATTTGGCAGAGATAATAAAAAACAAAAGTGAGAAATAGAGAAAATATAGATATCCTGAATCGGCTCCTATATTAACATTATAAAACTTCGAAATTCGAGATTTTAACTGAAATGAAGTGCCGCAAGAAAGCCTGTTCCCGCGAAATACAGGCAATCATCGCCGCAGGCGGCGTGCATCAAGACACGAACGGCTGGTGGATTGACGACACGACCGACGAACTGAGCGGTCCAGATCCCGACATCGGGCATCCTCGATCTGCCGAAGATATGAAAAATGTGCGCCCAGCGAGGGACGTGCTGTCGCCCTCTTTTTTCAAGAGATAGGCTGAAGCGCGCCGTAGCCGAGGCTGCGCGGCGCTGGATAATCAGAAGAAGCACATCAACATTCCCCTCAAGGCTGATGCGCCGCGCCGTCCTGACAAAGCCGGGTAAATGATCTTCTGCGCAAGGCAGTTGAATTGTAGGCACCCTCAAACACAAGTGGGTGACCTCTTGAAATAGGTATCGCATCATGATACATCACTTCACATGATACGGTCGTTTAAAGACAAGATAACAGAGCAAGTCGCGCAGGGGCACAATCCTAAAGGATTCCCGGCTGATTTGCTAAAGGTAGCACGACGCAAGCTGTTCATGCTCGATAATGCCGCTGCGCTTGACGATTTACGTGCTCCCCCGGCCAACCGGCTTGAAGCACTGAAGGCTGATCGGGCCGGGCAACATTCAATCCGTGTCAATGATCAGTTTCGTCTTTGCTTTCGTTGGGTTGATGGCAATGCGGAAGATGTTGAATTTGTCGATTATCACTGAAGGAGATAGCCATGACCCTACTTAATTTCGCTATCCATCCCGGCGAAATCCTTGACGAAGAATTTCTGAAGCCTCTGGATTTGAGCGCGGGTGCATTGGCAAAGCGGCTCAATGTGCCGCGCACCCGTATTGAGCGCCTCGTAAAGGGCGAGACGTCTCTGACTGCCGACACGGCATTAAGGCTATCAGCGTTCTTTTCCAACACGCCGGAGTTCTGGCTAAACTTGCAGCGCGCTTATGACCTTGCCCAGGCAAGCAAGAGCGTGGACGTTTCGCATATTCAGCCATTGGTGGCCGCGTGAGCGTTCGCAAACGCGAATGGACCACGCCCAAGGGTGAAAAGAAGTTTGCCTGGGTGGTTGATTACACCGACACCCAAGGCAAGCGCCGCCTGAAAACCTTCAAGCTGAAAAAGCAGGCCGACCAGTTCTCCGCCACAGCAACCGTCGAGGTGCGCGAGGGTGTGCATGTGGCCGATAGCGCAAGCGCCACTGTAAAGCAGGCGGGCCGGTTCTGGATCGCCAGCGCCGAGGCCGCTGGGCTGGAACGAACCACGATTGCGAATTACTTCTCGCACGTTGATTTGCATATCACGCCGTTTATTGGCGAGCTGAAACTCTCGGGCCTCAATGTGCCGGTGGTTCGTGCTTTCGAAGATCAATTGCGAGAGGCTGGCCGCTCCCCTGTCATGATCCGGAAAATCATGGTCAGCCTCGGTTCTCTTCTGGCCGACGCCCAGGAACGCGGACTGGGTGGGACGCAATATCGTTCGCGATCTCAAAAGCCGTCGCAGAGGCGGCGACAAGCGCGTGGAACAACGCCACAAGAGTAAGCTGAAGGTTGGCGTGGATATTCCCACCCGCGAAGAGGTGAAAGCGATCATCGGCGCGCTGCATGGGCGCTGGCGTCCTCTGTTCCTTACCGCAATCCTCACCGGACTACGCGCCTCCGAGCTGCGCGGCTTGCGCTGGCGCGATGTGGATCTCGATAAAGCGGAAATTCACGTTCACCAGCGCGCGGATAGATTCAACGAAATCGGCAAGCCAAAATCTGCCACCAGCGAACGCACAGTGCCCGCCCCGCCCATGGTGATCAATGCCCTGAGGGAATGGAAACTGGCCTGCCCCAGGCGCAACACCGGCAAGCTCAACGACCAAGGCGAGGCTGTGTTTGAACTCGATCTGGTGTTTCCGAACGGGCAAGGCAATATTGAAGGTCTCAATAACATCGTGCGGCGCGGGCTTCAGCCGATCCAAATTGCGGCGGGAGTTTGGATCGAGACAGAAGAAACAGACGATAAAGGCAATCAGATCCGGGCAGCCAAATATCCCGGCATTCACGCCTTACGGCATTTTTACGCATCATGGTGCATCAACCGGAAAGAAGACGGTGGCCTCGGGCTGCCTCCGAAGATCGTACAAGAGCGCATGGGCCACTCGACTATCACCATGACCATGGATATATATGGCCACCTGTTTCCGAGGGGTAACGATGTCGAGGAAATGGCCGCAGCGGAACGATCTCTTTTGGCCTAACGCGACAAGGATGCAACATGAAGGGGATTCTTCATGTAATTACAAAGGCTGTCAGAATATTCCTAATCTGAGGGTCATGCGTTCGAATCGCGTCGAGATCACCAATTTTCTTCACAGGTGAACATCTAGCAACCTTGCCTTTGGTCACAACCATGTTGCGATTTTTATCGTGGCTGAAGGAATCGCAGGCTGGAAAGCACAAACATTATGCTCTTGGACACTCCACCACATTGCAAACAGGCGCAGCATCGTAAATAAATTCGGCCACTGGCGCTTTCGTCGTGATTTTTTCATAAGCTTTTGGGAATTACGCATTACAGTCGTCAAAAGGGCAAGATTATATCCAACACTAGCGATGAGATTACTGGCTTCATCGCCAACAGTGAGAGTTCGGAGTGAGCAGGTGAGTGTGAGAAGTGCGAAGACCGAGGTTGCGGTAAATCCTGCACCCCTGCCCGCCCGTAAAACGTCCTCAGATCGTCATGCCCTGGTAGGACCAGCATCCGCAGCGCGTTGGCTTCTGCTGGTAATTTTACTGGCCAGTGCCTATTTTTTCTACGGCTTTCTCGTTCCCCTTCTGGCGGCCATGGTGATTGGCTTTGCCAGCTGGCCACTCTATCGACGGCTGTTGAAAACGGTTGATGGCAACAGAACCGTCGCGGCGACAATCGCCATTCTTCTGGTTGTTTCTTTTATCATCGTGCCAATTTCGCTCACGGCAATCTATGCCGTTGGTGAAGTGAAGACCTGGGGCGCATGGGCGCTGAAAGCCAATGAGCTGGGCGCGCCAGTGCCCGACTGGCTGATGCAGGTTCCCTTGGCAGGCGCATGGCTATCGTCCCACTGGGATCAATATGTTGGACACCCAGGTGCTTTGGGTGAACTCGTGCAACTGATCAGCGGCGCCAATATTGGCACGATCTACCGTGGTATTCTTGTGATCGGTGCCTCGGCATTTCATGGCATTCTCACCCTGCTTTTCATGCTGATTTCGCTTTTCTTCGTTTATCGCGATGGCGACCGCATTGTGGCACAACTGGATGTGGTGGGCGGACGCATTTTGCCCGGACGCTGGGAGCGCGTATCGCGCCTGGTGCCTATGACAATCAGCGCAACAGTGACCGGGATGACGGTGATTGCTGTTGGCGAAGGCATTGTACTGGGACTGGCCTATTGGATTGCAGGCGTTCCATCCCCGGTCACACTGGGAATTATCACCGGTTTTATGGCGCTTATTCCGGGCGGCGCACCCCTTAGCTTTACTCTCGTGTCGATCTATCTCGTTGCGCGGGGCTCGTTTGTAGCCGGCATAGGCCTGTTGCTCTGGGGTACCGTGGAGCTGTTTGTCGTTGATAAGACATTGAGACCGCGGCTGGTCGGCGGACCAATCAAGCTGCCGTTCCTACCAACCTTCTTTGGCCTCGTCGGCGGCGTGAAAACCATGGGTTTGCTGGGTTTGTTTGTCGGGCCGGTGCTTATGGCCCTTCTAGTCGCAATCTGGCGCGAGTGGTTGCTGGAGGCGCAACAGGACACGTAATATGCAGATCAGACTATTTTACGCGCCGATCAATTGATATAGCCAAGGCGAATGGCCTTGGCGATGGCCTGAATTCTATTGACAGAATCCAGCTTGATGGTCGCTGATCCGAGATAGGCATTGACGGTGTGCACGGACAGACCAAGATTATCGGCGATTTCTTCACTGATCCGCCCATCTCCCGCCAATTGCAGGCAGGCGATCTCACGATCGCTCAGGGCTTCAGATTGCGTCATCTTCCGCTCGGTGAGCGATAAAATATCAATCATCAGTTTGCAGCTGCGATTGTGAAGGTCGATAATCACATCGCTGTTCAAATCTTCCGAACCGCTCACGCCGAAAACGACATAGCCATTTCCGACAGCCCCTAGCCGCACGGGAAATGCCAGCCCGGCAAAGGGCAGATTTCCAGCGGGAAGACGTGTGACAAAAGCTGTAAAATCGCTGCTCACGCAGCTCACCGCGTCATCCTTGGAATTCCACATGACAGGTAAAAGCAAATCGTCGATGTGGCTCAGAAGGAATTCGCCATAACAGGCCACAAAAGCATCGCTATAACTACCACCTGCACCCCAACTTTCGCACTCACACAACAGAACGCGTTTGCGCGGCAAGCCCGAACCACTCACCCGAAACACAGCGAAACTGCGCGCCTGGATAAGTTTCTGCATTGCGATGAGTTTTGGGAAAATATCGCCTCGACTAGACATAAGACGGCTTTTCAGGTCAACACCCATGCCACCCCGGCCGCTCGACATATCTGCATTGAAAGCCATAACCACCTCTTACACCAGGTTATTGCGAACAGCATAAGCAATAGCTTCTGACCGTGTTTTTGTGGCTGTCTTACGCATCACACTAGTAATATAATTGTTGATGGTATTGCGAGAAATGCCCAAAATGGTCGCGATCTCATCGCTTGTCTTGCCTTCAGCGATCCAGAACAGGCATTCCAGCTCGCGCTCCGTCAGCTCAAAGTCGCGGTCTGCTTTCTGCGAGCGCCCTGAGGAGAGGCTGACGCAATAGGCTGCCAGCAAACCGACATCACGGTGGCGATCAGGCGAAATGACAAAACCCTCGGGCAACAACATTACCAGCGCCAAGCGCGTTCTGCCAACATTGAACATGATCGAGCAATATTGTCGGCTTGAGCCGATTGGAACGTCCACGTCGTTGGGCAACAAAACAAACTTAGCTTGCAACATGCCCATACATTTTTCGAGCTCTGTCGCGCGTGAGCAAGAATCTGACAAGCTTCTGGAGAGGCTGCGAGCGAGATCAAAGGGCCAATCGGCCGTCACCACAAAATCCAAGCCTTGTTCTTGAATAAGGTCATAGCGTGCCAGCAAATAATGGGAAGCGCCTGCGTAATCCGCAAGGATCCGCATCGCGGCGCGAAGATTGCCCATCGACGCAGCAGCCGAAAGCTGCTTGATCATCTGATCTCTCAGCCTTTGCCCATTGGGTCTGTCCGCCACCGCCAGGTTCCGGATCCCTTGATCGCCCAATGGCTCAAGGAGTTCCACATTCATAATGCTCCCCTTTCAAGGGACGAAACGGCACCTCTCGTCATGCTGTACCACGGAAGCCGCCAATTCCGTCGTTGCGCGCGCCGATCCGCAAAAGCCGCGAATCACCTGATGTCTATTCTAGGTAAAACTTCGTTAAACGCTACGGGGATAAGAGCAGAAGGTGTGGCTTCTTGGTATCACACAAAAAAAGCTGCGCCGATTTTCATCGGCGCAGTTCCATTTACGATTCAAATTGGGACACTCAGGCAGCGTTTTCAACAGACCACTTGCGAAGGATCTTGGCTGCGCGTTCTTCAGAGATTTCAACCATCCGCGCCAGCCGCCGCTCTGGACCTTCCTTGACCCGGCGGTTGAAGCCGCCATTCGGGTCATTGTCGAGAGCAAGGACATCATCGGCGCTGTCGAAACCAAAGTCAGAACCGAAACCATCCATCAAGCCGCCGCCTGCGCCAGCATCCAGACCCGGTGAGAAGTCAGGAAGCTCAAGGCCAGCCACAGCTTCGCTGCCACCGCCTTCAAGTGCCAGGCCGGAGCTGCCACCGCCCAAGGAGCGGACCATAGGGCGAATACCCATCCACACCACCAGGAAGGCAACGGCAAGGAAAGCGAGAGAGTTGATGATACCAGCCAGATTGCGGCTCAGGATTTCCATGATGCTAGGGCCTGTGGGCGCATCATCCAGAAGCTGGCTCTCCAGGAAGTCCATCGGCGTCACGGTCACGACATCGCCACGCTTCAAATCAAGACCTGCGGCCGAAGTAACAATCTTCTGCATTTCGGCCAGATAGGCATCAATCTTGGCCTGATCAACAGGTTGACCGACCATGGCGGCAATTCGCTGCCTGTTTACAACAACGGCGACCGACAATTTCTCCAGCTTATAGCCCGTGCGAACCGTTGCCGTCGTTGTTGAATTGATTTCGTAGTTGGTCTGCTCTTCTTTCTTGTCCTGCTGATCAGATGATTCTGGTCCTGCACCACCCGATTGAGGGGCTGCCTGAGGAATGTTCTGTTCAACAGTAGACGCAGAGTCAGACTGCTTCTGCTGGGATTTTTGCGCTTCTTTTGTCGTACGAACAGAGCGCTCAACCTTCGAATCAGGATCATAGACAGTTTGCTGAATCTGCTGCTGATCGGTGTTCAACTGGGCAGTCACGCTGGACCGGAAGTTATCCATGCCGAGAAATGGCGCAAGCGCTTTATCAATGTTGGATGCAATTTCCTGCTGCACATTCTGCGCAACACCGAGATTACGGCTTGCTGCTCCGCCCGTCTCATCGCCGGAGGCCAACAATTGGCCCGTCGAGTCGAGGATGGTGACATCATCCACTTCAAGTCCAGGAACCGCCGAGGCCACCAGATGACGAATGGAGGAGGCCACTTTCCGTCCAGTTGATGAGCTGGCACGAATCATCACCGACGCGGTCGGCTTTTGTGCGCCACGGCGGAAATCGCCAACATCGGCCATCACAATATGCACGCGCGCAGCGGCCACGCCATTGATCTGCTGGATCGTGCGACCGATTTCACCCTCAAGCGCCCGCACACGGGTGACTTCCTGCATAAAGGACGTCAAACCCAGCGAACCAACATTGTCGAACAGCTCGTAGCCTGCGTTGCGGCTGTTGGGCAGGCCGCGCTCGGCCAGCATCAAACGGGCCTTGCCAGTCATACCGGCTTGAACCTGAATGCTTTTTCCGTCGGTGCCTGTTTGGAAATTGATCCCAGCCTCAGCCAACGCCATGCTGATCTGATTGACATCAGATGTCTCAAGGCCAACGTAAAGCGTTTCATACGCTGGTTTGTTGACGAAATAGGCCGCACCTATGACCAAGGCCACAGAGACAACGCCGACGCCACCAAGGGCCCACAATTTTGTTGGACCTAGGGATGATAGGTTTTTAAGGACCTGTAGTAACTGATTAAACAGATTCATTCTGTCTCGCACCGTCAAACAATGAGGTTACGGCATTTGCCATAGTCGAGACACTAAGGATTGAAACTTGCGCGAACGTTTCGCTTGAGAGAGGCCACCATCGCAATGCGATTTTTCTCCTTCAAGCGCCAGTCACCGTACCAATACGGGATGGAGAACTATACGCTGCCAGAGCTGATGCGCAAATCATCTGGCTCAGGATATTCATACCCTACAGCAGGGCGTTGCCTGCATTATCGAAACCTGGATGTGATGACCAACCTGCATCAAAATAAAACACGCCGATATAACACCAGCTTTTCCCATCCACCGAATCGGATCGATCAAAAGAAATCGAAATCACCGGCGACCTTAGTAAGAGGTTGAGAATGACCATGACGCAATCCGGCACCCAAGGCTTTCTGCATTTCACTCAATTTCACAAGACTGAGGGCCGTTGTCATATCCACGGTCCAGTCGTTGGACACATCTGCAGTAATCGTATCAATAAATTCCGCGAGCCCTCTGGCTTTCTGCACGGCTAGGTCAATCCCTTGCAAAACCTTGAGCGTATCAGGATTTTCCATTGCCTTCGGCCCGCCAATTTCAAGCATTTGCGGCTCAACTCTCTCAATCAGATAAGCAACATCGTGTAACTCTGTCACGACACGCATCAGAATTTCAGGTAGTGATTCTTGCATGCTCGCGGCCTCCAACTAGATACTTACGACTGACAGATCTATTTTGAAATGGGGTACCATAGTAACACCGCATTCCGCACCCTATTGCCAAAACAACACTGCCACATCGACGACGACCAATCTTTCGTACCCTTCAACAAAGGCCAGAAAAAACTGCGTCCACTCCCGATTTAGCCATCACCAACATCTCAAAAGCGCATTTCAAAGCTTCAAGGCATTGCCTTACCACTCACGTTAACGGTCTACCGCCTTCCCCAAACCGCACCGCACGTCTGCGAGGCATGCTCTTCGTCTCCGCATAGCGCTATCCCAAAACCGCAATGCAGTTTTGGGCGGTGCGCGATTAGAAAAACTCGATCGAACTTTCGACTGGCTTCGCGACGCGTGCAGGGCGCTGCTCCTGAGCAACAGTCCTCTGTGTCTCGGCACCTGTCAGTGGATATTGGCGTGCGCGACCGCTCACCGGCCAAAACTCCAGCTTTCGACCGTGTTCACCACCCGTTGACGAACCAACAACCTTGATTCCTTCGTCTCGCAGAAACTGTTGGGCAAACGCTGCATTCTGCTCACCAACATTCGAAAACGTCGCAATCGTCTTGGCACCGCCAAATATTTTCGCTTCAATTCTTTCGCGACGTGCACCCTTTTTCAGGAGACCGTTGATCAACAACTCCATCAAATGAACGCCATATCGCGTCGCGTCACCTCCGCCCATGCCGGGGTTTGCGGACCCCGGCAAAAGAAAGTGGTTCATGCCTCCCACCCCCGCCACCGGATCACGCAAGCATGCGGCAACGCAGGAACCCAGGATGGTTGACAGGACCACATCTGGATCACTGATAACCTTATATTCTCCTTGAATAATATGTACCCTGCGCGCCGCAGCTTCGTTTGTCATTTTAATGCTCCGAAAACAGCTTCGATGGCCGCTTTCATCTTTTCGATGGTAAACGGCTTTGCCAGAACGTTATTCGCTCCCAGTTGCGCCGCCTTTTGCACCAGCGCCCGGTCGCCCTGTGCCGTCAAAATGATAAACGCCGCCTTCTTGGTTGCCGGATTGCTCCGCACAGCTTGTAGAAGACCAAGACCGTCCATTTTCGGCATATTAAAATCAGAAATCACAAGATGATGTGGCTGTTGCGCCATAATCTTCATGCCCTGCTCGCCGTCACCGGCGGCAGTGATCTGTTTGAAACCCAGCTGTGTCAGCGCGTCACTCAAGAGCAATCGGCTGGTCACCTGGTCGTCCACAATCAGGACTTTAATTTTCTCTGCTATTGACATTATTCCGAACCTTCTTTCCGTGCGGCCGTAAGTTTGAGAATTTCTTCGCCGATTGAGCCTAGGGGCAACTGATGCTCCACAGCGCCCAATTCGTAGGCGACGCGAGGCATGCCATAGACCACACAGGTCTTCTCGTTTTGCCCAATCGTCCGTGCACCAGCACTTCGCATTTTGAGCAATCCCGACGCTCCATCTCGCCCCATACCCGTGAGTATAACGCCAACAGCATTGCGTCCAGCCAGTTCAGCAACCGAGTCGAACAAAACATCGACAGAAGGACGATGTCCGTTGACCGGCGCTGTTTCTATCAATCGGCAACTGGGGGCGGAAGGATTAACCACCTGAAGATGCCGTTCGCCGCCGGGGGCAAGATATATCCGGCCTATTTCAAGCCGCGCTCCATCCGTCGCCTCCTGCACGATGGGAGCACACAAACGATTGAGACGCTCTGAAAAGCTCTTGGTAAACGTCGGCGGCATATGCTGTGTGATCACCGTCGGCGGGCAATTCTGAGGGAACTTTTGAAGCACCGCAATCAAGGCTTCAACGCCACCCGTCGATGATCCAATTGCAACAATCTTGCGACCAACACGAAAATCGGTTGCAGGCTTCACCGCAACGGCTGCCTGTGCCACGGGCCGCCGTTTGGACCGGGCCGCCGCCTTCACCTTTTCAGCCAGATCGCCAAACGGCCTTGCATCACCGGGCATCGGCTTGCCCACACAATCAAAGGCACCGATTTCCAGCGCCGCAAGCGTCGCCTCGGCACCACGATGGGTCATGGTGGACACCATGATCACCGGCATAGGCCGCAAACGCATGATCTTTTCCAGAAACTCGAGACCGTTCATGTTCGGCATCTCGATATCCAGCGTCACAACATCTGGGTTGAGTTGCTTGATCGCCGCGCGCGCTTCCATAGCATCGCCTGCCTGACCAATCACACTCACTTCAGGGTCGGAATTCAGTACAGCTGTAATCAGTCCGCGCATCGTCGGACTATCGTCAACCACCAGAACACGGGCACGCGAAATCATGCTTTGCGCCCCCCTGACTTGCCAATATATTTATAGGTCGTGATACCCGTATTATCGAAGAGATTCTTAGGATCTCCAGAAACACGCTCAGAGTGGCCAATGTACAAGTGGCCACCCTCAGCCAACAACCCGGCAAAGCGGGACCAGATTTTCACCTGGGTTGGCTCGTCGAAGTAAATCACAACATTACGACAGAAAATCACGTCAAATGGGCCTTTCACCGGCCATTGTGCCATAAGATTGAGCTCGTTGAAGGTGATCAACCGTTTGACACGATCGTCAACCTGGAACTTGCGCCGCCCGCCAACATCAACCTCTTTAAACCATTGTTTACGCATCGCCGGATTCACGGTTTCCAACGCGCTTTCGTCATAGGCCCCGGCCCGTGCCAGTGCCAAAATCTTAGGATCGATATCCGTCGCCAAAATACGAAAATCGAAATCCGCCACGTTTTGCATCTCGGACAAAACAGTCAATGCAATAGAATAGGGTTCCTGACCATCAGAACAGGCTGCAGACCAAATTCGCACTCGGCCACCAGCCCGCGCGCGGGCCAACAAGCCCGGAAGGACTTCAGTGCGCAAGTGATCAAAGTGATGGTTTTCACGAAAGAAGCGGGTAAAATTCGTCGTGAGATGCGACAACATCTCGCGACGCTCAGGCGCGCCCTCGGGTGAAGATACGAGCGAACAATACTCACGAAATCCGCGCAAACCAAGCGAACGAATATGCTTCGACAGCCGCGAATACACCAATGAAGCCTTGGAATCGTTCAGGGCAATACCGGCATCAGCATAGATCATTGCAGCAATTTCATTCAAATCACGACGCGTCAGCGGATATTCACCGCTTGCCATGACTTCATCGTCCGCTTGACGGCTATGCGCAGAAAATGGCGTTGTCATGCGGCTTCGCTTTCCAATTCAGAGAAAAGGCCGGCCAACTCGATCAAGCAGATCATCCGCTTGTCGATAGCCAAAATACCTCGGGCGTATTGGCGCTCAAGATCTGATGAGATCTCTGGCACCGGTTGTATCGTGTCATCTGTCACAGTCAAAATGTCGGAGACAGCCTCAACCAACAAACCAACCAGTTTCGAGCGGACCTGCGCGACGATAATGACGTGCCGGATATCTGGCTCGATGGGCGTCATCCGAAGCTTTGAAGTCAAATTCACGATCGGCAGAACCACGCCCCGCAAATTGATCACTCCCATGACGTAGTCAGGTGACTGAGCGAGAGGTGTCACCGGACTCCAACCACGGATTTCCCGCACGGACATGATGTTTACGCAAAATTCCTGGTCACCTACGCGAAACGCAATAAGTTCGCTCGTCTCTCGCCCAGAATTTTTGATCGCATACGACATGATATTACCCTGCGACGGCTAATGACATTTCTTGCCTGAGTGACTGGCCACGAGATGCAGCAACCACGGCATCAACATCCAGAATAAGAGCCACACGACCATCACCCAGAATGGTCGCAGCAGCGATCCCCGGTACATGCGTGTAGTTGGCTTCCAAAGACTTGATAACCACCTGACGCTGCCCCTGAATTGCATCAACCATCAAGGCACGCTGGCCACCACCTTCCGATTCCACCAGAAGAGCGACACCATCCACCGGATTGGCCTGACTGGAGCGGAAATTCAGGATCCGACCAACATCGACCAGCGGGCAGAAGCTGTTGCGGATCGAGATCAAACGCTGATTTGCACCAAAAGAATGAATATTCTCTTTCTCAGGTTGCAATGTCTCGACGATAGCCGTCAAAGGAACAACCAAAGTCTGACCTGCGACAGTGACCACCATGCCATCCAGAACAGCCAGCGTCAGCGGCAAGCTCATGGTGAAGGTTGAGCCATGTCCGGGCCGCGAGCTGATCGAAATACGACCGCCGAGTGCCTGGATAGAACGTTTGACCACGTCCATACCGACGCCGCGGCCGGAAATGTCGGAGATCTTGTCGGCGGTCGAGAAGCCCGGCATGAAAATCAGGTTATCGATTTCCTCATCAGACAAGTTCGAGTCCGCAGCAATCAAATCATTGTCGATTGCCTTCTGGCGCACACGCTCACGATTGATGCCTGCACCGTCATCCACCAGCTCAATCACAATACGACCCGAGCGATGCTTGGCGGTCAGCTTGACCGTACCTTCCGGGTTTTTACCAGCGGCCTCGCGTTTTTCCGGGGTTTCAATACCATGGTCAACGGCATTACGGATCATGTGGGTCAGTGGCTCGGCAAGCTTGTCGATAACCGTCTTGTCCACTTCGGTGTTTTCACCCTCGGTAACCAGACGAATGGTCTTGCCAACCATATCCGCAACTTCGCGAACGATACGCGACATGCGCTGGAACACGGGCTTCACCGGCTGGGCGCGGATGGCCATAACCGAGTCCTGAATTTCACGGGTGAGTTGCTGGAGTTCTTCCAGTCCCATATTGATCGAAGACGTGCCGTTGGTGTCATTTTCAATGACGCTCTGCGACAGCATAGCCTGATTGATGACCAACTCGCCAACCAGATTGATCAGACGGTCAACACGATCAAGGTCAACGCGGATCGTCTGCCCTGCAGCCGATGCCGCAGCCTGATTTTGCGCAGCTGCTGCCGCAGCTGCAGCGGCGGCTGCGGCAGGTGATTCTTTTTTCTGCTTTGCAGCGGCCGCAACGGCGCTAACCACCTTTGTCGCTGTTTCAGCAGCTTCAACAGCTTCTTCTACCAGATCATTGCTATCGTCTTCCGCATCTCCATCATCCAGAATGGAGAGATCGAACGGAACGGGTACCATTGGCCGTTCATCTTCAGCGACAGCATCCGTGATTTCCTCCAGAAGCTTGACTTCCAGATCGCAGTCCCACTCCGCGAATTCAAAAACAGTCCGAACGCTTTCTTCGCCCTTGTCGGTCTTGCACACGATACGCCAGGAGAAATAGGCCTCCTCGGAGTCCAGCATATCAAGCGTCGGAAGACTTTCCATGTTGCAATACAGGCTGACTTCACCAACACGTGAGAGGTCGCGCAGCAACAAGGTTGCGTCATTGCCCTTGGCGTAAAGATCACGACGAGGCTTGAACAAGACTTCATACGACGAGGATGTGTCGACCGGAGCCTCTTCCCCAAAACCCTCAAAGGTAAAGGGTATGGGCTGAAAGCCGCTGTCGTCACTTGGTGCTGCTGCAGGCGCAGCAACTGGCTTTGCTGCCTTTGGGGCCGCCTTGGGAGCAGCGGCCGGCGCGGCAGACGGAGCCAGGGTTTCACCATTCGCGAGCGCTTCCAGCTCCTTGACCAGACCGCTAGAGCGGGCCTCATCAACACTGCCGCCATCACGGGCGGCATTGGTCAGATCTGCCAACACGTCGGCAGATTTGAGCATGACCTTCATCAGCTCCTGATGAGGCTCAAGCCTGTTGGACCGAACACCATCGAGAGTGGTTTCAAACACATGCGCGAAGGCAACAAGATCATCGAGACCGAACGCACCAGCGCCCCCTTTGATGGAGTGAACGGCTCGGAACACGGCATTTACCGTTTCCGGGTCACGATCCCCATCGTTCATTTTCAGAAGGCCTGATTCCAGTTCTGCGAGCTGTTCCTCGCATTCCTGGAAAAAGATCTCTTTGATTTCGTTCATATCCATCGCGGGAAACCCTGTTTAAGCGGTTACACGTTCAATCGCATCAATCAGCTTTGTCGGATCGAATGGCTTGACAATCCAACCGGTCGCACCGGCCTGACGCGCCCGGTTTTTCTTTTCCGCATCACTTTCGGTGGTGAGAACAAGGATAGGAACAGCGCGGTACTTTTCGTTCCGGCGAACACCCTCGATAAACCCGAAGCCATCAAGGCGAGGCATATTGATATCGGTGACAATCACATCAGGATTGCATTCTTCGAGAACCTCGAGGCCCTCGATGCCATCCTCTGCCTGAATTGTCTCGAAACCCGCATTGTTAAGGGTTACGAGAAGCATGTTGCGAATGGTTCTGGAATCATCCACCGTGAGTACTTTTTTCTTCATTGCCGGATCTCCGTCGCGATCAATTGATCGTTGTTCAAGCCTAAAAGTTGCAGGGTTTTGGTGAAGGCATCCGATGCCCCCGTAATTGAAAAAGACTGTTTGTCAGCTTCCCAGGTTTTCAGACCCGAAAAGAGTACTTGTACACACAAGGTTCCCATGCGCTCGACACCGGACGCATCGATTTCAACGGAGCTGCCCCGCAAGGACAAAAGCTTGTCCTTCAGCTGTGAAGCTTCATTCAAGTCCAACACCGATGCCAGCTTCAATTGCTTTGATGCGCCTGTCTTGCTCGCCATAGGCAGTTTCCCTACTGTTGCTGTCTGCAGTCTCTATTAGGCCACAGGAGTTAAAAACTTATCTTTCTCCGGCAAGGAAAGTTGGTTTTCATCTAGGACCCGCTTCCGTTGTATAAGGAGTTAGTAAACAAAGTTCTCACATCGCTGTTCCAACAGAGCGAATTGGCATCAAAAAGTCATTTTTTGTTGAAACATCAGCAAAAATTGACTGCGCCACATCATCCGTATGCTCCTCGGAATAGGCAATATTTGAGCTGGTCGATGCAACACCTTGGTGAGTGTTGCGACGCTCAATTGTGAACTGACGCACCGTTTGTCCCAATTCGAGAATAACGGTGTGCAAATCGCTGCTCTGCGAACTGGCCTGACGCGAGATTTCCCCATTCGCCTTTGAGGCCTCGCCGCAGGCGTGCAAGGCACCCGCCATTCCATGCAGAGAATCAACCTGTTCCGCCGTGTCATTCGCCAGAACCGCGACAGCCTGATTGATCTCAACCACCTGATTGACAATGCTTGAGATCGCATCCTGCGTCTTGTTGACCATTTGTACACCAGCATCGACCTGGTTTTTGGTTGTGGCGACCAGGGCCTTGATTTCTCTCGCGGATTCGGCAGATCGTTGCGCAAGTGCCCGAACTTCCTGAGCCACAACAGCAAAGCCGCGGCCCGAATCTCCGGCACGTGCCGCCTCAATCCCGGCATTGAGAGCCAGAAGATTGGTTTGAAATGCAATTTCATCAATCGCACCGATAATATGGCCAATCTGCTCGGCAGACGTCTCAATCGCCGCCATGGTATTAATGGCCTGACTGACCACTTCGCCACTGTCCTCGACCGCCTTCACGGTGCGTCCAACCGCTTCTTCCGTCATCTTCGACTGGCTGGCGCTCCGGCGCACGTGGTCGGTCACCTCGCGCAAGTTTGCGTTGGCCCGATCCAGCTGGGCGGCAGCCTCATCGGCGCGCATGCCCAAATCCTTGCCCTGAACAGACAGCTTTTCCGTTGCAGCCTGCGCTTCTTCGCGATGGGTATTCATCGCTGAAATGGCAGCACAGATACTATCAAGCGCCGTGTTGAATGTGGTTGCAAGTGCGCGATATTCCTCTGGCACATCCTCTCTCAGACGGCAGGAAAGATCCCCTTCCAACAAAGCCTTGAATGTATCCTGAAACAGATCAGTCACAGCCGAGCGTTCGTTGCGGCGCAGCTCACTCAGATCGCGATGATGCTTGACGCGCAATTCATTGAAACGCAACGAGACGGCAATTTCGACATCCACCATGACCAGGCGGATCAGGGCGCGAACCAGATCCTGAAGCTCAGCTGTGCGCTTGCGCGATGATGGCAGCAAGCCCCGGCTGGCAAGGTCGTTGAAAACCGACGCAACGAGATGTTCAAGCACCACGGCGTGGCCAGCAATCTGCCAGCGGGGATCAAGTCCCATACGGCTCTGCGTATCCGCCAGCACCTTCACCCGCTCAGCATAAAGCGGATCAAACCGGGCATCAGTCATCACTTCCCAATGGGACACGTAAAGATCATGCAAGCGGTCGATTTGCCGTTCGCTGGAAAATTGTCTGGCGGCATCGGGGGCGGTCTGGAAGCGGTGGAACAGATCCCTGATCCCGGCTTCAACATCCGGCTCCAATTTAGGACGATAGCGCCGCAGCAGTTCGCGGGCTTCTGAATCCAGCGCGGCAAAATTCAGCCTGTCCCGCAAGCTGCCGGCTTGCGATCCACCCGAACGTTCTGCCTCACCGTGCTGAACCAATGGCCAATCCCCCTCAAGATCGGCCCCTTTGAGAAGGGACCAAACCATATCGCTGCGTTATAGCTCCCCCTCTGGCGCAGATGTCGAATCTGCCGCGCAATCAAAGAAAACTGTGCACTTGGAGATGCCGGATCAAAACCGGCACGTGGGACTGGCATCATGCCGATGGGGACGCAAAGCGCCCATTTCCGACGTATTTGACAAATCTTATGGTTAATTCATTGACTGAAGGTTAACACACGTTGAGGATTATTACCGTGTTTTCCCGCCCCGGGCAATCTGCATACGATCTCCCAGCCTGACATTTCCGGCCAAATTGAGGGTCAATCCAGCTCGGCGCAAGATTAGGTTGTATCTATAGTATCCTGTGACGACACACCTGTCGAAAGGTAGAGCAATGATTGTTCTGGGATTTGTTGCGGCCCTGCTGGCGGCCGGCACAATCGGGATTGTTTCGGTCCGTGAGCGGCTGAAGTCAACCGACATTTCAACACCAACGTTTTGAAACACCGATATTTCGGAAACTGCGCTCAATCATTGACGCGCGAGCACCGACGTGCCACCATTTCCCAAGTCATCCACCCAGCGGGTTGACTTGCTGCATTGATCATTCCGATGTAGACGCTACAGCGCCGTGCGCCATATATGGCGCACGGCGCTGTAGCTCTTTATATCTACTGCATAATTCCTTAAATCGATTCCGATTTAAGGAATTATGCAGTAGAGTATCGTGCTGAGACACAGTGGCAATGCTGTGAGGAAAAGCCTATACACAAACAAAAACTGATGCATGACCGCGAAACGACGTTGATCGTCTGTGCATCAGGGATGAAGCAGCCCTGCCCGGATATGTCCATGACCATCGTGAAAACGCTACCACGCCGACTGACCGTTCTGGGTTCCACTGGCTCCATCGGCACCAATACGCTGGATGTTATAGCGCAACTGGGCGGGCGCGATTGTTTTGAGATCATGGCCCTCACTGGCAATGGCAATATCGAGCTTCTGGCTCAACAGGCGATAGCCACCGGTGCAAAGCTCGCAGTCACCGCCGATGAGAGCCAATATATTGTGCTGAAAGATGCGCTTTCGGGACACGGCATTGACGTGGCCGCAGGCGTCAGCGGTCTTCAGGAAGCCGCGTGCTTGAATGCGGATTGGGTCATGGCTGCCATTGCTGGCACGGCTGGATTACAACCGACGCTGACAGCAGCCGCCCGAGGTGCCGACATCGCCCTTGCCAATAAAGAATGTCTGGTTTCGGCCGGTGATCTGTTTTTGGACACCGTCAAAAAGGGCGGCGGCAGGCTCATTCCGGTTGATAGCGAGCATTCAGCCATTTTCCAATGCCTCGATGAGAACCACCGCGATACCCTGGAGCGAATCGTGCTGACCGCATCTGGCGGCCCCTTTCGCACCTTCAGTCGCGCGCAAATGGCCGATGTGAATGTGCAGACCGCCCGCGCCCATCCTAATTGGTCGATGGGTCTGAAAGTCTCGATCGGCAGCGCGTCAATGTTCAACAAAGCATTGGAGATGATCGAGGCGAAATACCTGTTCAATGTGCGTCCAGACCAGATTGAAGTGATTGTTCATCCCCAATCCATTATTCATTCCATGGTCGGCTACACCGATGGTTCCGTCATTGCCCAGCTTGGTGTGCCCGATATGCGTACCGCCATTGGCTATGCCCTGACCTATCCCAAGCGGGCCGCATTGACTGTGGAGCGGCTGGATTTTACCCGACTGGCGCGGCTGGATTTTGAAGCCCCGGACGAAAGCCGCTTTCCTGCCATCCGGCTGGCGAGAATGGCGTTGCAGCGCGGCGGTTTGCAAGGCGCTGTGCTCAATGCCGCCGACGAGGCAGCATTCGAGGCCTTTGTCGACGAAAAAATCGGCTTTTTGACCATGGCAGACGTGGTGGAAGAAGTGATGGATCGCCTTTCGGGATTGGCACCCGCCACCTCTATTGCTGATGTCTTCAACGCCGATGCTCAGGCCCGCGCTCAAGCCAACGCGATCATCAAAACCAGAATGATCGCGGCCTAGAGTTTGTCAGGTTCAGATTGAACCAGACAAACTCTAGGCTCTTTTGGTTTCGTTTGTCTTTTCG
>DNPN01000209.1:8036-31866 GCA_003501385.1 Rhizobium sp. | reverse complement strand
CCTATTCACTGCGACAGGCTTTAACGTCATCGGTTATAGACTGCCCCTCGCAACAATTCCTGATAATGGCCCATGCAGCCTTCAAGCGCCGTGTTGGTCATACTCACCACGGTTAATCCGGCCTTGGGGTCAACGAACCATGTATTGCCATAGACACCGCCCCACTGGATGGCCCCGGCGGGCAAAGCCGTTCCTGCCGCTTTCGGATCGGTAATCACCGCGCCGAAATAGCCAAACCGTTGGCCCGGCGTTTCCATCGGCACGTCACCAATCTGGTTATTCCACCCCGCCTGCGTCAAATGCGGCGACAAGATTGAACCGCCACCGGTACGCAATGTTTCCAGCAGGGTCAAAACGTCTTCAGCCGTTCCGACCATGCCCGCTCCGCCAGACTGATATGCCTTGGGGTTGAAAATCCGTGAAGGAGAAAACGTTGCGCGCCAACCCGCACCATTATCGGCAATCCAAGGATCAGGCATCCGCTCGGGTTGCGGCTTGCCGTCCCGATAGGCTGTGGCCAGACGGCTCTCATCTGTCACATGAAAGCGCGCATCCCTCAGTCGCAATGGCGCGGTAATATAATGGACCACAGCCTCTTCCAGCGTTCCGCCGTGAACTTTGGCAACCACCCCACCCAGGACATCCGTGGCACAAGAATACATCCATTTTTCACCCGGTGCGAAGGAGAGGGTCACGTCATTGTAGCGACGAAAATTCTCTTCCAGCGTGATATCGCTATCCGCGAGGCCAAGATTGATCGCCCTGTCGGACGGCAAAAATTGCAGGGCCGAGTCATAGGTCATACCGGACGTATGGGTGAGAAGGTGGCGAATGGTGATCGCCCCCACCTGCCCCTCTGGCGTTTTGGGATGGAACCACGACAGATGCGTTGCCACCAGATCATCAAGTGCCAACAGTCCCGCATCTACCATGGCCAAAGCCGTGGCAGCCACAAAAGGCTTGGTAACAGAAGCAAAGCGGAAAATATGATCGAGCCGCATGGCAAGGCCGGCCTCACGATCGGCAAATCCTGCTGCGCGCCGCAAGACAGGCTGACCATTTTGGTAAATGTAAACCACAGCCCCAACGACACGCTGCTCGGCAACGGCCTGATCCAGCATGCGATTGACGCGATCAGCAATAGACATAAAAACCTCCTCTTAAACACAAATGCGAACCATGTTTCCATGATCCGCATTCACTGTGCAAGGGCACAGAGTTCAGAGAATGACCTGTCAGGCGACAGCGCGCGCCAGCGCACAGCGCGACCACAATTGATGCAGCGCACAAACCAGATGGTTGAGGTCCTCATCAGAATGCAAAGGCGTTGGCGTGATACGCAAGCGCTCGGTTTTCTTCGGCACGGTCGGGTAATTGATCGGCTGAACGTAGATGTTGAAGTTGTCGAGCAGAATATCCGAAATCCATTTGCACTTGGCCGCATCGCCCACGATCACCGGCACGATATGGCTTGGGTTCGGCAAATGTGGAATGCCACGCGCATCCAGCATGGAGCGCAGACGACGTACCCGCTCCTGATGGGCGAACCGCTCGATCTGACTTGATTTCAAATGCTGAATCGAGGCGACCGCACCTGCGGCCAGCGATGGTGGCAACGCAGTGGTGAAAATAAAGCCAGACGCAAACGAACGGATGAAATCACACAGGGCCGTGGATGCAGCAATGTAACCACCCATAACGCCGAAAGCTTTACCCAGCGTGCCTTCAATGATCGTCAGACGATCCATAATGCCTTCGCGCTCGGCCACACCACCACCGCGCGGACCATACATGCCCACCGCGTGCACTTCGTCCAGATAGGTCATCGCACCATAGGCGTCAGCGAGATCACAGATCTCCTTGATTGGCGCAATATCGCCATCCATGGAATAGACCGATTCAAACGCAATCAGCTTAGGAGCCTTAGGATCTGCTGCTTTCAGCTTTGCCTCAAGATCCTTGAGATCATTGTGCTTCCAGATCACCCGCTCACACTTGGCGTAACGAATGCCCTCAATCATCGAGGCATGGTTCAGCGCATCGGAAAAGATGATCAGGCCCGGAATTTTCTGGCCGAGCGTGCCGAGGGTTGCCCAGTTGGAAATATAGCCGGACGTGAAAATCAGCGCCGATTCCTTGCCATGCAAGTCGGCCAGCTCCTTTTCAAGCAGCACATGATAGTGATTGGTGCCGGAAATATTACGGGTGCCGCCAGCACCCGCGCCACAGTGATCAATGGCGCTCTTCATGGCTTCAACCACACGCTCATTCTCGCCCATGCCCAGATAGTCGTTGGAACACCACACCGTGACATCGTGGGAACCATTTTCCGTGTAGCGCGTGGCTTTTGGAAAACTGCCCCGCTGGCGCTCAAGATCGGCGAAAACGCGATATCGACCCTCTTCATGCACCGCGTTGAGTTCGCTCTTGAAAAACGCTTCGAAATCCATTGCGCCTGCTCCAATCTATCCGTCTCTCTTTTGAGAGCCTTCGGGGCAGCGGTCAACCCCTTTTGTATAGTGATTCTAAACTGCGACAAAACGCGCGGCACTTCAACCATAAAGAGCTTCAAAAAATCGAAGCAATCAAGACTCGATCTTCACTCCTTGAGTTCCGAAATAACTATGCGATTTCCCCAAGAGCAGACTTGATCTGCATCAATTTTTCAACGTCTAACATCACCAATATGCCACAGCAATATTGTGCCACCAAAGCCATTTCTTAAATTAGAAACAACAGATGAAGAAGTTATAAAACTCAAAAAAATTCAAAGGAACCGCGCGCGTTTTTCTAACGCACGCATTCGGTTTCAACCCAAGAGATTTCGGGCTGCCATTTCCTGTTAAGATAGAAAACCGACTATGAATCCGATGTGCGAGATATCATTGCAAATTTTACGCATTTTGCCTTGTGAGAATTGTTGAAATTTATAAAATTTACGCCACTTTACCTTAAACCTGCCGAGGTCTAGGTTAAAATACCAAAAAATGCTGTCATGCAGGGGCGGGCATTTCCGGGCTTACCGGAAAAGATCAAATGTGGAGATGATCATGAAGAAAGCAATTATCCTGATTCTGGCTGGCCTTTCTGTGGCTGGTTGCACGCAAACAGAAAAGGGTGCCGGCATTGGTGCGGCTTCTGGTGCCATTATCGGCGGTTTGGCAACAGGCAACGTCCGCGGCGCAGCGGTTGGTGCAGCCATCGGCGGTGTCGCTGGTGCCGTGATTGGTAAGGTTAGCGAACAGCCAGGCCAGTGCTACTACCGCGACCGTTACGGCCGTCGTTACGTTGATTCCTGCCCACGGAACTATTGATCCTTCATTTCGTTTCAGACCCGGTGTGTTTCGCCGGGTCTGAAACACTTAGAGTTTGTCAGGGAAAAGTGGAACCCGGTTTTCCCGAAAAGACAAACGAAAACAAGGAAATCTAGAGTCTGTTTGGTTCAATCTGAACCTGACAGACTCTCGGGCAAAAAAGAAGCTGCGCACGTCATCGTGTGCGACAGAGACCCTCAACATGACGTGAGGAAATCAGGCACTGTTTACAACAGGTAAGTCGATATTGCCGGAAGTTGGTATTGCGTTTCGGAAGTCTGCGCATCTGTTGGTGATCACCTTGGGCGCGACGGCTTTGCTGTATCCTGCCGATGCCTTCGCCTTTAAAATTTTCGGCATCACGCTTTGGGGCAATTCCGACACATCCGCCGATGTGATTGATCCCGTGCGCTACACGGTGACACTCGACACACCGCAAGCATCCAAGGACATGAAAGACGCGCTGCAAAGCAGCTCCATGTTGGTTCAGGAGCAGGAAAAGCCAGTGTCTGGTGATCTTGGCGTGGTGATCAAGGCACGCGATGACATGGATCGGCTGCTGGCGACGTTGTATGAGCACGCCTATTATGGTGGCAGCATCACCACCACTATCAACGGCACGCCGTTGGACAAATTACCACCCAATCCGACCTTTCCCCGCGACACGCCGGTGGCTGTGAATGTGAGTGTTGTGCCCGGTCCTGTTTTTGCCATTGGTCAGATTCGGTTGACAGAGGATGCACAAAAGCTCGACCCCGCGACCTATGATCTTGTCAGTGGCAAGCCCGCCGGTTCGCTGCTGATCATCAAGGCGGCGAACAAAATGCTGGATGATCTGAAGGCGCAAAGCCATCCACTGGCCGCGATTTCAAAGCGTGACGTGGTGGCAGATCACGCCAGCAACACGGTGGATATCACCATTGGCATCAAGGCTGGCCCCGTCGCGCCACTTGGGGCTGTCGGCGTTTCCGGCACCAAAGCCGTAGACCCTGCATTCGTGGCAAAATATTCGCGGCTCAATGCCGGACAACCCTATACGCCGGAAGATCTGCGCAAGGCCTCAGACCGCTTGCGCAAGCTGGGAGTGTTTTCCAGCATAACCGTTGATCCGGAAAGCAAACTGGATGCCAAGGGTGCCATTCCCATCAATATCAAAGTGTCGGAAGGCAAATTCCGCTATTTTGGGGCCGGTGCGACCTATTCCACCATCGATGGCGCAGGCGTGCAGGGCTATTGGGGCCATCGCAACCTGTTTGGTCAGGCGGAAGCCCTGCGACTGGAAGGAACAGTCAGTGGATTTGGCAAAAGCACCGACACGTCAAAACTGGATTATTCAACCGGTGTCAGCTTTTCCAAACCGGGTTATTTGCTGCCCTCTGGCACGCTGGATGCCAGCATCAAGGCCGCAACATTGAGCACCGATTCCTACGATGCCAATACTATCACCGGCAGGCTCGGCTATTCTTATGATCTGACCGACAAGGACACAGTATCCGCCGCCACCTCCTTGCAATATGCCTCGGTGGATGATGCCTTTGGCCGCAATCATTATCTCACTTTTTCAGTCCCGCTTGATTACGTGCGCGATACCCGCGACGACAAGCTGAACCCCACCGAGGGATATCGGGCCACACTCAGCACAGCCCCCAGCTACGAGTTCAGAAACGGCACGATCTTCACCAACGCCGAAGGCTCCATTTCCGGCTATTATGGGCTTGGAATGGAGAATCACGTGGTGCTGGCCGGAAAGCTGGCCGGCGGAACCTTGTTCAGCACCGGCGATCTGCAAGATATTCCCGCCACCCGGAGGTTTTTCGCAGGCGGCGGCGGCTCGGTGCGCGGCTATGCCTATCAGGGCATTTCGCCGCGCAACGCCGACGACAAGGCCACCGGCGGCCTCTCCTATGTCACCGCCTCACTGGAAGCGCGGGTTCGCATCACCGATGAAATTGGCCTGGTGCCATTTCTCGATGCGGGCACGGTTTCGACCAGTCAGGTGCCCGATTTTTCTGACATCAAAGCGGGTGCAGGCCTTGGCCTGCGCTATGCCACGCCCTTCGGCCCAATTCGGCTGGATGTGGCAGTACCGCTCAATCCCTATCCCAACGGCGACAAATACGGCATCTATGTCGGGATAGGGCAGACCTTCTAACCGTTATGGCAGTGATGGCCGCTCAATGCCGAGGTGATCGCGCAATGTGTGGCCTTCATACTCGGTGCGGAACAAGCCGCGCTCTTGCAAAATCGGAACCACCTGCGCGTTGAACTCTTCCAGCCCCTGCGGGAAATAGGGCGGCATAACGTTAAAGCCGTCCGCAGCACCGTTTTCAAACCATTGCTGCATGCGATCAGCCACCTGTTCAGGCGTTCCCAGCACAATATGATGGCCGCGCCCGGCCGCGACACGGAGAGCCAGCTCGCGGATGGTGAGGTTTTCGCGACGGGCCAGCTCCGTCAGCAGTTCGGCACGGCTGCGCAGCTGATCGGAAATCGGCAAATCCGGCAGCGGTCCATCCAGATCATAGCTGGAGAGGCTATGGCCAATCCGCTCTTCCAGAAGCGGCATGGCGCTTTTGATATCGGTCCACTGGTTCAGCTCTTTCAGCTTGTCGCTGGCCTCAGCCAGCGTCCTGCCAATCACCGGCATAAAGCCAGGCATGACGGCAACACTTGCCGGATCACGACCAAACTTGGCAACCCGTTCTTTCAGGCTCTTGTAGAAGGCTTGCGCCTCGGAAATCTCCTGCTGGGCAGTGAAGACAATATCGGCTGTGCGGGCCGCCAGATCCTGCCCCGGACCGGAAGAACCAGCCTGAATCAAAACCGGATGCCCCTGCGGTGAGCGCGGAATGTTCAGCGGACCCTTGACCGAGAAATATTTGCCCTCGTGGTTGAGAACATGCACCTTGGTCGGATCGGCATACATGTTCCGCGTCTTATCCTTGGGGAAAGCATCATCATCCCAGCTATCCCAAAGACCGCGCACCACAGTGACGAATTCTTCGGCCACGGCATAACGCTCATCATGCTCCGGGTGGCTCTTGGAAAAATTGGCCGCCGTGCGGGCGTAAGAGGTGGTGACGATGTTCCATGCAGCGCGGCCATTGCTGAGATGGTCAATCGAGGCAAAGGAGCGGGCAATGTGGAAGGGCTCGCCATAGGTGGTGGAGGCGGTGGCAGCAAGACCGATGTTTTTGGTGACCATGGCCAGAGCCGCCAGCAGCGTCAGCGGCTCAAAACGGGCAATCATTGAGGGGTGGGCATCAGCGCTGCTCGTCAGACCATCGGCCAGAAACACCATGTCAAACTTTGCCGCTTCGGCCATCTGCGTAACACGGCGCAGGAGATCGAAATTCTCACTGCCCGCCTCGGCGCTCGGATGACGCCAGCCGGAGACGTGGTGGCCAGCGCCCTGCAAAAAGAGGCCAAGGTGAATCTGTCTTTTACGGGTCATGGTGATGGGCCTTTATGAACGCTTACCTTTAGAAAGGGGAGGATTTCCCAAGGCAAACAAGAATAGGAAAATAGAGTGGGTGGAGCGTTGCGCGCCCTCACCCGTTTTTCTGGTTGAGACGCGCTGACAGCGTTTGCAAATCGTCCGCTGTTCGCATGCTGCGGATCACGGAAGGAATTTCTGCAAAGACAAGATTGCCACGGGTGGCGTCGGTGAATTTTTCGGATGGATCAGAAATGCTCGGCAAGCCTTCCACACGTTTGGAAATCACATGACCATTGGAGAGACGCACATCAATCACAACAAAGCGAGTCGTAGGATCAGGCGACAACCGCCGCGCCTTCTCATCATGACCACGGGTGACTTTGGCCGATAGCGCCAGCAGATCAGCCCGGGTTGGCCGCTCGTCAAAATGGCCAATGGTGAGGCTGCCATCGATCAGCGCTGCTGCAAACACATATTCGGCGCTGAAGCGGGCATCAATGCCGGTGACGGGGGCTTTCCCAGCAATCAGCGCCGCATCGCCGCCTGGCGGGAAGGTGATGTGGACGGCGTCGATCTCCTCAACAGTGATCCCGCTCTCTTGGCGTAAGTCCAGCGCCCCCACCGCCACCGGATGGCTGGCGGTGCAGCAGGGAAAGGCCTTGAGGGTCAGGCCGGGCGTCAGGATTTGCCATGGCGAACCCCAATCCTGAAGCACGCGCTCCGGCTGCTCCATGCCAAAAGAAAAGGCCGAGAAAAAGCCAATGGGATTTTCAAGAAAATCCGGCGCACCTTGAAACCCTGCCTGCGCCAGACGCGCAGCCGTCAAGCCTGCGCGGTTGCTGAGGCCCGTATGTAAAGGCTTGGCATCATAGCCAAATTGCAGGCGAAGCCCTGCCGACTGCGTAGCCGCAAGACCAAGGGCGACCGTGGTGGTTTCAGTTGGAAATTTCAAAAGATGGGCAATGGCCGCTGCCGCGCCAATGGTGCCAAGGGTAGCGGTGGAATGAAAGCCGTTTTCATAATGCTTGCTGCCCAGCGCCAGACCAAGCCTTGCCATGCATTCCAGCCCAACAATGTAAGCGGCGATAAACGCATCAGCACTGGCTTTGGCCTCAATGGCAACCGTCAACAGTGCCGGGATAATGGCAATGGTGGGATGCCCACGCACGCTGGCATGCACATCATCATAATCCAGCACGTGGCCGGAATGGCCGTTGATCAGGGCTGCCGCAAACGCATCAGTGCGCAGATCGTGCCCCACAATCACGGCCTCGCCGGAGGCTGATGCAAAGGTATCGATCAGGATTTTTGTGCTTTTGTCTGCCGTTCCACCCAGCATGCAGGCAAAGATATCAATCAAGGCGGTGCGGGCGCGCGCAATTGCCTCAGGCGTCTGGTGCGGATCGCTGGTGAGGATGGCTTCGGCCAGCAAGCGGGTCAGCGGTGTCGTGCTCATGTCAGATTCCATCGCCTTCTGTCATCGGGGCAGCAGTGCCGCCAAGGCCTTTGACAAAGCTGTTGATGCGCGGGTTGGTGGATTTGTAAAACAGTTGCGCCGGTGGACCTTGCTCAACAATCCGGCCGTTTTCGGTGAAGATAATGGTGTCGCTAACCTCTTCGGCAAAGCGCATTTCGTGGGTCACGAGAATGCTGGTCATGCCGTCATTGACCAGATCGCGGATCACCGCCAGCACTTCACCGACCGTTTCCGGGTCCAGCGCCGATGTCACCTCATCAAACAACACCAGTTCCGGCCGCATGGCCAAAGCCCGGGCAATGGCCACACGCTGCTGCTGGCCGCCAGACAATTGCCCCGGATAGGCATCGGCCTTATGGGCAAGTCGGACCTTTTCCAATAGCGCACGGGCGTGGCGCTCGGTGTCTGCCCGCTGTTCGCCCAGAATTTTAATCGGTGCAATGGTGATGTTTTCCAGCACCGTCAGATGCGGAAACAGATTGAACTGCTGAAACACAATGCCAATGCGCTTGCGCAGCGCAATGCGCTCGGCCTCGGTTTTCAGCTGATCCACGCGGGTCTTGCCCACGGTGATCTTGCCCGATTGCGGCACCAGCAGGCCGTTGATGCAGCGTAAGATCGTGGATTTGCCGGACCCGGACGGGCCAATAATGGACACGGCATCACCCTTGTTGACCTTGAGATCAATGCCCTTGAGCACCTGATTGGCCCCAAACGACAGATGCACGTCTTCAAGTTCGACGAGAGTGGAGGGTATTACAGAGGATACCATGACCAATTCCAAACTAACGAGAGGCAAAGCGCCGCTCAAGGCGCTGCGTAAAACGGGACACCGGATAGCAAAACAGAAAGAATGCCATCAGCACGGTGAGGTAAATCATCACGGTAAAATCGGTGCGCTGCACTGCTGTGCTGGCATCCGTGGCCGCATGCAGCAATTCATGCACACCCACCAGCGAGGCCAGCGCCGTGCCCATAGTGATCGACGAATAAAGGTTCATCCAAGGCGGCAGCGAACGCTTGATACATTGCGGCAGAATAATCCATCGCAGTGACTGGCTGCGGGAAAAACCAAGCCCTTGCGCCGCCTCCCATTGTGCTGTGGGGATGGATTGAATGGCCCCACGGGTGATTTCGGCAATATGGGCGCTGGCCGGAATGGCAAGGCCAATCACCGCCTTGATCCAGTCTGGAAAGGGCAGGTAATGGCCGGAGATCACCAACTCGAACGGGAAGATATAGGTGGCTGCGAAAATCAGCACCAGATGCGGCGCATTGCGGAAAATCTGCACATAGAGAAAGGCCGGAGCACGCACCAGCCGATAGGGCGCAAGCTCCATAACCCCCAGCAGCACGCCGATGAAGGTGCCAATGGCAATGGCCAGAATGCTGATCAGCACATTCATGCCAAAGCCCTTGAGCAGGTAAGGCAACCATTGCAACAGGGTCTGGCCGAGTTTGGGATCAAGCGTCAGCCAAAGCGCAATCGCCATCACAATGCAGCCAAACAACGCCGCGCCAAAGCTGGGCCGCCATGAAGAACCTTGAGACACAATAGCACTCATTGGCCAAACCCCGGAACGGCAAGACGCCTCTCAAGCCGAAGCCCGATGCGGGCCACAAGCAGATTGATGGCGGTGAAAAACAGAAGAATGACCAGCATCAACTCCACCACATTGTCACGCTGGGTCCAGATCATGATCGATGAATAGGTGATTTCCCCCACCGCAATGGCCGAACCCACCGTGGTTAGCTTCACCAGATTGACCAGATTGTTGACAATGGCCGGAAGCGCCGAGCGAATGGCCAGCGGCAATTCCACATAGCGCAAAATCTGAAGAGTGCTGAAGCCAATGGCGCGCGCCGCCTCCAGCGTGGTGGCTGGCACGGCTTCAATGCTAGCGCGCAGGGCTTCGGCATGCAAAGCCGCCACATGCAGGCTGGTGACGGTGACAACCCAGAAAAACGGGGTCAGCGGGTTGTTCTGCGCGCCGCCCAGCATGTTGGAAATCAACATGTTCAGCACCAGAAAACCGCACATGAGCTGCACCAGTGTTGGCGTGTTGCGGGTCAATTCCACATAGGCCCGCACCGGGCCTGTCAGCCATGGCTTACCCGAGGTCAGCGCGGCTGCGAAGAGAAAACCAAAGATCAGACTGATGGGAAGAGTGATGGCAACAAGGATCAGCGTGGTGACCATGCCATCCAGCCACATATGCACTTCATAGCTGCTGTTGAGGAAATCAAAATTGAGACCAACCTTGGCTGCAATCTCTATGAAGCGCCCGATGAGATCGACTTGCATTCACAGGTTCCACTTCAATTGCATCTGCATATCCTAAAAACAATCACGAACGGCCGGTTTCCCGGTCGTTCGCACATCATCTGGAGTGGATAGAAATTACTTGGCCGCAGTCAGCGCTTTCTTTTCGTCTTCCAGATAGGTGATGTTCAGCAGGCGGTTGGCCTTGGCAAATTCAATCATCTTGCCAGAAACATGCAATTCCTTGACGATCTTGTCGAGGGCGGCTTGCGTATCCGGCTGATCCTTGCGCAGCCAGATGACGGAATCCGAAGGGATCAGCTCGGTGGGAATGACAATGGCATAGTCTTTCCACTCATCGGCCCGCTCTTGCAGCATCAGGCCAATGGTTGCGCCCACATGCACGGCAACATCACAATTGCCACCTTTGAGTGCCAGAAGCGATTCCGGCTGACTTGGCAGGGCTTTCACCGTCGCACCATACTCTTCGGCCAGCGGCTGGGCATAGTTGGAGCCCTGCGAGACGCAGGCCGTCTTGCCTTTTAAGTCTTTCCAGTCCTTGATGCCACTGTCCTTGCGGCCAACGGCAGCACCGCCGGAGCGGTCATAAGGAGTTGGCACAAAACCCAGCGTCTTCGCCCGCTCTTCAGTATATTGCATATTGGCAATCAGGATATCGACTTTACCCTGCTGCAAAAACTGCACCCGGTTTGGCGGTGTCACGGTCTGGGTTTCCAGCTCAACACCGAGGCCAGCGGCAAGCGCCTTGGCGAGATCAACGTTGAGGCCCCTTTGCTCATGCGTCTTCGGGTCAATATAGCCAAACGGCGCACCGGAGAGAATGATGCCAACTGTCAGCTTGCCCCGACCCTTGATCCGGTCAAGCGTTGCGTCTGCATGGGCGCTTGCGGCCCCCATCAAAACGGCAGCAAGAACGCCAGCCTGAAGGATCTTGTGTGTAATTTTCCGTGTGCCTGACAACATGATTTCATCCCCGCGAAGCAGGCAGAACCTATGCAAGCACAGAAGTGATTACGAGGAAGGATACGCTCAAAAAAATCATCAATAAAGAAAAATACACCAATTAAATAGAATTTCATGGCAATTACTATCATCGCGACATTCGCGCGCTCCACAAGCGCGAGAGCAAATCCTTGAGGGCGCGGCTGTATACGCAGAACAGTCCACGCAGCCCATGAAATGATAAAATAAAGCTCAATTCGAACAGAATGCTCTATTATAGGATAGAAAACTCTAACATGACATCCATATGAATGTCATACGTGCCATGAAAACCCGAAAAGCGATACAAACCATGAGCCAGCTCCCGATCCTTCTCGCCAGTCTTGGCCGATATTGCATCTATGGTCTGTGCATCCTGGCAGGCATGCTCGCCATTGTGCTCACGCTGGTCGGCACCACCCAATTTGGCACGCGCTTTGTGGGTGATCTGGTGGCTTCACTGGTATCCAAGCCCAACCGTCAGATCACAATTGACACTCTGAGCGGGGTCTTAAATGGCCATTTAAAGGTTGGCACCATCACCATTGCCGATGCAAACGGCGTTTACGCCAACCTCAACGCGCTTTCCATCGACTGGTCACCCCTTGCACTGCTCTCCAAACGGTTTGAAGCGTCAAATGTCACCCTTGGATCATTTGCCCTTACCCGCCAGCCCTTGCCTGCAGCTTCAGTGCCGCAAACGGATACCACCACGCAAAGCGGCTTCTCCTTGCCCGTGGCCATTCAAATCGACCACGTCTCACTACTCGATATTCGCCTTGGCGCTGCACTTTTAGGCACGGAGCAACAGTTGAACGCCGAGGGCAATGTCAGCGCAGCCCAACGCAGCATCGGTGCCAACATCCATCTGCACCGTGCCGATCAGCCCGATGCAGGCCTCAGCGCCAAGCTTGCCTATGCACCAGAGCAAAACCGGCTGGATCTGAACGCCGTGCTACAAGAACCAAAAGGCGGGGTGCTGGTCAATCTGCTGCAATTGCCCGATAGCCCGGCGCTGTCCATGCGCCTGAATGGCGGCGGCCCGCTGAATGACTGGAAGGGTACGCTGCAAGCCGCACTGGACGGCACCCCTCGGCTGGAGGTCAACGCCACCCATACCGCCGATGCAAACGGCCAAACTGTCACCGTCTCGGGCTCAGGGGCGTTCGATAGCCTGCTGCCACCCAATCTGCGCCCGCTGTTTGCGGGAAAAACCCAGATTGATGTTGCGGCCCGCCTTGATGGCAAGGGCGCAATCACAGTGCAACGCGGCAAGATCGACACCGACAGCCTGTCTCTCACAGCCAGCGGCAGCTATGATGCCAAGGGCAATAATGATCTGCATGCATCCCTCGACAGCAAAACAGGAACTGTTGCCTTCAACTGGCCGCTGGATCAGGGAATGGTGTCGGCGCAAATTTCGCGCATGGCTCTCAGCCTGACCGGCCCCGCCAAAACCACGGCCCTTGAGGCACGGGCCGATGTGCAAAGCCTATCCGTGCCACAGGGCAAATTGGGCACCATAGCCTTTGAGGCCTCGTCCAAGGCCTTCGACCTCACAGACCGCAAAGGCACCATTGATACTGTGCTCAAGATTGGCCAAGTCCAGTTGAGTGATGCCAATCTTTCCCGCGCCGTGCAGGTGCCTTTGACCGTCAAGGCACCGATTGTCATCTCCCAGCAGGAGATCGCCGCCTCCCCTATCACCGTTGAGAGCCCTGCTCTGGGTGGCACAGTGGACGCCACTTACACAATGGTAAGTCAGAAGGCAGATGCCCGCTTCACACTGTTTGCCGCGCCAAAGGCCTTGCCGGATCAAATGGCGGCAAAACTCAATGGCATGGTCAAGCTGACGGGCGAGGCTCGCTATTCGCCAGCCAATGGCCTGCGCGTTCCGGGTTTTGCGGTGGACTCAAACCTTTTGTCGGCGCAAGGCGATGTGACGTTCTTAAAGCAACAACTCAATGCCCATATTTCCGGCGCGCTTAACGATCTGGGTGCCCTGCAAGCCAGTGCCTCTGGCGAGGCCCGGTTTGATGTATCAGCCATTGGCCCGCTGGATGCTGTGCAAGCCAAGGCAACGCTGAGCATTGCCACCGCCAAACTGGCGGGACGCGACCTGACCGATTTTGCCCTGCAAACGCGAGCAACGCTTGATAAAAACAGCCCTTCCGCCACGCTGACGGCCAAAGGCAAGCTGGACGGCAAAGCCGTTGATGCCAATCTCACGCTCACCTCCGGCAACAGTGCCATCGCCCTGCCAAACCTGACGGTCACCGTCGGCGACAACCATTTGAACGGCGCGTTGCGCTTTTCCAAAGCCTTTTTGCCCAGTGGCGAGGTGGATTTCAACTTTCCAGATCTCGGCTTGCTCGCAGCCCTTGGCGGACAAACGGCCTCCGGTGACATCAAGGGCACAGTCAATCTGACAGAAACCGACGGCAAGATTGCCGCCAAAATCGACGCCAAAGGCAGCGGTATCCAAGCTGGCAGCATCCGCATCAATGCGCCCACCATCACGCTAGACAGCACCGATCTGCAATCGCTGGCGATGGAAGGCATCGTCAAGGCGGGACGGATTGAGACCGGCACCGCTCTGTTGGAAAATCCTGCCTTGCAACTGACTCATAGCGGCAACACCACCAACATTGACCTCTCCGGCAGCTATGACAAGGCCCCGCTCACCGGCAAAGCCATTGTCGCGCAGGATAGCAGCCGCGTCACCCTGAACTTGCAAAGTTTCGCAGCCGCGCCACGCGGCATTGCTGTGGCCTTGAGCAATCCAGTGCAAATCGTGCTGGATAATGGCACCATCACCATCAACCCGCTCACCATCAAGGCTGGCGGCGGCAGCGTATCCGTTCAAGGTAAGGCCGGAACGACCCTTGATCTGAACGCCGAGATCAAGGCACTGCCCGCTTCCATCGCCAACAGCTTTGTCGCAGGCGTTGATGCAACCGGCACAATTTCCGGAAAGATTACAGCCAGCGGCAATCGGTCTGAGCCCAAAATCCTCTATGATCTGCGCTGGGAGAATGGCTCCGTGGTGCAATTGCAGGCCGCCGGACTACCGCCCGTAACCGTGACCGCAGCGGGCACATTTGCCGACAACCGCCTGTCCGTGCAAAGCACGCTCACCGGCAATGGCGGCGCGGAGGTCAAAGGTGGCGGCACGCTGGATCTGAGCGGCGCAAAGCCGCTGGATATGCAGTTTAACGCCAGCCTGCCACTCTCCGCCGTTCAGGGGCTGGCCACCAAACAAGGCCTTGTGCTGGAAGGCAGCGCTGTTGCGGATGTCCGCGTCGGTGGTAATCTTTCGGCACCGGCACTCACGGGCTCCATCACCGGCAAGGGCCTGCGGATTGTCGATATCAAGCGCAATATCGCGCTGGAAAACGTTATTGTCGATATTGCGCTGGCAGGGGATCAGGCCCGGATCAATACGGTCTCTGGCAAAATTTCCGCCGGTGGTCAGGTCTCCGTCACCGGCTCGGTCGATCTGAAGGGAGCGGATCTACCTGCAGATCTCAGCGTCAAGCTGGATCATGTTGTCTATATTGATGGATCACTGGTCACCTCAACGGTGGATGGCACGCTGGCGCTGAAGGGACCGCTGGTGTCCGGGCCAACGCTGTCGGGAAAACTGACGCTGGACAAGACCTCAATCACCATTCCATCGAAACTGCCCAGCTCAATTGCACAGCTTAACATCAAGCACCGCAACGTCCCGGCAGATCTCAAACGCCAATTGGCTGCCCGAGAGCCCGATGATGCGAAATCAGGCGATTCGGCACCTATCGGGCTGGATTTGCAAATTTCCGCCCCTTCACAGATCTATGTACGCGGGCGCGGCATTGTTGCGGAACTGGGTGGCGATGTGTCAATCAAGGGCAATGTTAGTAATCCGCTGGTCACCGGCGGGTTTACCATGCGCCGGGGCCGCATTGTCATTCTCACCAAACGGCTGGATTTCAGCACTGGTCAGATCAGCTTTGGTGGCGGCCTTGTTCCGGTTGTCAATTTCATCGCCTCAACCACATCCGGCAGTACGACGTTAACGGCCACTGTGGCGGGCGTGGCCACCGATCCCGATATCAGCTTTTCCTCAAGCCCCAGCCTGCCCCAGGATGAGGTGATGGCACAGCTGATCTTTGGCCAATCCCTATCAAAACTTTCCCCTTTGCAGATTGCACAGCTGGCTGATGCCGTCAGCCAATTGGCCGGGGGCCGTTCTACATCACTGTTCAACAGCCTGCGCGGTGCGGTGGGGGTTGATGATCTGGATATCAGCACCGATGCCAAGGGCAATGCGCAGGTCGGGGCCGGAAAATACCTGAACGACAAGACCTATCTTGAGTTTCAGCAAAGCAGCGAGGGCAGCAAGGCCATCATCAATCTGGATGTTGGGCGCGGCTTCAAGCTTAAGGGAGAAGCAGGAGCCGGAGGCTCCAGCGGTGGTGGCGTTTTCTACGAAAAAGAATATTAGAACAGGATACAACCTGTTGATTTGAAATAATTTAATTCAACCTTCATCAACTTCACTGTAGTAGCATATATTTAACTACTCCCCATTAAATTATAAGGGTGAAATGTGCTCAATAGCGATGTCGCATTGAGCAGTTTCTTTCAAATTGACCAGCCCCGGGAGAATAAAAAATGGTGCTCGGCTTTAACTCAGACTCTCACAACATTCTTGATGCATTAAGCCGGTCACAAGCAATTATCGAGTTTGACCTTTCTGGCACCATTCTCACTGCCAATGAGATTTTCTGCCTGTTGATGGGCTATCGCCTTGAAGATATAAAAGGCAAGAAGCACAGTCTTTTCTGTGATCAGACTTATGCGTCCTCACCCGACTACAAATCCTTCTGGGCAAAACTTCAGCGCGGCGAGGCTGAAACCGCGACATTCAAGCGCATCACCAGAACGGGCGAAGAAGTCTGGATCAATGGCTCCTATAATCCGGTGAAAAATGGCAATGGAAAGCCGTACAAGGTCATCAAGATTGCAACGAACGTAACAGCAGAGACCCGTCAGTCCTTGGAGGATCGCGGTAAAATCACTGCAATTTCCCGCGTTCAGGGCATGATCGAATTTACCACGGCAGGTGACATTCTGTTTGCCAATGAGAATTTTCTCAATGTGCTGGGTTACTCTTGGGCCGAAGTGCAGGGCAAGCATCACTCCATATTCTGTGAATCTGCCTATACATCCAGCAGCGCCTATAAAGAGTTCTGGAGCCAGCTGGCCAAGGGCGAGTTCGTCGCATCCGAATTCAAGCGGATTGGCAAAGGTGGAAAAGTGGTTTGGATTCAGGCCTCCTACAACCCGATCTTTGATCCCGATGGCAAAGTGTTCAAGGTGGTAAAATTTGCAACCGATGTGACAGAGCGCGTTCAGGCCGTGAACACGATTGGTCAAAGCCTCAGAGCCATGGCCAATGGCGATTTGACCGCTCTGATCGAAAAAAGTTTCATACCAAGCCTGGAGCTGATCCGTATCGACTTCAACGATGCCTCCACAAAATTGATGGCAGCGATGCAAACGGTGGCCCAAAATGTTAATGCAATTACATCCGGTGCGCGTGAAATACAGTCGGCCGCCGATGATCTGGCGCGCAGAACCGAGCAGCAGGCTGCCTCGGTAGAAGAAACCGCTGCCGCCCTTGAAGAGGTGACGCAAACAGGTGTGGACAGCGCCAAGCGCGCCGAAGAAGCGGGCCATCTGGTGACACGCACCAAGGCACAGGCCGAGGCCTCCGGCGCTGTGGTCCGCAGCGCCATTGACGCCATGGGGCAGATCGAAGCGTCTTCCAATGAAATCTCCAACATCATCGGCGTGATCGATGACATTGCGTTCCAGACCAATTTGCTGGCACTGAACGCAGGCGTTGAGGCCGCCCGCGCAGGAGAGGCAGGCAAGGGCTTTGCTGTGGTGGCTCAGGAAGTGCGTGAACTGGCACAACGATCGGCCAAGGCCGCAAAGGAAATCAAAGCACTGATCAATACCTCCTCCAACCAGGTCGAAACCGGCGTGTCGCTGGTTGGCGAAACGGGCAAGGCCCTGACCGGGATTTTGGGAGAAGTGCAAGAAATCAATCGTAATGTTGGTGCCATCGTTGAAGCCTCGCATGAACAGGCCTCCGGCCTGAAAGAGATCAACAAAGCCGTGAACACAATGGACCAGAACACCCAACAGAATGCTGCGATGGTGGAAGAAAGCTCAGCCGCGAGCCACAGCTTGGCACAACAAGCAGAGAACCTGCGCGAATTGCTGACACAGTTTAGATTTGAGAAACATTCTTCCGCTAAACTAAGCTCCAACACATATGCTGCACGGAGTACAGATTACCATGCAGCATGACCCTACTGGTGGATTTCACAGGAAATTGTGGCCCATCCACCAGAAAACAGAACGTGATACAGCATGTTTTTACTGCGTCTTAACCTACACGTGGTGCAGTAAGGACACGTAAATGGCGAAATCGCCCGAAGGCAGAGGCAACTACGCCTCATTTCGAGCAAGGACAGGCGGGACAAAGAACATGGCTACACCCATCAACCCCACCAATTTTGGCGGCGAAAACCTTGAAATCATTGCATTTCGCCTGCACGATCAGGAATTTTGCGTCAAAACCACCACCATTCGCGAAATTCGCGGCTGGGCACCATCGACGCCCATTCCGCATGCCCCGGCGGACGTGATTGGTGTGATGAACCTGCGCGGTTCGGTCATTCCGATCATCGACCTGGCTTACAAGCTGGGCATGAAGAGCACGGTTGCCAATGAGCGCTCTGCCATTGTTGTGGCCGAAGTCCACAATATGGTGATCGGCATGCTGGTGGACCGCGTGTCCGACATTTTGACCATTCCTGCCATTCAGGTTCAGCCCGTGCCGGAAGTTTCTGCCTCGTTCGACAAGTCCTTCTCGGAAGGCATCATCGCCAACGAACATGGCATGATCTGCTTCCTGAACCTCGCCAAAATGTTCAAGGGCAGCGATCTGGAAGAACTGGCCGCCTGATAGGCCTATCCTCACATCAAAACCGCCGGGTCTTGGCCCCGGCGGTTTTTTTTCGTATGGGCTGATCCTCAGGCCTTGAACGGCTTTGGCACACGGCCAGCGCCTTGGCGTTCCAGCATCCAGCCGGGATATTCCGCAGGCAAAGCACTGACCTCATCCAGCCGTGCCATATCATCGACGGTCAAATGCAGATCAACAGCCTTGATGTTCTCTTCCAATTGCTCAAGCCGCTTGGCCCCGATGATCACGCTGGTGACAAATGGCTTGGCCAGAATATAGGCCAACGCAACCTCAGCGACACTTGCGCCATGGTTTTGAGCAATCTCTCGCATCACCGCCACACAATCCCAGGCGCGGTCCTTGTTGACGGGCGGAAAGTCAAAGCTGGCGCGTCGGCCTTCACCATTGCCCGGAGCACCCGGCCCATATTTGCCTGAGAGCAAACCGCCAGCCAGCGGCGACCAGACCATCAGGCCCATTTTTTCCTCTTTTAAAAGCGGCACAATTTCCCTCTCCAGATCACGCCCGGCGATGGAATAATAGGCCTGTACCGTTTCAAACCGGGCATAGCCCTTGCGCTCAGAGATGCCAAGCGCCTTGGCAATGCGCCATGCCGCCCAGTTTGACAGGCCGATATAGCGCACCAGATCGCGGGAGACGAGATCATCCAGCGCCCGCAAGGTCTCCTCAATCGGCGTGACAGTGTCCGTGGCGTGGATCTGGTAGAGATCGATATAATCCAGCTGCATGCGCTCAAGGCTTGCTTCCACCTGATCGAGAATATGCCCGCGTGAGGCACCGCGATCATTGGGCTTATCGCCCATCTGCCCGTAAAACTTGGTGGCAATCACCACATCCTTGCGCGGAACGTTCAGATTTTGCAGCGCCTGCCCCAGAATCTGCTCAGACACGCCACCAGAATAGACATTGGCCGTATCAATGAAATTAATGCCTGCCGCCAGTGAACGCTCGACAATGGTGTCGGCCGCCGCCTGATCGACATCGGCAATAGAGCCCCACATGCTGGAGCCCGCCTCGCCAAAGGTCATGGTGCCAAGGCAAAGCTCGGACACAAACAGGCCCGTATTTCCCAATTGATTGTAACGCATGGTGTGAAACTCCCGGTGATGCAGAAGGGATAGCAAAGAGCTGACAGAATTCTATCATCCAAGCATTCGCATGATGTGACGCTCCATCGCTGTGTTTCAAGGCGCACAGCCATCACATTGTCCGTGACAACAAAAAAGGGGCAGCCAAGCCGCCCCTTTTATCGATCTCAATTCATCTCAACCAAACAGCACAAGCGTGCTTTTCAGCGTCACCCACACGCCCCACAGCAGTGGAATACCAACCACGGCCCAAGCCAATGCAGCCTTGGCATCAAAGCCGCCTTTGCCGATTCCAAACGATCCGGTTGGACCGCTGTTGGCTGCTGCCGATTTGGCCTGAAGTGCTACCACCTCTTCATCGGACATAAACCACTTATCCGACAAGGGCTTCACCAGCGAATTGGCAATCAGCCCCAGCACCAGCATGCCCGAGAGGATATACATGGTGCCGGAATAGAGGGATGGCCCGGGTGCCACACCTGCCGAAATCTGCGCCTCACGAATATAGTTGACCACGGTTGGTCCCAGAATACCCGCCGTGGCCCAGGCCGTCAGCAAGCGTCCATGGATGGCACCGACGAATTGCGTACCAAAAATATCGGCCAGATAGGCAGGCACCGTGGCAAAACCACCGCCATACATCGACAGAATAACACCCAGCGCCAGCACGAACAAAGCCTTGGAGCCTAGGGCCGCCAAGGTTGGCGTCAGCGCATAGAGCACAATGCCGAGCAGGAAGAAGCAGTAATAGGTGTTCTTGCGGCCAAGGCGGTCTGACATCGATGCCCAGAAGAAGCGACCACCAATGTTGAACAGCGACAACAGCCCGGTAAACCCTGCAGCAATGGCGGCAATCTGCGCCTTTTGTGTTGCATCCAGCTGTGAGAAGCTCACGCCCGGCTGACCAATCAGAGAGCCGGCAAAAATTTCCTGCAACATCGGCGAGGCCACGCCCAGCACGCCGATCCCGGCAGAGACGTTGAGACAGAGAACAGCCCAGATCAGCCAGAATTGCGGGGTTTTGTGGGCATCGCGCAAATGCACATTGCGATGGGTGATCATACTGCTTTTGGCAACCGGTGGTGTCCAGCCCTCCGGGCACCAGCCAGCGGGCGGAATACGATAGCTGAATGCGCCGCCCATCATGAACACGAAATAGATGCCAGCCATAACCAAAAAGGTCTGCCAGACACCAATGGTGCCATCCACGCGGAACGTGCTCATCAAGATATTGGCCAGCGGCGCACCAATCATGGCACCTCCACCAAAGCCCATGATGGCCATGCCGGTTGCCATGCCGCGACGATCCGGGAACCATTTGATCAGGGTAGAGACGGGCGAGATATAGCCAAGACCAAGGCCGATGCCGCCAATGACGCCTGCGCCAATCCACATCAGCCAAAGCTGGTGGGTCATCACCCCGATGGAGGCCACAACAATGCCGCCGCACCAGCAGCATGCCGAGACAAAGGCCGCCCGCCGAGGCCCGACGCGCTCAAGCCAGCCACCCCAAAGGGCTGCGGAACAGCCGAGAAGCACGAAAAACAGGGTATAGATCCAGCCCAGATCCGCCACGCGCCAATTGCAGGTGGTGGTGGTCAGCGCCTCCAGCATGGACATGCTGGTGCAGCTTGCCGGCACGTTTGTGCCAAGCGCCTTGCTCAGGGGCAGCCAGAAAACGCTGAACCCATAAGCCATACCGATGCACAAATGAATGGCCAGCGCCGCTGGTGGCACGAGCCAACGGTTGAAGCCCGGCTGTGCAATAATTCTTTCGCGGTCTAACAGACCAACCGCGGGTGACGTCTCTGTCCCCGGCGCACTCGTGACTGCCATGAGTCATTTCCTCCTAATGATCGTCCCTAAACTTCCCTCACGGGCAGACATAGATTATAAAATTCTCTCATTGATTGATGCGCGTAATACACACCGCCTCATCATTATTCCAGCGTGATCATACCCTTACCGCTCCTGAAAGACCGAAAGTCTTGGCGGAGTTATCCACCGGGCGATGGATCAAGGCCGCCGCAGCAATCACCAGCGGATCAAAACCATCTCCACCCGCATCGATCAATTCGAAAAACTGGGCGCGCATGCGTGGTTCCCAGAATTTGTTGATATGGGTGGCAATCCCCGCCAAGCGCTCCTCCTCCGCTTGCGATTTGAAGAAGGTCGCAATCTGATTGGCCATGCGAATGAGTTTCTCTGCGATATGGTCATGCGACATGGCTTGATGCTCCGGTCTTCAATCGATCTGCTCTGGTAAAAACTTCAAAATCATCGCCGCGGGCAATGCCGATCAGGGTCATGCCCGCCGCTTCCGCCGTGCGGATTGCCAGTGCCGTGGGGGCCGAAATGGCAATCAACACCGGACAGCCCAGTGCCGCTGCCTTTTGCACCATCTCGACCGACAGGCGGCTGGTGACAACCACCGCCCCCTCCTCGCCGCGCCGACCGGCCTGCAACACCGCCCCAACCAGCTTGTCCAACGCATTATGGCGGCCCACATCCTCACGGATTGCCAGCAATCCCTCGCCGGGAATAAAAAAGCCAGCACCATGGACGGCATGGGTTTTGCGGTTCAGCAGCTGTCCCCGCGCAAGCACTTCCATGGCATTATGGATGTCAGCAGGCGAAAAAGACGTCCCTGCGGCGGCAACGCTGCGCACCTGCCGCGTGGCCTGTTCGATGGATTCAATGCCGCAAAGACCGCAGCCAACCGGCCCTGCCATGCGACGGCGGCGGGCGATCAAGGCTTGCGCATCGGCATCCTGCAAGGTGATCTGCACATCAATGCCATCACCAGCATTCAGCGGTTCAATCGCCACAATGTCGCTCATCTTGGCAATAATTCCCTCGGCCAACGAAAAGCCAATGGCGAAATCCCGCAAATCCGCAGGGGTTGCCATCATCACCGCATGAGTGGAGCCGCGATAGGAAAAGGCAATGGGCACCTCTTCCGGCACAATGCGGCTTGTTTGCTCGATGACACCCTGACGATATTGCAGCTCTGCAACGGTGTGGATGGTGTCAAGGTCAGTCATCAGCGCCTCCGCTCCACCCTTGTCATGGCTTCACTCCGCCGCTTCCATTTTGCCGGTGATCCGGCGCGATTGACGCGACAGCTCCTCGTAATCCTTCTGCCATTCTGTTGGACCGTTCGACGGCGAAACCTGCACAGCCGTGACCTTGTATTCCGGGCAATTGGTGGCCCAGTCGGAATAGTCGGTGGTGATCACATTGGCCTGCGTATCCGGGTGATGGAAGGTGGTGTAAACCACGCCCGGTGCCACGCGATCGGTGATCAATGCCCGCAAGGATGTGTCTCCAGAACGGCTGGCGAGCTTGATCCAATCTCCCTCCTTAATACCGCGCTGTTCGGCATCATGGGGATGAATTTCCAGCCGATCCTCCGCATGCCAGACGGTGTTTTCCGTGCGACGTGTCTGCGCACCCACATTGTATTGGCTGAGAATACGGCCCGTGGTCAGCAGCAGCGGGAAACGCGGGCCTGTGCGCTCATCGGTCGCCACGTATTCGGTGCGGATAAACTTACCCTTGCCGCGCACAAAGCCATCGATATGCATGATTGGCGATCCATTCGGATGCTTCTCATTGCAGGGCCATTGCACCGAGCCATTCTGTTCCAGATAGTCATAAGACACACCGGCAAAGCTTGGCGTGGTGGCGGCAATTTCATCCATGATCTGCGACGGATGAGTGTAATTCCAATTCAGCCCCATGGCCTGCGCCATTTTCTGGGTCACTTCCCAATCCGCATAACCATTCTTGGGCGTCATCACCTTGCGCACGCGGTTAATGCGGCGCTCGGCATTGGTGAACGTGCCATCCTTTTCGAGGAAAGTGGAGCCGGGCAAAAACACATGGGCGTAATTGGCCGTCTCGTTGAGGAAGAGATCATGCACCACCACACATTCCATGGCTGCAAGGCCTGCCGACACATGCTTGGTGTCGGGGTCAGATTGAAGAATATCCTCGCCCTGAATGTAAAGCCCCTTGAATGTGCCTTCCACCGCCGCATCCAGCATATTGGGAATGCGCAAACCCGGCTCATTATTGAGCGTCACACCCCAAAGCTTTTCAAAGGTCTCACGGGTGGCATCATCGGAAATATGTCGATAGCCGGGAAGCTCGTGCGGGAAAGATCCCATATCGCAAGAGCCCTGCACATTGTTCTGGCC
>DNPN01000209.1:2725-7770 GCA_003501385.1 Rhizobium sp. | reverse complement strand
GGCCGCGCAGCGGGTTCACGCCCACACCGGGGCGGCCAATATTGCCCGTCACCATCGCCAGATTGGCAATCGCCATCACCGTGGTTGAGCCCTGGCTGTGCTCCGTGACACCCAACCCGTAATAGATCGCGCCATTGCCGCCCGTGGCAAACAACCGTGCCGCACCGCGCAGATCTGCTGCTGGAACGCCCGTGAATTTTTCCGTTTCTTCCGGGCTGTGCTGCGGATCGGCCACGAAAGCGGCCCAGTCTTCAAACTCGGACCAATCACAGCGCTCACGGATAAAGGCCTCATCGGCCAAGCCTTCAGTGACAATCACATGGGCCAGCGCCGTCATCACCGCCACATTGGTGCCGGGCTTGAGCGGCAGATGGTAAGCCGCTTGCACATGCGGGGTCTTGACCAGATCAATCCGGCGCGGATCAATCACAATCAGTTTCGCACCTTTGCGGAGTCGCTTCTTCAGCCGCGAACCAAACACCGGATGGCCATCGGTGGGGTTGGCACCAATCACCACCACCACGTCGGAATGTTCAACGCTATCAAAATCCTGTGTGCCTGCCGACGTACCAAAGGCCTGTCCCAGACCATAGCCGGTTGGTGAGTGGCAAACACGCGCGCAGGTATCAACATTGTTATTGCCAAAGCCCGCACGGATCAGCTTTTGCACCAGATACGTCTCTTCATTGGTGCAGCGCGATGAGGTGATGCCGCCAATGGAATCGCGGCCATATTGATATTGCAACCGCTTGAACTCGGAGCCAACATAGGCAAAGGCCTCTTCCCAGCTGACTTCGCGCCATGGATCGCTGATCTTTTCGCGAATCATCGGATTGAGAATCCGGTCCTTGTGGCTGGCATAGCCATAGGCAAACCGACCCTTGACGCAGGAGTGGCCGCGATTGGCCTTACCATCTTTCCACGGCACCATGCGCACCAGTTCTTCACCGCGCATTTCGGCCTTGAAGGAACAGCCAACGCCGCAATAGGCGCAGGTGGTGACGGCAGAATGCTCCGGCTGGCCAATGGCAATCACTGATTTTTCGGTCAGCGTCGCCGTCGGGCAAGCCTGCACGCAAGCGCCGCAGGAGACGCATTCCGACTCCAGAAACGCCTCATGCGCACCGGGCGAGACGCGGCTATCAAACCCACGGCCTTCAATGGTGAGCGCAAACGTCCCCTGCACTTCCTCGCAAGCCCGCACGCAGCGCGAACAGACAATGCATTTTGATGGATCATAGGTGAAGTACGGATTGCTCTCATCCTTCGGCATATAGCGGGCATTGACATCGCCACCGCTACGCGCCTTGACGTGATTGTCCCCTTCATAGCCATAGCGCACATCGCGAAGGCCGACCGCGCCCGCCATATCCTGCAATTCGCAATCGCCATTGGCGGCGCAGGTCAGACAATCGAGCGGATGGTCGGAGATATAAAGCTCCATCACCCCTTTGCGGATTTGCTTCAGCCGTTCTGTCTGGGTATGCACCACAATGCCGGGTGCGCAAGGCGTGGTGCAGGAGGCCGGAGTGCCATTGCGGCCCTCGACCTCCACCAGACAGAGCCGACAGGAGCCAAAGGCATCGACCATATCGGTGGCGCAGAGCTTGGGCACCTGAATGCCTGCCTCCATCGAGGCGCGCATGATGGATGTGCCTGCTGCCACCGTGACTTCACGGCCATCAATCGTCAGCGTTACCAGCTCAGCGGATTTGGAAGCGGGTGTGCCGTAGTCAATTTCGTGAATCAGCGACATGGTCTTACTCCGCAGCTTCAACAAGGGGGGTAGCAGGCGCAAAATCATCCGGGAAATGCCTCATCGCACTCATCACCGGATAGGGCGTGAAGCCGCCCAGCGCGCACAGTGATCCGAATTTCATGGTGTTGCAAAGGTCTTCCAACAGAGCCTTATTCTTCTCCGGCTCAATACCCTTGGCAATACGATCCACCGTTTCCACCCCACGGGTGGAGCCGATGCGACAGGGCGTGCACTTGCCGCAGCTTTCCACGGCGCAGAATTCCATGGCAAACCGGGCTTGATGCAGCATATCGACGCTATCATCAAACACCACCACCCCGGCATGGCCAATCAAACCACCGGCGGCGGTGAAGGCTTCATAATCAAACACCGTGTCAAACAGCGATGGCGGAAAATAGGCCCCCAGCGGCCCTCCCACCTGCACCGCCTTGACCGGACGACCCGAGATGGTGCCGCCGCCAATCTCATGGATCAGTTCGCCCAGAGTCACGCCAAAGGCCGTTTCATACAGCCCACCGTGTTTGAGATTGCCCGCCAGCTGAATGGGAATAGTGCCATGGGAGCGACCAACACCAAAATCACGATAGAATTGCGCACCCCGGTCCATGATCACCGGAACAGACGCCAGCGATATCACGTTGTTGACCACTGTTGGCTTGCCAAACAAACCTTCCAGCGCCGGAAGCGGCGGTTTGGCCCGCACAATGCCGCGCTTGCCTTCCAAACTGTTGAGCAGCGAGGTTTCCTCACCGCAGACATAGGCACCAGCGCCTTCACGCACGTCCAGATCGAAAGCGTAAGCAGAGCCTAACACAGAGGTGCCGAGAATGCCGTCTTTGCGGGCAATCTCGATGGCGTCACGCATGGTGGCAATGGCGTGCGGATATTCCGAGCGGGTATAAATATAACCTTTGGTGGCCCCAACCGCGATGGCGGCAATGGCCATGCCCTCGATCAGCACGAAGGGGTCGCCCTCCATAATCATACGGTCGGCAAACGTGCCGCTATCGCCTTCATCAGCGTTGCAGACAATGTATTTCTGATCGGCCTCGGCGTCGCCGACCGTCTTCCACTTGATGCCGGTGGGAAAGCCCGCACCGCCACGTCCGCGCAAACCACTGTCCGTCACCTGTTTGACAATCTCGGCAGGCGTCATGGCAATGGCTTTGGTGAGGCCCGTCAAGCCTTGGTAATGTTTGTAATCCTCCAGCGACAAAGGATCGGTAATGCCACAACGGGAAAAGGTCAGCCTCGTCTGGTTCTTGAGATAAGGAATTTCCTTGGTCAGACCGTGACAGAGCGGATGCGATGCACCGCTGAGAAAATCTGCATCAAACAACCCCGCCACATCCGATGACTTGACTGGTCCATAGGCGAAGCGGCCATCCTTGGTACGCACTTCCACCAGAACTTCCAGCCATAACATGCCACGTGATCCATTGCGAACAATGGTCACATCAAGATTTCGGGCCTTGGCTTCGCGCTCTATCGCGACAGCCACCTTATCCGCACCCACCGCAAGAGCTGCGGCATCGCGGGGAACAAATACGGTCACACTCATTTGCTTAACCCCGCAACGATGTCACTCAGACAGTGTTCATCCAAACGACCATAAAGCGCGCCATCCATCATGGCGGCGGGTGCCGAGGCACACAGACCAAGACAGAACACCGGCTCCAGCGTCACAACACCATCAGCCGTGGTTTCATGCCAATCAATGCCCAGTTCCGCTTTGATTTTCTCTGCAAGAGGCTCGCATCCCATGGATTGGCAAGCCTCGGCCCGACAGAGTTTCAGCACATGCTGTCCAGCCGGATGATCCCGAAAATCATGATAAAAGGTGACAACCCCATGCACTTCGGCCCGCGACAAGTTCAGCGCCTTGGCAATGATCTGTTTGGCGCTTTCAGGAACATAGCCAAATTCCGCTTGAATGGCGTGCAAAATAGGCAGGAGCGGCCCCTCAAGGTGGCGATGGCTCTTAATGATATGATCAATCAACGCTGCCTCCTGTTCGGCAACGACGTGAATATTCATCTCGGCTCCTCCCGATCAGACTCCCCAATCGTTAACTCAAGAAAGGCTTATATAAGACACCTACCCTTGCACAATCGACGCTGGAGCACTGAAAACACTTCGAATTTCAACCTTTTCGAAGCATGCACGGCCTATTACCCCTCGGTCAATACCGTGTTTTCGTTACGCGATAGAAAAAACCTATCAAAATGCGTGTGCATCTGCGAGATTACGGGCCTCATGCAGCAGCGCAGAGACCAACGGCGTGTAGGGCTCGCGGTGGGTGGCAACCAGACCGACCAGATGCCGGCTGTGCGGATCGCTAATAGGAACCATGCGAATTTCGGCCGGAAACCCAAAGGATTCAGCCACATTGCGCGGCATGATCGATGCCCATTTTCCGGTTCTGATATGGGAAAACAGCACAATCATCGAATTGGACTCCAACGTCGGCTTTGGCTCCACCCCCGCTGCCAGTAGATGTTGATTGATGATACGTCGGTTCTGCATATCGGGCGTCAACAGACAGAGCCGCAATCCCGCAACTTCTTGCCATGTGATCGAGTCACGATCTGCCAAGGGTGTGCCCGCTGCGGCAATCAGGTGGTACTGCTCTTCATAGAGCGGCACTGAGGTCACACGTCCAAGCGGCTCGTTATCAAGATAGGTAATGCCAGCATCAATCTCGAGATTTTCCAAAAGACTGAGTACCTGCAGCGAGTTGCGCGACAGGATCTGAAACGTCACATCGGGATGGCGAAGTTGAAAGGGCTCTGTCAGCTTTTGCACCATGGCAAGCGCTGTCGGGATCACCGCAATTCTGATATGCCCAACCAAGCCATTTCGGGTGGCGCGCATTTCTTCGCGCATCGTACGAGCATCGCCAACAATACGGCGCGCCCACTCAAGCACACGCTGACCTTCTGGCGTAAGTCCCTGAAACCGCGAGGCCCGCTGCACCAAAGCAACACCGAGCTGATCTTCAAGCTGACGAATTGCCGCCGACAAGGTGGGTTGTGAAATGCCGCAATCTTCCGCCGCGCGCCCAAAATGCTGCGCGCGGGCAAGCGCAATAAAAAATTCCAGTTTGTCGATCATGATCGCCACCCATGCTAGGGTATGTCAGGTTCCGATTGAACCAGACAGACCCTAGAGTTTGTCAGGGAAAAGTGGAACCCGGTTTTCCCGAAAAGACAAACGAAAACAAAAGAACCGAGAGTCTGTCTGGTTCAATCTGAACCTGAAAAACTCTAAAGCCTGTCGCAGTAAA
>DNPN01000209.1:0-2435 GCA_003501385.1 Rhizobium sp. | reverse complement strand
TTATCTCTTATTTAGCCGCATGTACGTTATCGCTTTATTGAGGACAATAAAACGCGACATGCTTTAGGATTCGCTCAACGTCGCAGGCGTGCAAAAGAGCCTATACAGCAGTGCCACAACATCGTTAACGGAAGGATTGGCAATGGAATAGTAAATCTGACGCCCTTCGCGTCGACTTTCCACCATTCCGTCGCCCCGCAAACGAGCCAATTGCTGCGAAACAATGGCCTGCTGCAACTGCAGCATCTCTTCAAGTTCGCCAACAGTCCTCTCGCCCTTGCACAAAATGCAAAGGATAAGCAATCTGTTTTCGTGAGATAGGGCTTTGAGCAAAGTCACCGCATCAGTGGCTTGCCGCATGAAATCTGCCAACGGTATTGTAGTTTTATCAGCATCGGTCGAAGACGACATCATCAGTTCCATCTACCCAATTTAAACAACGACCACGTATCCACCCAAGTTCCCGCCACTGGTTACAGGCATGGTAAACATTAAAGCCGTAGGGACGAGGAAAGTTCCCTCAAAAGCGACGCGCTACGGTGCAGCGCCTCGTTTTCCGTTGGAGTCAACTCCGGTATCAGATCCATCAAAATACCTTTTGCGCCAATAACGCGCGGCACGGAGGCGGCGACACCACTGACACCGGCAATATCTGTTGTGACACTGGACACGGACAGGATATCGCGTTGATCTGCAACAATAGCTTTTACAATCCGTGCCAGGCCCGCGCCGATCCCAAAATAGGTGGAGCCTTTTCCTTTTATGATGCGCGCCGCCGCATTGCGCACGCCGTCATCAATACGGGCCACAACGGCATCGGTCATTGGCCGCCCTATATGTTCGGCAAAAGACACAAGAGGCACTGATCCAACACGCACGTTTGACCAGGCCAGCACTTCGCTATCGCCGTGCTCACCCAACACATAGGCATGCACGGCCTGCGGCGACGTGTCCAAATGTAAAGCCAGGAGAGAGCGGAACCGCGCAGTATCCAAAATGGTGCCAGATCCGATCACCCTGCTCGGTGCCAAACCGGACAGGCGTGTCGCAACATCCGTCATAATGTCAACAGGATTGGAGGCAATCACCAAAATCACATCGGGAACAACATCCAGGATCCGCGAGACAACACCGCGAAAGACTTCGGCATTGCGCCCCAGGAGATCCAGCCGGCTTTCGCCAGGCTTCTGGTTGACACCGGCAGCAACAATCACCACCCCTGAGCCCGCGAGATCAACATAATCTCCCGCTCGCACCACCGTCGTGGAGACGAAGGGCACGGCATGCGAAATATCTTCTGCCTGAGCACAAGCGAGGGCACTGTTGTAGTCCACAAGAACGATTTCTTGAACAGCACCTTGCAGGGCAATTGCGTAGGCCGCTGAACTGCCAACCATGCCCGCACCAACAACGCCGATTTTCATAACACACCTCCCGACGTATTCGGTTTTGGTTTATCCCACAACGATGTTAGCGTTACCATTTGCCAATAAAATACGACCCTAAAATTGCCAATCGTTATAAGGGCATCGGCTACAGAGCCATCAATGTTTATAAAATATCGCGCTCACACGATCTTCGCAACATCATATATTCAGGCAAAGCTTTGAAACACAACCAATTTTTAAGGACGACGTTGGAAAGAACCGACCAGCAAGCAGATGTATATGGGGAGTTTGATCATTTAGGCCGGACTTTTTAGCTCCCACCGCAGCATCAACAAGAGGATCGAATCGATTCTTCTATTGGAACGTGGTAAGAGAAAGTTATCTTTATCCACATCAAAAAATCACAAAAACGTTATCGCGACCTCAAAGGCAAAAGATTGTGCTTGTGACAGGGGTTCGAAAAACTCACCTTGAAACAAAAAAGCGGCCGTAACGGCCGCTTTCAACTCAATACTGCCGCGTGGATCAAGCTGGAATCAACACGCCATCCAAATGAGTCAATTCGTGCAGAAACTGCTCGAGCTTGGTGCGATGTTCATGATGCTCTGCGTCATCAAGTTCTATCTTTGCAGCTTCAATCCGCTTTGCCAGCGACTCGCGGTTCAACTCGGAGAGCTGAACAGCACTTTCGGCCAGCAAAGTACAGCCGTTCGGGGTGATATCGGCAAAACCACCAAACACAACGTATTTCACCGTCTGGCCAGAGGCCAGCTTCACAGTGACAACGCCCGGCTTAATTGTCGTCATGGTCGGGGCATGACGTGCCATCACGGTCATTTCGCCTTCGGTCGCCGGAATGACAACCTCGCTCACCAATTCCGAGATCAGCAGGCGCTCGGGCGAAACGAGTTCAAAATTGAAATTGTCGGCCATGACTTTTCACTTTTTTTTAGAACAGAGAATGGGAGCACGGCCAAAGCCGTACTCCCCTTGATCCATGGATCAGGCTGCGGCTGCCAGCTTCTTGGCCTTCTCGATGGCTTCTTC
>DNPN01000027.1:9701-10323 GCA_003501385.1 Rhizobium sp. | reverse complement strand
GCCGAACCGCCGTTGACCAGAACAATCAATGGCTTGCCATCGGTCAAATCGCCCGGTGTTGCGTTGAAGCGACGGGTATCCTCTGGGTCGCGCGAACGGGTGGACACAATCTCGCCCTTCTGCAGGAAGGCGTCAGACACATAGATGGCCTGATCCAGCAAGCCGCCCGGATTGAGGCGAAGGTCCAGAACATAGCCCTTGAGCTTGTCATCTGGCACCTGCTTCTTGATTTTGGCAATGGCCGCCTGCAAATCGTCAAAGGTCTTCTCGGTAAACGAGATCACACGCAGGTAGCCAACATCGCCATCCACACGCGATTTGACGGCACGGATCGGGATGACTTCGCGCATCACGCTCATCTCAATCGGTTTATCAACGCCCTTACGCAAGATGGTGAGCTTGATCGGGGTGTTGACCGCGCCGCGCATTTTCTCAACGGCATCGTTCAGCTTCATGCCACGCACTTGCTGACCGTTGATGGCAGAAATGTAATCGCCAGCCAGAATGCCAGCCTTGGCACCGGGCGTGTCATCAATCGGGGTGATAACCTTGACCAGCTCGTTTTCCATCGTCACTTCAATGCCGATGCCGCCAAACTCACCCTTGGTCTGGGTCTGCATGT
>DNPN01000027.1:2440-9508 GCA_003501385.1 Rhizobium sp. | reverse complement strand
CCACCTTGATCAGGCCGTCTTCCATGGTGACTTCGATGCCGATGCCGCCGAATTCACCCTTGGTCTGGGTCTGCATGTCCGCCGCTTCCTGGGCGTTCATGTAACTGGAGTGGGGATCAAGCGAAGACAGCATGCCGTTGATGGCAGCCTCAATCAACTTCTTCTCATCGGGAGGCGTAACATACTGGGCCCGGACGCGCTCAAACACGTCTCCGAAAACTGCCAGTTCCTTATAGGTCGAAGTGCCAGCCGCTTGAGCTGGAACGCCAGCCGAATAAACAACGCTCATGGCTGTTGCGCCCATCAGAGCGCCCACGAGCATTAGAGAAGCCCTACGTATCATTGCGTACCTTTCCGGCGTCCTTCGCCCACCATGGTCGGGAATCAACCGAGTTGCCGTCTTTTCTGAATTCTATGTAAAGCGTTGGGCGATTTGTTTCCAGCGAGAAAGCAGCCGCACTCGCAACTCTCTTGTCTCCCATAGCACCAATTGGCTCACCAGACAGTACGAATTGGCCAGCGTGCACATTCACGCTGTCCATCCCGGACAAAACTATGTGATAACCGCTGCCTGGATTGAGAATAACCATCTTCCCGTAACTGCGAAACTGCCCTGCATACACCACCGTTGCATCAGCTGGGGCTGTGACCACCGCTGCTGGCGTTGTTGCAATAACGATACCCTTGGCCTCATGTCCAGTGCCATCAGGATCGCCAAAGGCGCGCAACACATCTCCGGCAGCTGGCAAGTCCAGCTTTGCTTTCAACTCATCAAATGCAAATGCAGGCGCAATGCGGTTTTTATCAGGCGGTGCGCTGTCTGCATCACGGCGAGCTTGCTCGCGCTGGGCATCCGTCATCTGGGCGCGGCGCAGATCATCCAGCTTGCTTTGCTGGGCTGCTGTCTTCACCGAAGAAACCTCATTTTCCAAAGAGGTAATCAACCCTTGCAGCGATGCGGATTTTTGCGCCAATTGCTGGGAGCGTTGCAGCTCATCCTGTAATTGTGCCGAATTGCGCCGGCTCAACTTCGCATTTTCATCCAAAAGCAGCGCCATGCGGCTTTCTTCTTCCTGACGGCTTTGCAGGCTGGCCACCATTTGCTCGCGCTCAGCCTGGCTGGCCTTGCGCAGATTGGCCAATTCTTCCAGATCATTGGCCAGCTTCTCGGTTTCCTTGCGCATGCCCGGCACCACGGCTCCCAGCAGAATAGCGGTGCGCACCGCCCCCAAAGCATCTTCGGGCTTCACCAGCAAGGCGGGCGGCGGATTGCGCCCCATGCGTTCCAGCGCGCCTAGCACTTCGGCCAAAACACCACGCCGCGCCCGGAAGGATTTGCGGATAATATCCTCGCGCAGGCCAAAATTGGCCAATTTGCGCTCGCTCTCGGCAATCTTCTGTTCGAGATCCTTGCGGCGAGCGGCTGACTCTATCAGCGCCTGGCGCAAGGAGGCGCTGCTCTTATCCAGCGCAACAATGCTCTGACGCAATTGCTCGCTTTTCTCAGTGGACATTTTGATGGATTGCGACAGGTCTTGCAGCTCTTTGGCCACATCTTCGCGCTTGGCTTTCAGCGCGTCAGCGGGACTATCCGCTGTGACTGCGGGATTTTGCGCAGGCGTGACCGTCGGCTGAGGTGCGGGCTGAAGCGGAGATTGTGGCCCAGACTGGGAAGCTGCCGCCGCAGGTGCATTAATCGAAGGGCGCTCCTGCCCAACGGCAGACCCTGTGAACGAAACGCACATCAGCATTGCCGCAGTGAACGACACCACCGATTGCAAGAGGCGTCCGCCCGCCATTTTCCAGAACATGAAGATTTTCAGATCGCCTTCGCTATTTCGGCACAATCTAACTGATTTGCGAGCGAGGGAAAAGTCTGTCTGACCAAGGATAGAGGGCAACAGGAGGGGCTGCCATCCATGACAGCCCCTCCAGCCTGACAAGAATTAACGGCAGACGCGCTTTTCAATCACGATGCGCTTTCCATGATCCCAGCGAACCTTCTTCTCGGTAATGCAACGCTTTGGCGGCGCGCGGTGCATGTGGTGGCGTGGGGGACCACGATGATCATCGGGGCGGACCATATCCGATGACATCTGCGCATAAGCGATGTTGCTTGAAAGGCTTGCCAGCGCAAAGGCAGATGCAAGAAAGATGGTTTTCATGGGAATCCTCATAAAGGTTCGTTGACGTCTCCCCATGAACGCCGAACAAGGCGAAAAGTTGCATCACCTGTCATTTTTCACGATTTCGTGTTGCAGCCGGTGGACACCCAGATGTTCGCAACATCAAAAATCGATGGCGCGGCCCTTGATTTCCCAATCCCCAAAGCGGGCCGGATCGGCACCGCCACGGCCACCAATCTCTGGAGCCGGGTTTTGCGCCTGCTCGGCTTTGCGGCGCGCCTCGGCCTCTTCCAGCGCCCGTTTTGCGGCAGGCGGCAAGATTTTGGGCACAGGCGATGCTACAAGATCATCCAGATTATCGGAGCTTTGCCGGTCGTTTTTGTTGTCATTCATGGTCAGCATTGTCCTCTTGCGATTGAAACACAGATTTTGATCTTTACATTTAGTGCAACAAAACGGGTTGGAAAACCCTTATCCTGTCGCAGACCCTTTGGAGGATGAACATGAATATCATGCGCACAGCCATGCTTTTGGCCTTCATGACCGCCCTGTTTATGGGCGTTGGCTTTCTCATTGGCGGCCAAAGCGGCATGATGATTGCGCTTGTGGTGGCTGCGGGCATGAATTTCTTTTCCTATTGGAATTCCGACCGCATGGTGCTCTCAGCTTACAATGCGCAGGAAGTGGATGAGCGTACAGCGCCAGAGTTTTACGGCATTGTGCGTGATATGACACGCAATGCGGGCCTGCCCATGCCCAAGGTCTATATTTTTGACAATCCGCAGCCCAATGCCTTTGCCACCGGGCGCAATCCGCAAAATGCCGCTGTTGCGGCCTCAACCGGCCTGCTGCATGCGCTGACACCGGAAGAGGTGGCAGGCGTAATGGCCCACGAACTGGCCCATGTGGAGCACCGCGACACCCTGACCATGACCATAACCGCCACCCTGGCCGGGGCCATTTCCATGCTGGGCAATTTCGCCTTCTTTTTTGGTGGGCGGCGCGACGAAAACGGCAATGGCGGCAGCATGATTGGTGCCTTGGTGGCGATGATTGTTGCCCCCTTTGCTGCCATGCTGGTGCAAATGGCCATCAGCCGCACCCGCGAATATGCAGCAGATCGGCGCGGCGCGGAAATCTGCGGCAATCCTTTGTGGCTGGCCTCGGCCCTTGCCAAAATTGCCGGATCGCACCAGCCGAATTATGAGGCCGAGCGCAATCCGGCCACGGCCCATATGTTCATTATCAATCCTTTGTCCGGCCAGCGGATGGACAATCTGTTTTCCACCCACCCGGACACCAACAACCGTATTGCCGAGTTGCAGGCGCAAGCCCAGACCATGGGCGTTCAACCATCCGCCCGCAGCCAGCAAACCACACCGCCCCCCTCCCGCCCCCACGGAGCCTGGGGTGCAGCAAAGCAATCGACGGATGGCGTCTGGGGTGTTAAGGGGAGCGCAAAGACAGGCTCCGTTCCTAGTGTTGGACGCAGCCACAAGCCAGATGAACGCCCGAAGGGACCGTGGAATTGAACGATAACAGCGGCCAGAAAAAAGGCCAGGCCAAAGGCCAGAAGCCCCATACCAACACCCGTCCACACGGTCCGGTGTATGACAACAAGCCGGGGCTTGAGGCACGGCTTGCCGCCAGCCGTCTTCTGGCCGCCGTGATTGATCGCAAGACCTCGCTGGATGGCATGATGGACGGCGACCATGGCAATCCGGCCTATACCGCCCTTTCAGAAGCCGACCGTTCACTGGTGCGGGCCATTCTCAACACATCCTTGCGGTTTTTGCCGCGCATTGAGGCAATGTTGGGCCTGTTGCTTGATACACCCTTGCCCGACGGCGCTCGCGCCCTGCATCACTCCTTGATCATTGCTAGCGCCCAGATGCTTTATCTGGATGTGCCAGACCATTCTGCCGTTGACCTTGCTGTGGAACAGGCCAATCGCGATCCGCGCAACCGTCGCTTTGCCAAGGTGGTCAATGCCGTGTTGCGGCGTCTTGGCCGCGAAAAGCAGGCCTTGCTGGATGAAACCACTGACGTGGTCTGCATGCCCGGCTGGTTTTTTGATCGGCTCAAAGCCGTCTATGGCGCTGACGAAGCGCAACGCATTGCCGATGCACAGATGACGCCCGCCGCCATTGACCTCACCGTCAAAACCGATGCTGCCCTATGGGCAGAACGGCTGAATGGTTTTGTGCTGCCCACCGGCAGTGTGCGGTTGGGCAGCTTTTCTGGCAGTGTTGCAGCGCTGGAAGGCTTTGAAGAGGGCGCATGGTGGGTGCAGGACGCAGCCGCCGCCCTGCCGGTGCTGATGTTTGGCGATATTGCGGGCAAACGCGCCGTGGACCTCTGCGCAGCACCCGGCGGAAAGACCGCGCAATTGCTGACCGCTGGTGCCAAGGTGACAGCGGTGGAGCAATCGGCCAATCGCCTGAAGCGGCTGGCCGACAATTTGCAGCGCCTTGGCTTTGAAGCCGAGCTTGTGCAATCCGACCTGACGGATTTCAAACCGGACGAGTTGTTTGATGTTGTGCTTCTGGATGCGCCCTGCTCGTCCACCGGCACCACACGCCGCCACCCGGATGTGCTCTACACCAAGGGTCCGCAGGACATTACCAAGCTTGCTGGCGTGCAGGAAAAACTTCTGCGCCACGCCATGACGCTGGTGGCATCGGGTGGTTCGATTGTGTTTTCGAATTGCTCTCTCGACCCTTCCGAAGGTGAAGATGTTGTGGCCCGCGTTTTAGCCGATCACGCTGATTTCGAGCGCGTGCCTGTGCAGCCATTGCAATGGCCGGGATTGGAAGCCGCCATCACCCCGCTTGGCGAATTTCGCACCACACCGGCGATGTTGCCGGTCGCTGAGGGCTTTTCCAGCGGGCTGGATGGCTTTTATGCCTGCCAAATGCGGAAAAATTAAAGAAATTTTTACACAAATGAGCGCGTCATAACCGAGCGTCCTTTGAAAGCGATCAATGGATCGCGCCTGCATCCGGCGGGCGCGATGTCTTGGCTTTTAAACGTGGCTGCAGGGGCAGGGGTTTGTCGCAGCTCATGAGGGGCTTGCACGGAACGGAATGGTAATGCCACAAAGACAGAGCCAGAGTTTGCCATCGCTATACTTAAGCGAAGCATGGCGGCGCGTAAAGCGAAACAGTCGTTTGACCATAAGGGCGGCCACACCCCGTCTGGGTGTCAAGGCACGGCGTTTGCTGGTGGCCCCCACAGATCTGCGGGTGATTGATCCGCACATCGCCGCCGACATTGCCGATGGCCGCTTTGCGCTTGCAGGCCGCGTGCTGGAGTGTGGCCGCAACTCGCCCTTCACCATGGAATTGCCCTCTGTGGTTTTTGCCACCGAGCTGCATTCCTTTTCGTGGCTTCGTCATATCCGTGGCAACAAGACGCCGGAAGCCTGCGCGCAAGCCCGCAGCGTGATCAACAGCTGGATCAAGCTGCACAGCAAGCCCTCCTCCGACATTGCCTGGGATGCTGGCGTGCTGGCCCGACGGATCATTGCCTGGCTCTCCCATTCGCCCGTGGTGTTGCACGACAGCGAAGGCGGCTTTTATCGACGATTTTTGCGCAGCCTTGCCAAACATGTGGCCTATGGGCGCATGCTGGCAACACAAGGCCCGGATGGGCTGGACCGTTTACGCCTGCGCATTGCGCTGGCCATGGCCTCTATTGCCATGACCGCCTCGAACAGCCAGATCAGTGCCGCAGCCCAGCAGCTCGACAGCGAGCTGGAGCGGCAAATTCTTCCCGATGGCGGCCATATTTCCCGCAATCCGCAAGCGGCGCTGGAGATTTTGTTTGATCTTTTGCCGCTGCGTCAGACCTACGTCAATCTGGGTCATGATGGGCCAGTCAAGCTGATTTCCACCATCGACCGGATGTTTCCGGTGGTGCGGTTTTTCCGCCATAGCAATGGCGAGCCCGCGCTGTTCAATGGCGCAACGGCCACGCCCTCCCATGATCTGGCCTCCGTGCTTCGCTTTGATGAAAGCCAGGGCCAACCCTTCAAAGCCCTGCCGCATAGCCATTTTCAACGGCTGGCCGCGGGCGATATGGTGGTGCTGATGGATACAGGCCTGCCGCCAGAAGGTGATTTCAGCCGCTCTAGCCATGCCGGGTGTCTGTCGTTTGAGCTGTCCTGCGGGCGGCACCGCTTTGTGGTCAATTCCGGCGCACCGCGCTTTGCTGGCTCGCGCTATGTGCAAATGGCCCGAGCAACCGCTGCCCATTCAACCCTGACCATTGCCGATCAATCCTCCAGCCGCCTGTCCTCCTCCGGCTTTCTGGGGCCGATCATTCTGGGCGGAGCCTCCTCCGTCGATGTCAGCCGCACCGTCGGCGAGGATGGCAGCGACCAGATCCGCGCCCGCCACGATGGCTATATCCGCCCCTTTGGCGTGCGCCATGAGCGCGGCCTGCGCATGAACCTGACCGGAACACAAGTGGTTGGCCGCGACAGGTTGCTCTCTGCAACGGGTGATGCACTGGCTGCCTTGCCCAAGGGCGGAACCATTGCCCGTTTTCACATTCATCCCGGCGTGCGGCTCTATCAGGAGGATGACCACACCATCCATCTGGAAGCTGAAGGCCACAAGGGCATGGTGTTTTCCTGTCCCGATGGCTTTCCGGTGATTGCCGAGGATGTGTTTTTTGCAGGCACCTCCGGTATCGAGCGCTCCGAGCAGATCGAAATCACGCTGGAAACGCCGGAAATCTGGTGGTTTTTCTCAAAGCTTTGACAGGACTGTTTCCTTGAGGGGACAGCTATGATACGGGGCGGGCAACAGGCTCACTGCCGGTCTGCGGTCTGCGCCGGCTCTTTGTTTCTACGCAATTTTGGATGGAAATCCGCGCCCTGATTTCACAAAATTGCTGTTCTATTGTTGTCGTTTGTCTTTTCGGGAAAACCGGGTTC
>DNPN01000027.1:0-2177 GCA_003501385.1 Rhizobium sp. | reverse complement strand
CCACTTTTCCCTGACAAACTCTATCGGAGTAAATGCCATGGCTGTTGTGTCGAAAAATACCCCCATTCCAGACAAAGTGCGGGTTCGCACAGCGCTGTTGTCAGTGTTTGACAAGAGCGGCATTGTTGATCTGGCCCGCGCCCTGAACGACATGGGCGTGCGCCTGCTCTCCACCGGCGGCACCTATAAGGCGCTGGTGGATGCGGGCCTGCCTGCCACCGACGTATCCGAGGTCACAGGCTTTCCCGAAATCATGGATGGCCGGGTGAAAACCCTGCACCCCAATGTTCATGGCGGCCTTCTGGCCATTCGTGACGATGCCGAGCATGTGGAAGCCATGCGCGTTCACAACATTGAAGCCATCGATCTCGCCGTGATCAACCTCTATCCATTTGAGAGCGTGATTGCTGCGGGTGGCGACTATCCAACCACCGTGGAAAACATCGACATCGGCGGCCCAGCCATGATCCGCGCCTCTGCCAAGAACCACGCCTATGTGACGGTTGTGACCGATCCTGCCGACTACACGGAGCTGTTGGAAGCGTTGAAAGCCAATGACGGCCAGACGCTTTACGCCATGCGCCAGCAGTTTGCCGCCCGCGCCTATGCCCGCACCGCCGCTTATGACGCCACCATTTCCAACTGGTTTGCCACAGCACTCAATATAGAGACCCCGCGCAACCGCGTGATTGGCGGCATCTTGCGCGAAGAAATGCGCTACGGCGAAAATCCGCACCAGAAGGCAGGCTTTTACGTCAATGGCGATCAGCGCCCCGGCGTTGCCACTGCCACGCTGTTGCAGGGCAAGCAGCTCTCCTACAACAACATCAATGATACGGATGCGGCGTTTGAGCTGGTCTCGGAATTCCTGCCCGAAAATGGTCCTGCCTGCGCCATCATCAAGCACGCGAACCCTTGCGGTGTGGCGGTTGGCAAGACGCTGGTTGATGCCTATCGCCGTGCTCTGGCCTGCGACAGCGTTTCTGCCTTCGGCGGTATTATTGCGCTGAACCAGACATTGGATGCAGAAACCGCCGAAGAAATCGTCAAGCTGTTCACCGAAGTGATCATTGCGCCAGACGTGACCGAAGACGCCAAGGCCATCATTGCTGCTAAGAAAAACCTGCGCCTGCTGGTGACGGGCGGTCTTGCCGATCCACGCGCTCCCGGCCTCACCGCCAAGACCGTCTCCGGTGGTCTGCTGGTGCAGAGCCGCGACAATCTGGTGGTAGAAGATCTGGAGCTGAAGGTGGTGACCAAGCGCGCCCCAACCGCAACTGAGCTGGAAGACATGAAGCTGGCGTTTAAAATCGCAAAGCACGTGAAGTCCAACGCCGTGATCTATGCCAAGGACGGTCAGGCGGTGGGCATTGGCGCAGGCCAGATGAGCCGCGTCGATTCTGCCCGCATCGCCGCCATGAAGGCCGAAGACGCTGCCAAGGCCATGGGCCTTTCAGAGCCACTCACACGCGGCTCTGCGGTTGCCTCAGAAGCCTTCTATCCCTTTGCTGATGGTCTGCTGGCAGCCATTGCCGCTGGTGCCACCGCTGTGATCCAGCCGGGCGGTTCTATGCGCGATGCCGACGTGATTGCCGCAGCCGACGAGCATAACGTCGCCATGGTGTTCACCGGCGTTCGCCACTTCCGCCACTAATTGTGGCATGAATACAAAAAGGGCGCGGAGATCATCATCTCCGCGCCCTTTTTATATCATTCACGTCGATCAGCTATGCAGCCCCGGCGCTTCCTGTCCGGTGCGTTCAACATATTCCAGATAACCGCCGCCATATTGATGTACGCCCTCTGGCGTCAGCTCCAGCACGCGGTTGGACAGAGCGCCCAAGAAATGGCGATCATGGCTGACAAACAGCATGGTGCCTTCATAGGCCGAGAGCGCCTTGATCAGCATTTCCTTGGTGTCGAGATCAAGGTGGTTGGTTGGCTCGTCCAGCACCAGAAGATTTGGTGGGTCAAACAGCATGGCGGCCATCACCAGCCGCGCCTTTTCACCCCCTGAGAGCACCCGGCAGCGCTTTTCCACATCATCGCCGGAAAAGCCAAAGCAGCCTGCCAAGGCCCGAAGCGGCGATTGACCGGCCTTGGGAAAGCTTTCTTCCAGCCATTGCAGCACCGTGCTGTCACCATCCAGCACGTCCATGGCATGCTGGGCGAAATAG
>DNPN01000057.1 GCA_003501385.1 Rhizobium sp. | reverse complement strand
GCGACGCCGCTCCGTCTGCTGTGAGCCGGGTTCTAGGCCCACATCCCCGTTATGTCAACATAGCACGTTATATTTTTATCACAAAACAAATAAGCCGCTGTTTGTGTTGGTTTTTATGACATTGTAGAACACCATGTTGCAAGCTCTTAGCCGCCCCACCCACAGCAGATAACCGCGATGCTCACCTCCAATAATGCCTATTACCGCGTCAAAATGCTGAAAAAACAGCGCGTCGCGATCCAAAATATCGGTTAACACCCCGTGCGCCACTGAATGTTCATATTCAAATGCTCTTGAACAAACAGTAACCGTGCCGATGGATAAGCCTCGACTATCTTCAAAGTGGATTTGACAGAACGCGCGTGAGCGGGCAGATGTTTAAATATGGTAAAGATGACTTCCGACACCCGAGAACTGTCACAATCCAAGGATTGCGATGGGATAACGAGACACAGAAGTTGATAAGGTAGAAATGACGTCTGACAGCAACCTTATCCGCTTGCTCGGTATAGAGCCGCCGATTTTGGCGGACGGTTGGCGTGTGCCTGATCGGCGGGAAATTTCACTGCGCTGGCTGACGGGCACCTTTCTAACCGGCATAACCTCTTCAGTGCTCATGGGTGTTGCTCTCTTTGCCGCTCTCGATGGTCGGCAACAATTGGCAATTCCCGCCGAAGCTTTTGCACTGAGCGATATGAAACTGCGCGACACAGACAGTGCACAAGGTGTGCAGCGTGGTGGACGTTTGATTACCAACGTCATTTCATCAAAGGCCGCCAGTCGGTCCGTGATGGATGTGTCGACCATGAGCCGCGTTGGCGACAAGGATGTGGTTAAACGCCAACCCTTCACCCATTTGAAAATGTTGATGTCATCCAGCCTGCCAACCCAAGAAAGCTACCCGCCCTTCGATCCGCTGACGATTTTCGGAAGCGACGATACGACGGTAAGCCCTCGGACCGGCACGATCTACGGTTCAAACGTCGATTCAGAAGTTAGCTTGAAGACAATCCCGTTTCCAACGTCGCAGCAACCGTTCAAACTTGCTGCTGGCATGACCTCTGACGAAGTGGAGGAGAATGTTCGCTCCAACGGGTCTGTGCTCACGGAAGGAACTGCGCAGGTTTCCGCACTCTATTATGTAGACCCGCAGCGTTTTGCCGACACGGAGAGTGATCTGGATATGAATCCGGGCCTGTCTGCACGGGTGGTTGAGCAGAATCTATCGGTCTCTACCCCTGATCCGGTAACACGAGAAACAGAACAATTCGCCGACGACATTATTCCCATTCGCCGGGAGCAATCGATCAACGCCGCCTTGACCGGGTCTGGTTATCCGCCGGCCAAGGCGCAGGCCATTTCCGACAGTCTGACGGACCAGCTCAAATCGCCCAATCTGAAAGCCGGCGATGTGCTGCGTATCGGCATTATTCAACGGGGAGAACAGGCGCGCGTTGTGCGTTTTAGTGCCTATCGTGGCGGTAAGCACCTGATAACAATGGCTGTGAACGACAAAGGCTTGCTTGTGGAGGGCGACGAGCCGCCCATGCTGGATCAAGTGGCCACCGCCTTTGATGAAAATACCCAGCCCATCATCAGCGGACGTGACACGCCCAGCATCTATGACGGCATTTACCGCGCGGCCCTGTCTTACGGTATGGGCAAGGGTTTGGCGGGTCAAGTCGTGCGGTTGCTGGCTGGCGGTTTTGATCTGCAAGCGCCATTGAAGCCCACGGACGGTATCGAAGCCCTGTATTCAGCGTCTGATGCCAGCGGCAAGGCGAGTGAAGATTCAGAGTTGCTGTTTCTGCGCGCGCGCTTTGGCGAAACCACCACAACCCTTTATCGTTTTCAGGATCCCACCGACGGCTCGGTGGATTATTTTGATGAAAACGGCAAGACAAACCGGCAGTTCCTGTTGCGCAATCCGGTTCCAAATGGTGTGTTTCGCTCTGGCTTTGGCATGCGCCGCCATCCTATTCTGGGGTTTGCACGCATGCATACGGGCGTGGATTGGGGGGCAACATCCGGCTCGCCGATTGTGGCCGCGGGCAATGGTGTGGTGGAAAAGGCGGGCTGGGATTCCGGCGGCTATGGCAATCAAACCATCATCCGCCACCCAAATGGCTATGAAAGCTCCTATAACCACCAGAGTGCCATCGCCAAGGGCGTGGTGCCGGGGGCAAAAATCCGGCAAGGGCAAGTGATTGGCTGGGTGGGCACCACCGGCGAATCGACCGGGCCGCATCTGCACTACGAAATCATCGTCAACGGTGCAAAAGTTGATCCGATGAAAGTGCGTCTGCCGGACGGAAAATCGCTGGATGGTAAGCAATTGATCAGTTTTCAGGTCGAGCGCAAGCGTATTGATGACCTGCTCACGGGCGATGACAAGAACAAGCAGCTCGCAGCCAACAACTGATACGCAAAACGGCGGCTCGAGGGCCGCCGTTCTCAAATCTCAACCAGAAATCAGCCTCAGGCGGCCTGTTCCAATGGCTTGGCTGATGAGATCAGCAAGCGATCCGAACCCGCTGTGATTTTCACCAGGGCACCATCCAGCACATGACCAGACAGGATCTGCTCGGCCAGCGGGTCTTGCAGATATTTCTGAATCACCCGTTTCAAAGGCCGCGCGCCATAGATCGGATCATAGCCTTTCTCGGCCAGCCAATTGCGGGCGTCGGGTGCGAGATCGATAACAATCTTGCGCTCCGACAGCAGTGCAACGAGCCTGCGCATCTGAATATCGACAATCGTGCCCATTTCGCTGCGGCGCAGCCGATGGAACAGGATGATCTCATCCACACGGTTGAGGAATTCAGGCCGGAACGATGCCTTCACGATTTCCATCACCTGCTCGCGAACGCTCTCGATATCGTCATTCTCCCCAACGCTGGTCAGATAATCTGCACCAAGGTTGGAGGTCATGATGATAATCGTGTTCTTGAAATCAACGGTGCGGCCCTGACCATCGGTCAAGCGACCATCATCCAGAACCTGCAAGAGCACGTTGAACACATCCGGGTGGGCCTTTTCGATTTCATCGAACAGGATGACCTGATAGGGTTTGCGCCGCACCGATTCCGTCAGCGCGCCACCTTCTTCATAGCCCACATAGCCGGGAGGTGCGCCGATCAACCGGGCCACGGAGTGCTTTTCCATATATTCGGACATATCGAGACGCACCATGGCGCTCTCATCGTCAAACAGGAACCGCGCCAAAGACTTGGTCAGCTCGGTTTTACCAACACCGGTTGGCCCGAGGAAGATGAACGAGCCAATCGGCCGGTTCGGATCTTGCAGACCTGCCCGCGCACGGCGCACCGCCCGCGATACCGCTTGCACGGCATCGGCCTGACCGACCACGGATTTTGCCAGCTCGTCTTCCATGCGCAGCAGC
>DNPN01000203.1:5642-6800 GCA_003501385.1 Rhizobium sp. | reverse complement strand
CATCCAGAAACAGCGTGCCGCCATCAGCCTCGATGAACTTACCAATATGCCGCTCCGTGGCACCGGGGAATGCACCCTTTTCATGGCCAAACAGCACACTCTCAACCATATTGGCTGGGATAGCGCCGCAATTCACCGTGACAAAGGGGCGGCTGCTGCGATCGCTGGCAGCTTGAATGGCGCGCGCCACCAACTCCTTGCCAACACCTGATTCACCTTCCAGCACCACAGGGATATTGGACTGCGCCGCGCGACGGGACAAATCGACCACCCGGGTCATGGCGGGGCTTGCGGAAATGATATCGCTGAATTGCACGGCACCTGAGCGCGAACGGCGGGCGGGACGCGCTTTCGCATCGCGCTGCTCGACCTTAAGCGCATTGGCGACAGCTGCCACAATCCGCTCTGGCGTCACTGGCTTGACCACGAAGTCAAACGCGCCAGCACGCATGGCCTGAACCACGGTGTCGATGCCGCCTTGTCCGGTCTGTACAATCACCGGCACATCGGCTTCCTGCCCGCCAATAGCAATCAGGAAATCAAGACCCGACAGACCCGGCATCATCAAATCCAGCAGCACAACGGAAATCTCCGCGTGATGACGGCGGAAATAGTCCAGTCCGGCCTCACCATCTTCAGCCAGATGGGCCACATGGCCCTGACTTTCCACAGCAGCCTTCAACAGACGACGTTGGACTGGATCATCATCGACAACGAGAATTTGAGCGGTCACTTTGAGCTCCCCGGGGTCACTATGGCGTCTGGCGCCGGTTAAAACGTTAACCACAGATGTGGTTCTGAAATCGCACGAGGCACGGCACAGACCAGAACCTCAACTTGGAGCCGAAGACATCTGTTGTTGATGTGACACGCAGCAGATGCATTGGCTGTCTGATGTATCGCAAAATGCCACAGAGTCTTGAAAAACAGATTGGAACTTTTGTTAGGATTTTACCAATAGGCCATGAATTTGTCCGCTTCGATACAGATGCGCGTAGAAAAAACACAAAACCACAGGAAAAGAGCATTTCCGGCACAACCAAATGAAGACACATTGCCATCATGTCAAGGATTGACACAACATACAATCCTTTGCTGCGGTGCCATATTGATGTCGCGCATGCATCGATCCAAACGGAGGCGACAGCCGAGTTTGGA
>DNPN01000203.1:4724-5393 GCA_003501385.1 Rhizobium sp. | reverse complement strand
AACGGAGGCGACAGCCGAGTTTGGACCGATGCGTAAACGAAAGGCGAGCGCACGAGAGTATGAACGAAGTGAATGCTATCATGCACGAGGGTGGTGCAGAAATGCCCAAGGCAAACACTCGCTTTGACAGAGGTTAAGTGTTGCCCGCGCAATCACCCGTGCTATGACGGAATCTATGCATTATTAAGAGTGGATGCGGCGTGGCTCTTTAGAAGGGCATGTCGCGCCGGGAAAGAAGGACTGCATCATGCGTTTCAAAGCCAATCATGATCTCTGCCATTCTGCGTCACACGGTGCTGGCGCGCACGAGCCGCAGACAGACCTTGGCACGCTTCCCGAATGGCGGCTGGACGATCTTTATCCCGGCACGGATTCAGACGCCTTCACGGCCGATCTTGCAAAGGCGCAAGAAATGAGCCTTGCGTTTGAAACGAAATGGAAGGGGCGGCTGGAAAAGGCTGCCTCAAACAATGGTGATCAGGGCCTCGGCGGCGCGCTGAAGGATTTTGAGCAGCTGGAAGATTTGCTGGGCAAAATCGGCTCTTATGCCGGTCTCTATTATTATAAAGACATGACCAATCCGGCCAGCGGCAAATTTTTTGGCGATGTGCAGGCCAAGTTGACCGATCTGGCCGCCCATCTATTGTTTTTCACGCTGGAGCTGAACCG
>DNPN01000203.1:4097-4374 GCA_003501385.1 Rhizobium sp. | reverse complement strand
GTCAGGAAAAGCCGCATCAGCTGGATGATAAGCTGGAACAGCTGTTTTTGGAAAAATCCCAGACCGGAGCAGCCGCCTTCAACAGGCTGTTTGATGAAACCTTGGCAAGCCTGAAGTTTGAGGTGGATGGCAAAAGCCAGACTCTAGAGCCGACATTGAACATGTTGCAGGATTCCAACCCTGCAACCCGCCAGAAGGCCGCTGAAGCACTGTCCAAAACCTTCCGCGGCAATATCCGCATTTTTGTGCTGGTCACCAACACGCTGGCGAAAGACAA
>DNPN01000203.1:0-3853 GCA_003501385.1 Rhizobium sp. | reverse complement strand
CCAACACGCTGGCGAAAGACAAGGAAATCTCCGATCGCTGGCGTGGTTTTGATGATATTGCCGATAGCCGCCACCTGTCCAACCGGGTGGAGCGTCCGGTGGTGGATGCGCTGGCCGCTGCGGTGAAAGATGCCTATCCGCGTCTGTCCCATCGCTATTATGCCATGAAGGCCAAGTGGCTGGGCATGGAAACCATGAATTTCTGGGATCGAAATGCGCCCTTGCCGGAAAGCTCGGACCGCTTGATCGGTTGGGATGAAGCCAAGGACACGGTTTTGGCGGCTTACGGCAATTTTGCCCCGGAGATGGCAGAGATTGCCGCCCGCTTCTTTGACGGCGGCTGGATTGACGCCCCTGCCCGCCCCGGTAAGGCTCCCGGGGCTTTTGCCCACCCCACGGTGCCGTCCGTTCATCCTTATGTTCTGGTCAATTACCTCGGCCGTCCGCGCGATGTGATGACGCTGGCGCATGAATTGGGCCATGGCGTGCATCAGGTGCTGGCGGGTGATCAGGGTGCCTTGATGTGCCAGACGCCACTGACCTTGGCCGAAACGGCATCCGTCTTTGGCGAAATGCTAACCTTCCGCGCTCTGCTGGACAAGACCAGTGACAAGCGCGAGCGCAAAGCCATGCTGGCGCAAAAGGTGGAAGACATGATCAACACCGTGGTGCGGCAGATCGCGTTTTACGATTTCGAGCGCAAGCTGCACACGGCGCGCAAAGACGGCGAGCTGACAGCGGAAAAGATTGGTGAGCTTTGGTTGTCGGTTCAAGGCGAAAGCCTTGGCCCAGCCATCAAAGTGTCGGAAGGCTATGAAACATGGTGGGCCTATATTCCACACTTCATTCATTCGCCCTTCTACGTCTATGCCTATGCCTTTGGCGATTGCCTCGTCAATTCGCTCTATGCTGTCTATCAAAATGCCGATTCCGGCTTTCAGCAAAAATATTTCGAGCTGCTCAAGGCAGGCGGCACCAAGCACCACTCTGAGCTTCTGGCCCCCTTCGGGCTGGATGCCACCGATCCGGCTTTCTGGTCCAAGGGCCTGTCGATGATCGAAGGCCTGATTGATGAGCTGGAGGCGCTTGATAAAGCTGGCTGAGACCAACCCGCATGACAACACCTTATATCTTGTTTCGCAATGACAAGACCAAGGACGCCATGGTCTTCACCGATCCGGTGGAGATCATTGTGGCGCGCACTGCGCAAGAGGTCATCCCCGCTTTGGAGCGGCTGGATCAGGCCCGTGCTGCGGGCTATTGGGTGGCGGGTGCACTGTCCTATGAAGCGGGCTTTGTGTTTGAGGACAAGTTGCGGCCACATGTTCCAGAAGGCAGAGACACGCCGCTGCTTCAATTCGGCGTGTTTCATGCGCCCGCAGACTCTGACCACGCTTTAGCGCAACCGCTGCAAATTGGCCTTAACGAGCCGATGATCTCCAATCCGCGTGCCGGCTGGGACTTGGAGACCTATACCCAGCGGTTTGATCGACTGCACCAGCATTTGCGGCAGGGCGATTGCTATCAGGCCAATCTGACCATGCCGATTGAGGCGGACTATCACGGCACGGCGCAAGAGGTGTTCTGGTCGTTAATCGAGCGTCAGCCGGTCAGCTATGGTGCGCTGGTTGATCTCGGTGGACCCGTGATCGTGTCACGCTCGCCGGAACTGCTTTTCCGTGTGGATGATGAAGGCTTCATTGAAACCCACCCGATGAAAGGCACGGCGGCACGGGGCATAAGTGTTGCAGAGGACGAAGCCATCAAGGCCACCATGCTGGCGGATGAAAAAACGCTGGCCGAAAACCGCATGATTGTCGATCTGCTGCGCAATGACATTTCGCGCCTTATTGAGGTGGGCAGCCTCAGCGTGCCAAAACTGTTTGATATTGAGACCTACCCCACCGTTCACCAGATGGTGAGCCATGTGCGCGGCAAGCTCTTGCCCGATATGGGCTTGGGCGAGATCATGGCGGCACTTTTCCCCTGCGGTTCCATCACCGGCGCGCCAAAACTCAGCGCCATGCAAATTCTGCATCAGTTGGAAACAGGCCCGCGCGATGTCTATTGCGGTGCCATTGGCTATTGTGCTCCAAAAAGAACCATGTGTTTTTCTGTCACTATACGCACGTTAACACTTTTCAAACACTCTCGGGCAGTTTTCAATGTCGGCGGTGGTATTGTTTTTGATTCGGACGCCAGGGCAGAATATGATGAATGTCTGCTCAAGGCACGGTTTGCGGTAGGTGATCAATGGATTTCTCGCTGATTGAAACGCTCCGCTGGGAGCCTGACGCCGGATTTTTGCGGCTGGAACAGCATATGCGGCGCTTGAGCCGCTCTGCGGATGCGCTGGGCTTTCGTTTGCCCGTCAAGCCGGAAGCCGCATTGAAAGATGCCGTGGGTGGTTCAAAGTCCATGCGCGTGCGCCTGACCATGAATTTTCGCGGCAAGATCGAGGTGACAGCAACACCCTTTGAGCCGGTGGAAGAAAACACCATCTGGCGCATCCGCATTGCCGAGAAAAACCGGATGAAATCCGACGATCCGCTCTATCGCCACAAAAGCTCAAAGCGGGAGCTGTATGATGCCGCCCGCGCCGAGTTTTCAAAAGATGAGGCCGATGAAGTGCTGCTGCTGAACGAACGTGGTGAGCTGTGTGAAGGCACATTTACCAATATTTTCGTCCAAGGCCCGGATGGGGTTTTCATCACCCCGCCGCTGACCAGCGGCCTTCTGCCCGGCATTTTGCGCGCCGACCTGATCCGTGAGCGCAAGGCCCGCGCCGAAGTGCTGAAACCGGACAATCTGCTCAATCGCCCGCTGTTTGTCGGCAATTCGCTGCGCGGATTGATCCGGGCTGAATTGGTGGTTGAAAAACAAAAGGCCGTGGCGTGATCATTCTCTCCCTCACCTATAAAGCCGACATCGCTCAAGCCGATGTCCATATGCAGCCGCATCTGGATTGGGTGAAGCAAGGCTATGATCGCGGCTGGTTTTTAGCCTCCGGCCGCAAAGTGCCGCGCACCGGCGGCGTTATTCTTGCCAAGGGCGACCGCACTGAAATAGAAGCCTTTGTCGCAACAGATCCTTTTGTCATCCACGCCATTGCCGATTATGAGCTAACGGAAGTGGCACTGACCACCGTGACCGATGGCGTTGCAGCCCTTGCCTAAAGCAGCATTCAAATAGCCGGGTATCATCGTCGCGTCCGTGTCTTGCGTCTTTATTCTGTCGCGGATTTGTGATCTAGACCGGATAAGAGATCGGCAATGCCCGATATCCTGCCATCGGCCAGAAGACGCCGATAGCAGCCAGCCTCCAAGGAGATAATGAATGACCACCAAGACCTACCCGGTTTACGGCGAGATCACCGGCCCGATCGTGATGATTGGCTTTGGTTCGATTGGCCGTGGCACCCTGCCGCTGATCGAACGGCACTTCAAGTTCGACAAGAGCCGGATGGTGGTTATCGACCCGCGCAATGATGATGCCGAGCTGCTGGCAAAGCATGGTGTGAAGCATATTCAGGCCCATGTGACCAAGGAAAACTACAAGGACCTGCTGAAGCCGCTCCTCACCGAGGGTGAAGGTCAGGGCTTTTGCGTCAACCTGTCCGTGGATACCGGCTCGCTGGATTTGATGAAGCTGTGCCGCAAGCTCGATGTTCTGTACATCGACACCGTTGTTGAGCCTTGGCTTGGCTTCTATTTCGACACCAGCATGAAGAATTCCGAGCGCACCAATTATGCCCTGCGCGAAACAGTGCGTCAGGAAAAGGCCAAGAATCCGGGCGGCACCACGGCTGTGTCCACCTGCGGTGCCAATCCGGGCATGGTGTCGTGGTTCGTCA
>DNPN01000221.1 GCA_003501385.1 Rhizobium sp. | reverse complement strand
CAGCCAGTTTGCGCACCTCTGATGCAACAACCGCAAAGCCCTTGCCGTGCTCACCAGCACGCGCTGCTTCCACAGCCGCATTCAGAGCCAGAAGATCGGTCTGACGGGCAATTTCCTGTACGACCGAAATCTTGTCAGCAATGGTACGCATGGCACCCACCGCACGGGATACAGCTTCGCCGGAGGCTTCTGCATCCTTGGAAGATTGACGGGCAATCTTTTCTGTCTGGGCGGCGTTGTCAGCGTTCTGTTTGATATTGGCAGCCATTTCTTCCATCGAAGCAGAAGCTTCTTCAGCAGACGATGCCTGCTCGGTTGCGCCCTGGCTGACCTGTTCCGAAGCGGAAGACAGCTGCTGGCTACCCGACGATACATTGTCAGACGCCGAAAGCGCATCGGCCACAACGCCGCGAAGACGCTCAACCATGCTCTGCAATGCGGTGCCAAGCGTATCTTTGCTCGACAATGGCTTTGGCGTTACAGTCAAGTCACCCGCAGCAATCTGGTTGGCGACAGACGATGTCTCGCGCAAATTCGTGGTCATGCTCTGCATCGCAAGGCCAAGCGTGTCCTTATCAGACAAGGGCTTGACATCACCCGAGAGATCACCGGCTGCAATCATGTCGGCAACAGCGGCTGTTGTCCGCAGGTTTGTCACCATGCTCAGCATGGACAGACCCAGCGTGTCCTTATCGGACAGGGGCTTAACATCAATCGACAGATCACCTGTTGCAATGCGGTCTGCAACAGCCGCTGTATTGCGCAGGTTCGACGTCATCACATTGATTGTATCAACCAGATCCTTGATTTCATCATTGCTCTTGATCTCGATATTCTGATTGAGATCACCAATCGCGACACCATCGGCAACTGTTGCGATCTTGCGCAGGCCTGAGCTGATGCCGAGTGCGATCCAAAGCGCCGCAACGAGTGCCACAAGTGCGGCACCGCCAGCAACCGAGATCAAGATCATCAGGGTGTTTCCATACAGAACATCCGTATCCGCGTCAGCTTTCGCCATCCCCTGTTTCTGAATTTCGACCAGTTTTGTAACGGCCTCAGCCATATTGGTCGCCATGGTACGCAGCTCGCCGTTCGACAGCGCCAAGGCATCTTCCATCTTGCCGCTGGCCTGCGTCTCGGATAGCCGAACTGAGTTGGCCTTAAAGTCCGAGGCATTTTTCACCACAGCTTCCCAATAAGGCTTGCCTTGCGGACTAGCGATCGCCAAACCAGCTTGGCCAAGATCAATCATGTCCTTAATATTGCTGTCCGAGAGCTGGTAGTATTTGCTGGCCTCAGCGTCGGTCTTCGACAGCAGAGCGTTCTTCTGCGCGCGAACGGCTTCAGACATCTTGCCAGAAGCCGTCAACGAGAGCTCCAGCCGCTTCACGGGCCCAGCCACGAGGTCAGAAGATGCCCGATTGAGTGTTCCAAGACTGGAAACGCCGAAGAAAGCCGTCGCCACCAGCAAGATAATCATCAAACCGAATGCCAAAGCCAGTTTAAGTTTTATTGTGAAACGCATCTGCGCTGTCCTTTGAGAAAATTAAACGCGAAGTTACCCAGATTCGAACGGTCTTCTGCATCATGCGGGGTCAAAAACGGTTCCGATCCGCCACAGAATCTGAACCCGCGATGCCGGGCGGCATTGTCGTCCGGCTCCATGTTGCAAACAGAGACTCAGGCGCTGTCTTTGAAGAGACGATCTTCCTCATCCGGTCCACCCATGGACAGGTCGAGCGCGAAACCCTTGACTCGTGCTTGCTGGCTACTGACCGATTGCTTTGGCGCTGGTTTTCGAGATGTGGCCTGCGGCGCGGCCTTTCGACTGGATGTCGTTGCCTGTGGGCGCGTGCCACCGTTCGAAGTGCGCTCCACCCGGAAGAAGGCGATTGAGGCCTGCAACTCTTCAGCCTGTGCAGCCAATTCTTCCGAAGTGGCCGACATCTCTTCAGACGCACCCGCATTCTGCTGGGTTACCTTGTCCAACTGCTGGATTGCTTCATTGATCTGGCTGGCCCCAACATCTTGCTCACGGCAAGCGGCAGAGATTTCAGAAATCAGTTCCGCCGTCTTGCGGATGTCTGGAACCAGACGATTCAGCATTTCACCTGCCTGGGTCGCAACCTGCACCGTCTCACCCGACAAGGTGCTGATTTCAGCCGCCGCTGCCTGAGAGCGCTCAGCCAGCTTGCGCACTTCGGAGGCAACAACTGCAAAGCCCTTGCCATGTTCACCAGCACGCGCCGCTTCCACAGCCGCATTCAGGGCCAGAAGATCGGTCTGACGGGCAATTTCCTGCACGACAGAAATCTTGTCCGCAATGGTGCGCATGGCACCAACAGCACGGGCAACGGCCTCGCCGGAGGCTTCTGCATCCTTGGAGGATTGACGGGCAATCTTTTCTGTCTGGGCAGCATTATCGGCATTCTGCTTGATATTGGCGGCCATTTCTTCCATCGAAGCCGAAGCTTCTTCAGCGGAAGACGCCTGCTCGGTTGCGCCCTGGCTAACCTGTTCCGATGCCGAGGACAGCTGCTGACTGCCAGACGATACATTCTCACCGGCTGAAAGCGCATCAGCGACAACGCCACGAAGACGCTCGACCATCAATTCAAGCGATTGACCAAGAGTATCCTTGTCAGACAAAGGCTTGGGCGTAACAGTCAGATCACCATTGGCGATCTGGTCGGCGATCTGCGCGGTGTTGCGCAGATTGGATGTCATGCGCTGCATGGTATTGATCAGATCTTTGATCTCATCATTTGACGGATGCTCAACCTCATAGTTGAGATCACCGATAGCAACGGCATCGGAGAGATCAATGCCGCGTTTCAAACCACGGACAATCGACATAGAGATCCAAAAAGCGATTGCAGTCGCAAAGAGTGCGCAAAAGGCAATGCCTGAAATGACAAGCAATTTGGCGGTATCGTAAATTGCGATACCTTCATCAGATGCTTTAGCACCACCGTTGCTGTTGTATTCAACAAGTTTCAGGAGAGCATTAGACGCCTCATTGTAAACCTTCAGACCATCACCATTGTAAATGGCCATCGCTTTTTCTGTTTGATTTTGCGATGAGAGTTCTACAGCCTTTTCGTGAAGTTTCAGATATTCCTTCCAAGGCTGCTGGAACGCTTCAAACAACGCGCGCTCTTCGGGAGCACCGATCAGCGGTTCGTATTTGGACTGAAGCTTGGCAATGGAATCGGCCAATTGATTCTGCTCGGCAAGCCAGTGCTTCATGCCAACATCATCTTGCGAAATGACATGTTGCAATTCGGCAATACGAAAGTCAGACGTCATCGTATTGATTCGATTGGAGACATCAACGCTCGGCATCCAGTTCGTTGCAATCTCGTTTGCCTTGCTATTGACGTTGCCGATCTGGCTAAGGCTGAATATCCCGAGTACGGCGATGAGAACCACGAGAAAACCGAAAGATAGTGCCAGTTTAAGCTTGATGGTAAAGCGCATGTGCGTTGTCCTGTTGTAAAGCAAACTCATAACGAGAGGCCCAAGACTGAACGATATCATTCATCAGCAATGAGTGAGGAACGGCAAGGCGCTGATACATGCCTGTCGAGCGGCGTCGGGCTTTTCAGCCCGGCACCAAATTCTTTGAGGGCGCATCAAGCTATCTGGCGAAAGTCACCATCTTCTTCATCGGGTCCGCCCATCGACAAATCAAGGGCGAAACCTTTTGCCCGTGCTTGCTGAGCTGTAACCGTCTGGGCATTAGGCTGCTTGCGAGGAGCAACTTTTGGCTGAGTCTGATGGCGAACACTCGTAGATTTCGGTGATGCTGTTTTAGAGGATACTCCATCAATCTTAAAAAAGGCTATAGATGCCTGAAGTTCTTCGGCCTGAGCGGCCAATTCTTCAGAGGTCGCCGACATTTCTTCCGATGCACCGGCATTCTGCTGTGTCACCTTGTCCAACTGCTGGATCGCATCATTGATCTGGCTGGCACCGATGTCCTGCTCTCGGCAGGCCGCAGAGATTTCAGAAATCAGCTCGGCTGTCTTGCGAATATCCGGAACCAGACGGTTCAACATGTCTCCTGCCTGGGTCGCCACCTGCACAGTCTCACCCGAAAGCGTGCTGATTTCAGCCGCCGCCGCCTGAGAACGCTCAGCCAGTTTGCGCACCTCTGATGCGACAACCGCAAAGCCCTTGCCGTGTTCACCGGCACGTGCTGCTTCTACAGCCGCATTCAGGGCCAGAAGATCGGTCTGACGGGCAATTTCCTGAACAATCGAGATTTTGTCAGCAATGGTGCGCATAGCACCAACCGCGCGAGCAACGGCCTCGCCGGAGGCTTCTGCATCCTTGGACGATTGACGGGCAATCTTTTCCGTCTGGGCGGCATTATCAGCGTTCTGCTTGATGTTGGCTGCCATTTCTTCCATCGACGCAGATGCCTCTTCGGCGCTTGACGCCTGTTCTGTGGCACCTTGTGACAATTGCTCGGAGCCAGAGGACAATTGCTGACTACCAGAGGAGACATTTTCCGATGCAGACAGCGCATCGGTAACAACACCCTTCAGACGCTCAACCATGCTTTGCAACGCAATACCAAGCGTATCAACATTGGAACGAGGTTTTGGTGCGACAGTCAGGTCACCTCCGGCAATCTTGTCGGCAATAGCCGATGTCTCACGCAGGTTGTGAACCATGTTGTACATAGCATGTCCAAGTACGTCTTTTTCGGACAGCGGATGGATGTCTCTCGACAAGTCGCCTTCAGCAATCTGATTGGCAGCCGCAGCCGTACCACGGAGGTTTTCCGTCATAATATTGATTGTGTTGACCAGATCCCGGATCTCATCATTGGTTTTTATCTCAATCTTCTGATCAAGATCGCCGCGGGAAACACCTTCCGCAACAGTTTGGATTTTCCCCAGACCACGGCTGATACCAAGAGCAATCCACACAGCAATAACGGAAGCAACAACAACAGCAAAGCCAACAACAGCGAGCATAACTGACTTTGTATTGTCGTAGAGCACGTCGGTATCGGTATCGGCCTGCTTCATCTGCCCTCTGCTGGCATCAACACGACCATCAACGATGTCGCCAATCTTATCCATCACCTGGCGGCCATCGGTGCGTGCTTTTTTGATGGCATCTTCTTGCTTGCCAGCGCGGACCAGAGCACGAACCTCATCATCAATCTTGAACATTGCGTCAGCCAATCGGGCGACTTCAGCCCAATCCGCCCGGCCTTTTTCGGTCGTTGCGGTGCTCAACAGCGTTGTCAGTATTTCCTGGAAGTTTTTGCGATGGCCATCGCTGTTGACCATTGATTTCTCAGCCTGAGCCAGCGTCTCCGCCGTTGCCATATTCATCTCTGAACGCGCAATCCTCAGCTGAATGCGGCTAAGCTCTTGCGCGGCGCGAAGACGTTCCGCCGGACCAGCAATCATATTGCTGATAGCATCGTTGAGAGAGTTGAGGCTGGAAATTCCATAAAGACTACTACCAACCATCATGGCGATGATAAGGCCAAATGTCAGCGCTAACTTGAGCTTTATTGTGAAGCGCATGTTTAGGTTTCCTTCAATACAAGTGAGCTGATACGCGTTAAATGATGCAGACACCTTGGGCGTAAACAATCTGACGACAGATAATTGTCACACAACCAAAGGGCGAAGGCGGTTTAAAAGCAGATGACAACATCTGCTCAACTTTGATCCGCTCGTCATTTTAAAAGCTAGTTCATTCAAAAAAGACCAAGGTCTAAGCAATGTGCCTTGTTCAATTTCGGGCTTCTACGCAGCGATATCATTCACCCGCAGGGAGTTGGCACCCAAAGGTGCCAACTCCGTTTTAAAAGTTACGCACTCTGGCGAAAATCATTATCTTCGTCGTCTGGCCCACCCATGGACAGATCAAGAGCAAATCCCCGCGCCCGAGCCTGCTGCGCCGACACCGATTGCTGCGGCTTGACCGCCCGATCCCGGCCAACAGGCTTTGGCAAACTGCGGCGGACCTGACTCTGATGCGCTGTCTTGGTGTCGCGCGCAGCTTGCGTGTGCTTTGCTGCGCCATCCACCTTAAAGAAGGCGATCGACGCCTGTAGCTCTTCAGCTTGCGCGGCCAGCTCTTCAGAGGTCGCCGACATCTCTTCAGACGCACCCGCATTCTGCTGGGTTACCTTGTCCAACTGCTGGATCGCATCATTGATCTGGCTGGCACCGATGTCCTGCTCACGGCAGGCCGCAGAGATTTCAGAGATCAATTCGGCAGTCTTGCGAATATCCGGCACCAGACGGTTCAGCATGTCGCCCGCCTGTGTCGCCACCTGCACAGTCTCACCCGAAAGCGTGCTGATTTCAGCCGCTGCCGCCTGAGACCGTTCAGCCAGTTTACGTACCTCTGATGCAACAACCGCAAAACCCTTGCCGTGTTCACCGGCACGTGCTGCTTCCACAGCCGCATTCAAGGCCAGAAGATCGGTTTGGCGGGCAATTTCCTGAACAATCGAGATTTTGTCAGCAATGGTGCGCATAGCACCAACCGCGCGAGCAACGGCCTCGCCGGAGGCTTCTGCATCCTTGGACGATTGACGCGCAATTTTTTCCGTCTGAGCAGCATTGTCGGCATTCTGACGGATATTAGCGGCCATTTCTTCCATTGAAGCAGATGCTTCCTCCGTCGATGAGGCCTGTTCCGTTGCACCTTGAGACAATTGCTCGGAGCCTGAAGAGAGCTGCTGGCTGCCGGAAGACACGTTGTCCGATGCAGCAAGCGCGTCACCGACCACACCCCGCAGGCGCTCGACCATGGTATTGACATATTCCAGCAGCGTACCGATCTCGTCACGCGAGCGAACTTCCGCAAGTTCCGTCAAATCGCCATCCGACACCTTGCGCACAGCAACCACGGCACGATTGATACCACCCGTTACGCTCATGACAATCCAGATTGCGGCAAGAGCAGCAATAACAGACGCTGCTGCCGATAATGATGTCAGCATTAGACGTGTCTGTGCATATTCATCGTCGCCAGCCGCATCAGCATCTTTCAGACGCTTCTGCTCAAGAGTAACGATCTGAGACAGAAGGTCATCGATATCATTGACGGCTTTGCGATTTTCGCCAGTGGAGACTTTCAGTGCGCCCGCCTTATCCCCTGCTATCGACAGAGCTTTGACCTGATCATCACTCTTGCGGAAGTCTGCCTCCAGTATGGCAAGCTTGTTCCACAACACCTTGCCTTGTTCGGTTGCTTTGGCCATCACTGCCGTGAAAATTGCATCAAATTCAGCCCGTGCAGCATTGCCGCTGGCAACAGATGCTTTGGCCTCTTCTTCCGATTGTGCCAGCTGAACATTCTTTTGTTGGCGTAACTGCTGAAGTTGCGCCAATTGCAGCTCTTGCGCCAACCGCAATCGCTCCACAGGGCCTTCAAGCGTATCGCCCATCGCATCGTTCATTGAACTCAGGCTCCGAAGACCCAGTACGGAGCTACAAATCAGCAGGGCAACGACAAATCCGAAGGCCAATGCCAGTTTAAGTTTAATTGTAAATCGCATCATCAGCCTCAATTTTGTTGTGTCGTTGCGGACAACCCCGCGCGGGAGTCCGAGCCCGTGAAGATGGCCTGCAAGTTAGGAAGAATGATGAATTCGCCGTCGCGCTTGACCAGGCACTCAATATAATCAGCACGCCACCGCATGCCGACCCGCGGTGGTGGTTCACTGGCGGACCGCAACAGCGTCGTAACCTCAAACACGCGATCCGTGCGAATACCCGTCAGCGCCATTTCACCGTCAAGATCCAGCTCGATCACGATAATCCGGCTATCAATGGTCGGCTCGGTTGCCTCCATGCCAAAAGCCAGGCGAATATCCGCAAGCGGAATAACCTTGCCGCGGAAATTGATCACGCTGGACACATATGGCTTTGCACCCGGCACTTTGGTTTCCGGCAAAAGATCAATAATCTCCTGCACAGTCACCGCTTCGATGGCGAAGGTTTCGCCGTTGAGATTGAAGGTCAGCACCGCAAGTTCTTCGCGGCCAGCCCAGAGGTTTTGAAAATCGCTCATGGTGGGTAAAACGCTCATCCTGCTATCCGCAATTGCGCCTCTTGCTGTTGGCCAATGCTGACCAGATTGGTGACATCCAGAATCAGGGCCACGCTGCCGTCGCCCAAAATGGTCGCGCCCGAGAAGGTCACGACATCATGGTGCAGCCGGGACATGGCCTTGATCACAGTCTGATGGTCCCCGATGATCTGATCGACCACCAGACCCACCCGCTCATTGCCGGTAGAGATCACCACGACCTTTTGGTAGGGGTCTGGTTGCGTGCCTGTGCGGAACATGTCCCGCAGCCGCAGGAACGGCACCAGACTGTCGCGCAGCGAAATGAAGCTGCGGCCACGCGATCTGAGATCGTCTTCGATGGACAGCTCGAGGCATTCTTCCACCGCCGACAGCGGAATAACGTAGCAGCCCGTGCCAACCCGCACGAGAAGGCCATCGATAATCGCCAGAGTCAGCGGAATGCGGAGCGAAATTTCCGATCCCTTGCCTTCATCGCTGCGCACATCGATGACGCCGCGCAGCGCTTCGACCGTCTTTTTCACCACATCCATGCCGACGCCACGGCCAGACAGATTGGTGATCTGCTGGGCGGTCGAGAAACCAGGCTGGAAAATCAGCTGCAACAGCTCCTGATCCATCAATTGTGCACCCGGCTGGATAATGCCGGAGGATTCAGCCTTGGCTCGAACACGATCGCGATTGATGCCGCGACCGTCATCCTTGATGGTAATGATCACCTCACCACCCGATTGACGGGCCAGAAGCGTAACCTTGCCGGTTTCAGGTTTGCCAGCGGCCACGCGATCCTGTGGCAGTTCCAGGCCATGGTCGATGGAATTGCGCACCAGATGCACCAGCGGATCGGCCAGACGCTCAATCACGGTCTTATCGACTTCCGTGGTTTCACCCTCGGTTTCCAGCTCGATAATCTTGCCGGTTTCACGAGCGAGATCATGCACCAAGCGACGGAAGCGCGAAAACAGACTGCCAACCGGCACCATGCGCAGCACCATCATCGTATCGCGCAACTCGCCGGACAGACGCTCGACATCTTCCGAGACAGACCGCAACATGATATCCGCGCTTGAACCCGCCAGCTGCGACAGGCGCGACTGGGCAATCACCAACTCGCCAACCCGGTCCATCAATTCATCCAGACGCTCGGCGGGAACGCGGACATTTTCAGCGGCCTTGTTGTGATGCCTGGCATCTGCGGGAGCAGCAGTAGCGGCTGGCGCAGGCTTGTGTTCCAAGGGCGCTGCCGCACGGGCAATCTGGCTCTCAGGTGCCTTGACCACAACTTCAGCCGCAGGCTTGGACGTATCAATGCTTGCCTGGGTCAGCTCCATTTCCATATCGTCCATCACGAAGATGAACACATCTTCGATATCGGACTTCGGCCGGTCGGTGGTTAGAATTACAGTCCAGCCCAGATAAAGCTCCGACGGCACGAGATCATCCAGATCGGGAATCTTTGATTTATCGACAGCGATCTTGCAGTCACCAAGCTCGCGCAACTCATCCAGCAGACCAAGCGGATTTGTTCCATTGATCATGGAATTCATCGGCAAGCGGAATGTCAGCGTCCAAACCTTGGTGCCGCTTTCATCCGCCTGAGCAGCAACAGACGCCTGGGCTTTGGGTGCGGCGTGATGAGGGCTTCCTTCGCCTACAGCGGCCTGCAGCTTGGCCAGCAAGGCATCGCCCACAGTTTGATGGTCACCATTGGGGGTTTCCACCAGTGACTTCATGTGATCCTGGGCATCCAGCACCGCCGCCACCAGCTCTGCGGTGGCGGGAACTTCGCCTTTGCGCACCCGGTCAAACGCGGTTTCGCAATGGTGGGTAAACGCAGCCAGGGCCTCAAAGCCAAACATGGCACCGGATCCCTTCAGGGTATGAAGGCCGCGAAACACCGCGTCGATCTGATCCTGATTGCCAAGGTCATGCAACAGATCCAGCAAACCGCCTTCAATCTGCTCGAACAGTTCAGCCGCTTCCGTCCTAAATACCTGAATGGGATCCAGATTGGTCATTTCCCAAGAACCTTTCTCGCAATTTTGACAAGCTGATCGGCATCAAATGGCTTGGTGATCCACCCCGTGGCACCTGCCGCCTTGGCCCGGTTTTTCATGTCGGCATCCGATTCCGTGGTGAGGAAGATGATCGGAATGCCGGTATGGGCTGGCGATTTGCGCAAGGCTTCAATCATCGCCAATCCGTTCATGTTGGGCATGTTCAAATCGGTGACAATCAGGTCAAACTGCGCAGATTTCGCCTTGTTGAGACCGTCCAGACCATCAACGGCCTCGGTGACCTTATAACCAGCATTGGTCAATGCGATCTTCGTTGTCATTCGAATGCTGGCGGAATCGTCAACGGTGAGAATATTTGCGCTCATTGCATTTGCCTTTCATGGAACCAAAAGAAGCGGTCTGACGGATCCATTGCCGTCAGAAAACCACCGCGTTCGAGGATAGAGAGCAACCCAGTGGTGGCAGGGCTGAAAAGTGTGACGACCTTGTCGTGTGTTTGCGCAAACATTCGTGTCGATTCAAGCAGCTGAACAAAGCTCAGGTCGCAATCAGCGTCATCTGGAACATGAACCACAACGCTGTCACCCGCAGCCAAGCCAGCCAGCAGCACATCCTTGGTGGACTGCACGGTGCGAATGGTCAGGCTTGCGGGCAACACCACGGTTTCAGAGGTCCTGGCTTGTAATGTCATCGTCATCTCCTGCCTACGAGCTGAGGGCGTGGTTCTGTGTAATCGAGAGGGTGATGGGCAGCACCGCCAAGAGGCGGGGCGAGTGAATCCTGTTTGGACGTTTCCATAACGGCAATGATCCTGTCCCACTGCCGGTTGAAGGCAACAACACAGGCGGGGTCAAAATGTCTGCCACTTTCGCGCACCACATAGGCCAGCGCATCTTGCAACGACCACGCAGCCTTGTAAGGACGCGCCGAGCAAAGGGCATCAAACACGTCAGCCAAAGCCACAATGCGGGCCTCAAGCGGAATCTGATCACCCGAAAGCCCCTTCGGATAACCGCTTCCGTCCCATTTTTCGTGATGGCCGCCCGCGATACGCTCGGCGACCAGCAAAAGGTCTGAGGTGCTGTTTCCCAGAATCTGCACACCAATCTCGACATGCTGGCGCATGATGTCACGCTCACTCTCCGTCAAACGCCCTGGTTTGCAGAGAATTCCATCACTGATGCCGATTTTGCCGATATCGTGGAGGGGTGCCGCCAGATAAATCCGACGGCAAAGATCCTCATCCAGCTTCAAGTCCTGCGCGATCAACAGGGAAATCTGCGCAACCCGGGACACATGATCGCCTGTCGCGCCGTCACGATATTCAATCGCCCGCGCAAGCCGCCAGATGATCTCTTCCTCGCTGGCCGCCAGCTCAACCGACTTCGCATTGACAACGTCCACCAACCCATCCGCGCGTTTGGCGAGTTCCAGATGCGCGCGACGCAGATTGAGCAGGCTTTTGACCCGCGCTTTCAGCTCCACCAAGTCGACAGGCTTGCGCAAAAATTCCGTCGCACCTGCCTCGATGGCATTCACCTTCAGCCGCTTCTCCGCCTCGGATGTGATCATCACAATCGGAACAAGGTCATAAGACGGCATGCTTCTCAGTGCGACAATGACATCAACGCCTGTCAATTTTGGCATGTTGTAATCAACCAAAACCAGATCAAACTGTTTTTCTGTGCATGCCTCTATCGCTCCTGCTGGATCCTCATAGGTTTCAATCACGATATCTTCCAGTTGCCCAAGCGCAACACTCAGCCCGAGGAGCACGGAACGGCTGTCATCAATCAGAACGACATTCAAGGGCTTGCTCCATCATGCTTGCGCAGGATCGCCGCCAAACGGCCATGACAAAATGCCACGCGGCAACACCCGCAACGTTAGAAACGCATCGGTATCAGATCAAAGTTTCATGAAACCATTCCGCATCATGCAGAGGCTGTTAAACGCAACAAGAGATAGTTGACAAATTACTATCGCGTCCTAGTTTTATATTCCCTCGCAAGCGTTAAAATAAAACTAACATACACGGCTGGCTATTGTTTTGATGCAACAGCACTAATGGAACGAGGTGAAACCTAAATGGATTGTCTGAACGCGGTACAATTCTACAAGGTTTTTGAGGATGTCAGATGCTAGAATGAATCCAAATTCTCATCTAACAGAGATTAAAATCTGGGAAATACATCTGTTAAAAGTCAAAAGATAAACATCGTTTGGGCTGAAATGCCCCCAAAAATAGTCGGTTATTTTGCAAGAATAACTCGACACGAGAGTCTGTCAGGGGAAAGTGGAAACCGGCTTTCCAGAAAAGACAAACGAAAACAA
>DNPN01000270.1 GCA_003501385.1 Rhizobium sp. | reverse complement strand
TGCTTTAGAGTCTGTCAGGTTCAGACTAAACCAGACAGACTCTAAACTCTCTTGTTTGAGTTTGTCTTTTCGGGAAAACCGGGTTCCACTTTTCCCGGACAAACTCTAAAGCTTAGCGCTCGTTGACTGCATGACGCGCAACGCTGCGAATTTCGCTACGGCCGATGCCGAGATCGTGCAATTCGCGGTCCGACATGCGGCCAAGTTCAGATACGGTCTGACGATATTTGCGCCAGTTGGTGAGTGTGCGGGTCAGGTTCATGGTAGTGCCTCGTTTCAGCGTTTTGCTGGCACATCCGCCAGCCCTCATTTGATGATGTGAATATACGCGCGGTAGCCTGCGTTATGAAGAGCCAATGTCGAGAAGCACCTATGTTCCTTATGCATGGCGTACCTACAAATCATGAATGCCTGACTATTTTGGAGGCAAAATCTCAATATTCGAGTGCAAATCCAGCTCTGGTTTGGGCTTTTGCGACCACGGATGATTTTGATGAGAATCTCCGCGACCAAAGGCAGCATGGAAGCGGGGCATTCGCCAGAGCATGCCTGCGGGAAATGATGGGGTGCTGAATGGAAAGAGCGAAATTTACGCTGCAGAATCAACAACGCCCACCGGGGGAGGATGTCCGGTGGGCGTCGTTTGAGGTGGCTGACAATTTGGGAGGAGCTTGTCAGCCCTATCGACGCGCATCGGGAGGAGGAGGACGCTGCGTCGAAACTTGTGAGGCTTTTTAGGCCTATTTAGCGCCCGGTTGCCGTCAGGCAACTCGTTTGCTGTTGAACTTATACTACCTGAATTTAGGGTTTTGTGCAGTGCGATATTTTCATGGAAGGTATGCGTCATCCGCATGACACATTTCTCCCCTCAGTCTGTGTGACGCAGCCGCGGATGGATGTTGGCCAGGGGTTTTGTTTTTCACTGGATTGGCTCAATGTGGTGATGCGACAAATGGGAGGCGGCATGTACCGTGCGCGATTAAAACGAGATATCGACCGATGGATGGCCAAGGGGCTGATTTCGGAGCGCGAAGCGCATGCCATGCTGCTGGAGCACGATTCTCAGGCGTCGAGTTTCAGTATTGGCGGGGTGTTGTTGATCTTGTCTGCCGTGCTGCTCTCCGCAGCCATTCTGTTGCTGGTGGCGGCCAATTGGCAGGCAATCCCTCGGCTTGTGAAGGTTTCCGCGGTGATTACCCTGATTTGGGGTTTTCATTGTGGTGGTGCCGTGGCGCTGGCTTTGGGTCGGCGCGCTGCGGGGCAGGCGCTGCTGGTGTTGGGTACGGCCACCTTCGGCGGTGGTCTCGCCTTGGTGGGGCAGCTGTATCACCTTTCTGGTGAGCCGCTCGATCTGTTCTATGTCTGGATTGCCGCAGCCACGCTGTCATGTCTGCTGTTTCGCGCAAGCGTTATGGTGGGCTTTGTCGCTGTGCTGTGTGTTGCAACAGTGGCAATGGCGCTGGACCAATATAATTTCGATTGGACAACCGAAACCCTGCTGCCGCCGCCGGGCTTTGCGGTGCTGATCCTCGCGCTCTCCTTCTGGCCGGGTCATGAGCGGGTTCGCCATGTTGCCTTTGTGTTGCTCCTGGGGTGGCTGATTTGGCTCTACGCACAACATATGCAGGTGGCGCTTGCCATTGCGTTCGTGCTGGGTGGATTCGTGGTTTTTGCGGTCGCGGGCTCCTCTCGTGTATATGCGCTGCACATTTGGCGTCTGGTGACGATGTACAGTCTGATCTTGGCAATCGCCGGGCTTGCGATCATCAATATTGAATATGATCATGGCTTGCCGCTGGCCGTTGTGGCGCTGGCCGCTTTGGCAATGTCTGTTGCGGCGCTTGTCATTAAAGGGCGGGATGATGGCATGGTGCGCGCCTTGGCCTATCTGATTTTTGTCGGAGAGACGCTGTACATTTCCTTTACGACAATTGAGACAATGCTCAATACGTCGGGCTTTTTCCTGATCAGCGGCTTGCTTGTGGCGCTGTTGGCTTTTGGTGTCAGCAGGCTGGAGAAAATGCTCTCAGCCGCACGTGCGGCGGAAAAGGGAGGGCGCGGTGATGCATAACAGGCTGTTTCGATTTCTGTCGGCGGCGATTTTTCTGGCCTGTGTTCAGACGGCGGTGATTGGTTATCAGGTGGGGGAGCGAACTTATATTTTGCGCACCGGCACAGAAATTCGTTTGAAAACCGAAGCCGTTGATCCGCGCGATGTGCTGCGTGGTGATTATGTGGTTCTAAACTATGCAATTTCGCACCTGCGACGGGATCAAATTGTCGGACCGATCCCCGTCGATAGCAAAGAAATACGTTTCAATGTGCGGCTGGTATCGGGGGCAGATGGCTTTGCGGTGGTACAGGAGGCGTCTGTTGAACCCTTGCCACCCAAGCATGATAGTGTGGTGCTGGTCACGGAGCCGGTATCCTTTCTGCCGGGCATGGCAACAAATGGGACCATTGCCGTGCGCTACGGTATCGAGCGCTTCTACCTGCCGGAAGGTGAGGGCAAGGCCGTTGAGCAGCAGCGCAATCAGGGTGCTGTTACGGTGGCGGCTCGGGTGTCGATGAGTGGAAAAGTGCAGTTGCGTCAGCTTTTTGTGGATGGACAAGCGGTTTATCAGGAGCCGGATTTCTGATTTTTGCCGTTTTGCTGTGCGATCAGTATGGATATAAGCTTCTGAAAATACGTTGAATTTTGTGTATTTTCCTATTTTACCCAGAGGAATTGTAAGGCAAGTGTCATTTTTCCTTTGCGTGTTGAAAAACGGGTGCTATAGAGACGCGCGCTCCGGCGGGTTCATGCAAAGGCTGCATGAAGTTCTGATGGATCGCGGGTATGGTGAAATTGGTAGACACGCCAGATTTAGGTTCTGGTGCCGCAAGGCGTGGGAGTTCAAGTCTCTCTACCCGCACCAGAACGTAACGCAAGACGGATGGCGGGCGGGAATGGTATCATTCCGGCCCTTCACCTGTTAAAGCATGGCTCCCGAAAGTGTTCTGCGGTTTCGGGGTCAAGGCATGCGACGACAAAACGCTATAGCATGTCGCGTCGATATTGAGGGACGCGACATGCTATAGCGTCATTTTGCCAGGCAAAATGCGAGAGGTTTGCCACGAAGCCACGTCCGGGAAAAGAATTCCGGCGTTGTGCTCAAAGAAGACTACCGGCTGCAAACGCAGCCGTCATAAGATTGGCTGTTTGAGCACAGCCGCCATGAAACCAACGGCTGTCAAAGCACGGCCGCCACGACACGAAGGTTAGAACATGCAGGTTATTGAAACGCTCGCTGAAGGGCTGAAGCGCGAACTCAAGGTCATCATTCCGGCCGCTGACATGGAAGCTCAGATGAATGAGCGCCTTGCCGACGTGAAGGACAAGGTTCGCATCAATGGTTTCCGTCCGGGCAAGGTGCCAGCTGGCCATCTGAAGAAGATGTACGGCAAGTCCGTTATGGCAGAACTGGTCAACGAAATCGTGCGCGAGCGTCCAGCAACCATTCTGTCTGAGCGCGGCGAAAAGTCTGCGACACAGCCAGAAGTGGCCATGACCGAAGACGAAGCCCAGGCTGACAAGATCCTCAGCGCTGAAGCTGATTTTGAATTCACGCTGACCTATGAAGTGATCCCAGCGATTGAATTGAAGCCTGTTGATGGCATCAAGGTTGAGCGCGAAGTTGTTGAAATTTCCGACGAGGAAGTCAACGAGCAGATCCTCAAGATCGCTGAAAGTGCACGCACTTTCGCAACCAAGGACGGCGTTGCTGAAGACGGCGACCGCGTCACCATGGACTACCTCGGCAAGGTTGACGGCGTTCCTTTCGACGGCGGCAAGGACGAAGATGCAGAGCTGGTTATCGGCTCCAACCGCTTCATTCCTGGCTTCGAAGAGCAGCTGAAGGGCCTGAAGGCTGGCGAAGAAAAGGTTATCAACGTAACCTTCCCAGAAGAATATCCAGCTCCAAATCTGGCTGGCAAGGACGCAACCTTCGACATCACAGTCAAGGAAGTTGCAGCTCCAGCAGCAATGGAAATCAACGATGAACTGGCTACCAAGCTGGGTCTGGAATCCGTTGACAAGCTCAAGGAAATCGTTCGCGGCCAGATCGAAGGCCAGTACGGCAATGTGACCCGTCAGAAGGTGAAGCGTCAGATTCTCGACCAGCTGGACGAGATGTACAAGTTCGAAGCGCCTTCGCGTCTGGTTGAAGCCGAGTTTGAAAACATCTGGCGTCAGATCAACACCGATCTCGCTCAGTCGGGCAAGACTTTTGAAGACGAAGACACCACGGAAGAAGCAGCACGCGAAGAATACCGCACGCTGGCTGAACGCCGCGTTCGTCTCGGCCTCGTTCTGTCCGAGATCGGCGAAAAGGCTGCTATCGAAGTGACCGAAGAAGAAATGCAGCGCGCGCTTTACGCTCAGTTGCAGCAGTTCCCAGGTCAGGAAAAGCAGATCATCGACTTCTTCCGCAACACCCCCGGCGCTTCTGCATCGCTGCGCGCTCCGATCTTTGAAGAAAAGGTCATGGACAAGCTGATTGCTGAAGTGAACGTGACGGACAAGACCGTGACGAAGGAAGAGCTGCTGGCTGAAGACGAAGACGGCGACGACGTAAAGCCTGCCAAGAAGAAGGCTGCAAAGGCTTCTGCTGAAGGCGAAGAAGCTGCTCCTAAGAAGAAGGCAGCCCCTAAGAAGAAGGCTGCTGCTGAAGGCGACGCTGAATAATCTTATCGAAAGATAAAATCGAAGAGGCCGTCCATTGTTGGGCGGCCTTTTTGTTTGTGTTGTGTGGTTGTTTCCGTGACGAATGACTCTCTGCCAGCGCTTTAGGCTGAATGTGGAGGCTTTATCACTAGAAGCCTTGTAGTTTTTATGCAATTTTTGATAGCATGGTTGTAATGTTGTGGGGTAATTAAAGATGTTCGATGAGCCATTCCTTAGGTTGAAAACTGGGGGCGCTCCTGATTGCTTTTGCCTTCAGAACGTCAGGCATGCATGTGTGCAAAATATCCTTGCAAAGAATGCCGCGATTCAACCGATCTATGTGTCTGCACCATGAAAACATACATTTTATCTAAGATTTCGCTTAATAGCTGTGCAATTTTTGTATGTATATTTCTGTGTTTCCACTTTGAAATTGCTTCAGCTGAGACACGGGAAACACCTGAGACGTGCGCCAAGGTGACCGATAGCTACGCGAGGAAATTTTGCTATGAAGACTTGGAAAAGGCAGGGGTAAAGATTCCAACACCAGTTCCCGAATGGGTCATTACAACCGAAAAATCCAAGATGGATGATTCGAACACCATAAATCTTAATCTCAAGTCCATTGACTCTAGCACAAACATCAACATCAGGTGTGAAGAAAAAGTTACAACAGTCTACTTCACCTTAGGCGATTTTATGTCTGACATCCAAGGTTACGGAACTATTAGGTACCGCGTCGATAAAGAAAAAGCCCAAAAGAAGAATTTTTTAGTTTCAACTGATAATGAAGCTTTAGGGCTTTGGTCGAGTAAATCGTCTATACCTTTCTTAAAACAAATTTTGGGTCACAAAAAATTGACGACGGAGATAACCGCATATAACGCCTCACCAACGATATCGGAATTTGATCTAGCTGGCCTAGAAGGGGCAGTTGGACCGCTACGCAAAAATTGCGGCTGGTAGTGGTCCTGCTGGCCTTAATCGGAGCAGGTTACCACAATAGGCTTTATTGAGTTCAATAGCCTGATCAAATTTAACATTATTGGGCAACAGCCAGGGGATGTTCATCTGGCAGCGCCTGGTGCATCTCACTCTTGACTGCCAAGGTTGCGCCTCTGCTGTGAGTATAATGGCGCGGCGGGCAACCCATCACGCGCTTGAAAGCTGTGCTGAAGGCGCTCTCCGATTCATATCCCAGCGAGAGGGCAATGGTGGCAATTGGCTCTCGGGAATGTTTCAATCTGTCGGCGGCCAGCATCATCCGCCAGTGGGTGAGATAATCCATCGGACTGGTGCCCACCGTCTGTTTGAATTTGAGCGCAAAGCTTGACCTCGACATGCCAGCAACAGCGGCAAGATCCTGCAAGTTCCAGCGGCGGGCGGGGTCATCATGCAGGGCGGTCATCGTAGCGCTCATCTGCTTATCGGCGAGGGCAAATAGCCAGCCAACGCCACCGTTGAGGCGGTCCTTCAGATGCAGTCTTAGCGCCTCAACCAGCATCATATGTGCCAAGTGTTGCATCACCAGAAAACCGCCCGGCTGGGGGTCTTGCATCTCCTGCATCATCCTCTCTACCCACCAGCGCAACGTGGTCTGATCTTGCGCATAGGGAATATGAACGATTGGCGAGAGCATGTTGAGCAAGAGTGTGGCGTGGCTGTCCGTCAGGGCGAAACGGTTGCTGATCAACAGAAAGTCGCCGCCGCTGTTGAGCGATACGATGTTGCTTCTGTTTGGGTCGGCAAAAATCGGTTCGGCATCCAGTGGGTCCATGGTGAGGTCGGTCGCCAAACGAAAAGGTCTGCCGCTGGGGAGGAGGATGCAATCGCCCGCCTTGAGATAGACCGCATCCGCAACGCCATCGACGATCAACCAGCATTCGCCTGCAACAATAGCGCTGCATTTGATGCCTTTTTGCTGGTCTGGAAACTGGATGGACCAAGCTCCGCCAGCCATGAAACCGCCAGAGAGATAGTTGTGGGGCTTGAGCAAAGACAGAACGTGAGAGAGAGGGTCCATGGGTGTTTCCGGACGATGACGAAAGTAATGCGGATGTATCAGCATAGACCGTCTTGAGGGTATTTCCTAGATTGATTGTCAGACAGGCAAGCCTGTCGTTGAGCTATTTTCAGGAGATATTCCCATGCGCGTTTTTGTAACGGGTGCCACCGGCTTTGTCGGTACGGCCATTGTTTTGGAACTGATCAATGCGGGCCATGAGGTTGTGGGGCTGGCCCGCTCCGATGCGAGCGCTGCGTCCCTCACGGCTGTTGGTGCGAAAGCGCATCGCGGTGATCTGCAAGATCTGGAGGCGCTTCGTCTTGGTGCGGCAGATGCTGATGGTGTGATCCATGCCGGGTTCATCCATGATTTTTCCAATTTCAAGGCGAATTGCGAGATTGATGCCCGGGCCATTGCCGCTTTGGCAGAGCCGATTGCTGGCTCTGACCGCCCTTTGATTGTCACCTCCGGCACGGGTTTGCTGATGAGGGATCATGCGGTGACCGAGGATGATGTGTTTTCAGCCAATTCACCCATGCCACGTTTGTCCGAGGTTGCGGCCCAGTCTGCGGCAGCACATGGCGTGCGGGCCATCATCATGCGTCTTCCACCATCAGTGCACGGCGAAGGGGATTATGCCTTTGTGCCAACACTGATTGATCTTGCCAAGAAGCGCGGCGTTTCCGCCTATATCGGCGATGGTCAGAACCAATGGCCCGCCATTCATCGCTTTGACGCGGCGAAATTGTATCGATTGGCGCTGGAAACGCCATCGACCACCTCAACCTATCACGCGGTAGCAGAGGAGGGCGTCACCCTTCACGCCATTGCCGAGGCCATTGGCAAGGGCCTGAACCTGCCGGTGGTAAGCAAAGCACCGGAAGAGGCGGCAGAGCATTTTAGCTGGTTCGCCCATTTTGCCGCGATGGACAATCGCAGCTCCAGCGCCAAGACCCGGGAGCTGCTGGGCTGGCAGCCATCAGAGCCCGGTCTGCTAAGTGATCTGGATGGGCCGAGCTATTTTCTGCCGTCGCGACACGGTCTGCCTATCGCTTAATCCTTGGGCGCTGGCGCTTCCGGTTTTGTGTTCAAGACCAGTTTCGCCACGCCCAATTTTTGCGCCTTGTAAATGCCCACATGGCCGCTGCACAGATAGGCCACAAAGCAAGCAACGGCGAAATAGGCTGAATGGGTGGCACCAAACAGCTCAATGCCCATGATCAGGCAGGCCAGCGGTGTGTTGGTGGCACCGGCGAAGACGGCGACAAAGCCAAGTCCGGCAAACAGATCAACCGGCGCACCCAAAACGCCCGCAACTGCACTGCCTAACCCCGCGCCAATGAAAAACAGCGGCGTCACTTCACCGCCCTTAAAGCCAGCGCTTAAGGTGATGACCGTGAAGACCAGCTTCCAGGCCCAGCTCCAATAGTCCACATGATCTGGCCTGAAAAAGCTGGAGATGGTAATGTCATCCGGGTTGGGCGACCATACGCCAAGGCCCAGATAGCTGCGGGTGCCAAGCAAGTAGACGAGAGCAAGCAGAATGGCACTGGCCAGCACAGGCCGAAGCGGAGCAAAGGGCAGGATGCGCTTATAGAGTGATGATGCAAAATGGGCCGAACGTGCAAAAAGCTGCGCAGCCAGCCCAAAGGCGATACCAGCTATGGCCGTTTTCAACAGCAGCAGGGCATCGAGATTGAAGGTTTCCGGCGCATTCCCGCTGCCAAAGGTGATGGCGTAATGGGTGTGACCAATGCCCCAGGCATGGCAGGTCCAATCGGCCACGAGGGCTGCAAACAGCGAGGGCAAAAGCGCGTCATATTGCATGCGGCCAATGGTGAGAACTTCCAGCGCAAACACCGCTCCGGCAATGGGCGTGCCAAACACCGCTCCAAAGCCTGCCGCTATGCCTGCCATCAGCACAATGCGGGTGTCTTCCGGGGTTAGTCGGAACAGGCGTCCAAAGGCGCTGGCAAGACTGCCACCTATCTGTACGGCGGTGCCTTCGCGGCCCGCCGATCCGCCAACAAGGTGGGTCAGAACGGTTGTGACCAAAATGAAGGGGGCCATGCGCAAAGGCACGCCACCACCGGGCTGGTGAATCTGGTCGATAATCAGATTGTTGCCTGCCTCAACCGTCGTTCCGAATTTTTGATAGGCAAAAACCATGACAAAGCCTGCAATAGGCATGCCGTAGATCAGCCATGGAAATTCAAACCGGGCCTTTGTGGCCTGATCCAGACCCCAGAGAAAGGCAGCCACGAGCGTGCCAACAAGCATGGCCATGGGAACAAGAATGGCGGTCCACTTTGCCAGACTGCGCAAGCGTTGAAGGCGAGGGATGACAAGTGCTGAAAATGCCATCATAGGCTCACGCTCCGAACTGCTCTATAGACTGTATAGGATGAAAAGATCAGGAAATTGGGCAAATTTCTACTCCTTCGCGGCTGTGCGTTGAGTAGGAATCATCAGCTTCATCAGGGAAGCGGTTTGGCGTTATGCCCGGCAGAATCCATTACCAATATCTGGATTACTGTCTTTCAATTGCGCCTGTCAATATCCTCCGTTTGGCGGGGGCTGATCGGCACTTGTTATGGGCGCTACTTTGTCATCACATCACCGTGTAACATCAAAATAATGTAGTTTTTTCCGAATGGTTAGGAAAACCCCGTCATGATGCTGTCACGTTATTGCCGTTAAGCCGTCATTGTGATGGAGAGATTTTGACCGTGTTTCTCTGCCGCAAGAATTATCAATATCCTTCTCACGCCGAAGGGCTTCATTATGGCATCACATAAACATGCACCGCTCGCGGTCCGCCGGTCTCTCATGCTCAGCCTCTGGAATGTCATGGCTTTGCTGCTGGTAGTCGGGGTGATTGTTCTTATCGCCTATGGTGCCGATGTATCAACAGAGCCGTTGACGGCGCTGGATATCGCGCCGCTGTCTCTCGATCCGGCCAATCTGCCGATCTATGCGGTGCGCACCATGTTGCGTATGCTGGCGGCCATCGTGTTCTCGCTGATTTTCACCTTCATATATGCCACGATTGCCGCCAGAAGCCGGCGGGCCGAGATGGTGATGATTCCGATTTTGGATATATTGCAATCGGTTCCGATTCTCGGGTTTTTGACCTTTACGGTCACCTTCTTCCTCAATCTGTTTCCGGGCAGGGTGCTTGGTGCAGAGCTGGCGTCGGTGTTTGCAATTTTCACCAGCCAGGCCTGGAACATGACCTTCAGCATGTACCAGTCCATGCGCAGCCAGCCACGTGATCTGGAAGAAGTGTCATCCAGCTTTCACCTGAGTGGTTGGCAGCGGTTCTGGCGGCTTGATGTGCCGTTTTCCATGCCGGGTCTGGTGTGGAATGCCATGATGTCCATGTCTGGCGGCTGGTTCTTTGTGGTGGCATCCGAGGCAATTACCGTGGGTGATACGACCGTCACCTTGCCCGGCATTGGCTCTTACGTGGCGCTGGCCATCAAACAGCAGGATATTACCGCTATTGGTTATGCGATTGCGGCCATGCTGGCGGTCATCATTATTTACGATCAGTTCCTGTTCCGTCCGCTGGTGGCCTGGGCTGATAAATTCCGCTTTGAGACGACATCCTCCGGCCCCGGTCCCCGGTCGTGGATGCTGGATTTGTTGCGCCGTGCCAAGGTAATTCGCGTTTTGACGGCTCCAGTCGGCTGGTTCATGCGCTTGATCTGGAATATTCGTTTTCCCTCCTTGCCGATGATGAAACCTGCTGGCATTCAAGCCAAGCCCTCGGTGGTCGTTGATCGTCTCTGGGTCTCGCTGATCTTTCTGGGCGCTTTGTTTGCGGCCTATGTCAGCTTCAACTATTTGCGCGGCACCATTGGTTTGAATGATGTCGGTACGGCCGTTGTTGATGGCTTTATCACGCTGCTGCGCGTGGTGGTGCTGATCATTCTTGCCACACTCATCTGGGTTCCCATTGGTGTGTGGATTGGCCTGCGGCCAAAACTGGCCGAGCGCGTGCAGCCTCTGGCACAGTTTCTGGCAGCCTTTCCGGCCAACCTTGCCTTCCCGGTGTTTGTGGTGGTGATTGTGCGGTTTGGTCTCAATGCCGATGTCTGGCTCAGTCCGCTGATGATCCTTGGCACACAGTGGTACATCCTGTTCAACGTTATCGCCGGGGCATCGGCCTTTCCGGGAGATTTGAAAGAGGCTGCCCGCAGTTTCCACATCAAGGGTTGGCGCTGGTGGTTCAAGGTGGTTTTGCCCGGCGTGTTTCCCTATTACGTCACAGGTGGCATCACCGCATCCGGCGGCTCATGGAATGCCAGCATCGTGGCAGAAGTGGCCAGCTGGGGAACAACACAGCTCTCCACGCCGGGTCTTGGCTCCTACATTGCCAATGCCACAACCGCGGGTGATTTCCCCCGCGTGGTTCTGGGCATCATCGTGATGTGTGGCTTTGTGACGCTGTTCAATCGCCTGTTCTGGCGTCCCCTGTATGAGCTTGGCGAACGTCGCCTTCGTGTCAATTGATCATGGCAAGGCGCTTGCCATGAACACTTTCATTTATCTGAACACTCTTATCTTGAAAGATCGCGCCCATGGTTGATCTGTCCACAAAGGCTCCGCTCGTTAATATTCACCAGGTCAGCCGCTCTTTTCCCAAGGGCAGCGGTACAGATGTGGTTGTTTTGGAAAATGTTGATCTGACCATCAAGGAAGGCGAAATTGTCGGCCTTCTGGGGCGTTCCGGCTCAGGTAAATCCACGCTGTTGCGTATTATTGCCGGGCTTATTCCGCCATCCTCGGGGCAGGCTCAGAGCTGTGGCAAGGACATTATTGGCCCGCCAGATGGCATTGCCATGGTGTTTCAGTCCTTTGCGCTGTTTCCATGGCTCACCGTGTTGCAAAACGTGGAGCTGGGACTGGAAGCCCAAGGCGTCAACAGTTCCGAGCGCCGCTCACGCGCTCTTGCCGCCATCGACTTGATTGGTCTCGACGGCTTTGAAAACGCTTACCCCAAGGAATTGTCTGGCGGCATGCGCCAGCGCGTGGGCTTTGCGCGGGCGCTGGTGGTGCATCCTGATCTGATGCTGATGGATGAGCCATTTTCCGCGCTCGACGTGCTGACGGCGGAAACGCTGCGTACCGATATGATTGACCTTTGGATTGAAGGTCGCCTTCCCATCAAGTCAGTGCTGATTGTCACCCACAACATCGAAGAAGCGGTGCTGATGTGCGACCGCATTCTGGTGTTCTCGTCCAATCCGGGCCGGGTGGCATCTGAGTTGAAGGTGGATCTGTCCCATCCGCGCAATCGTTTGGACCCCGCCTTTCGCCAATTGGTGGATAGCATCTACGCGCAGATGACCAACCGTGCCGAGCCGCGCGCACCCGTTATGGAAGGTATCCATAGCACCGGCGTTGGCATGATTCTGGAGCATGTCTCCACCAACGTGCTGGCGGGTCTGATTGAAGCCATCGCCGGTCCGCATTACGATGGTAAGGCCGATCTTCCGGTTCTCGCCAGTGCCTTGCAAATGGGCACAGAAGAGCTGTTCCATCTGGGCGAAACCCTGCAATTGCTGCGCTTTGCACAGATGAGCGAGGGTGATTTGACCTTGACGGATATTGGCAAAAAATTTGCCCATATGGATACGGACGCCCGCAAAAAGCTGTTTGCCGAGCATCTGGTGTCTTACGTGCCAATTATCGGCCTGATCCGGCGCGTGCTGGATGAGCGCCCATCGCATACAGCGCCTGCTACCCGGTTCATCACCGAGCTGGAAGACTATATGCAGGAAGAGCAGGCGGATGAGACCCTGAAGACCGTTGTGTCTTGGGCGCGTTATGCCGAGCTATTCGCCTATGACGAAAAGTCCGAGACGTTCAGCCTGGAAAATCCGATCTAACATCGGCCAGATCAATCACGCCTATGGCAAGCATGCCATAGGCCGTAAATGGATTTACGGCTTGGTGTTTGCAACGCGCGCAAGCGCGATAGCGTCCTGCTCAAGGCGCAATGCCCGCAGGCGCGCTGTCTTTTCATCACGGGCGGTGGCCACGGCATCAATCTCGGACACAGCGCGGCTGCGCGAGAGATGTTGGGTCTGGGTCAAGCTGAAGGCAGCTTCGGCACGTTCGCGGTTTTTGCTGATGGATTCAGTCATTGGCCTCTCCTGTTTTTTTGGTGCATCTGGACCGTCCCAAACACCATGAATGCTCGCAGGCTTGGATGGCGCAGAGGGGTGTATAAGCCAGCTATACGGCGCTTTGGCCCGATGCTATCGGCAATTGACCAAAAAAAAGGCCAGGCAGACTGCCTGACCTCGTCTTAACTTATCGTCGCGTTGATGCCAGTACATCCGTGGTCACCGGCAACAAAAAGTCTTGATTACGCAGCCTGAAGCTGTGCAGCGGACATCTTGCCCGACTTGTGATCGCGTTCCATTTCGTAGCCGATCTTTTGACCTTCTACGAGTTCGCGCATACCTGCACGCTCTACAGCGGAGATGTGAACGAATACGTCGGCGCTGCCGTCGTCAGGCTGAATGAAGCCGAAACCCTTGGTGGAGTTAAACCATTTTACTGTGCCAGTGGTCATAACGAACCCTTTCAATAGCAAGATTAGAGGAAAGCCCGCACTTCGCGCGGACCTCGTTAGCTTCGATTTTTGAAGGGTAATTTCGTCAGAGTTGCACAAAGTGCCAGCAACAACAAATATCAAACAACCAATTATCGATTTCCCTTAGTAACAGCCTTAGGCCGGGGTGTCCAATTTATATTTACAATTTCTCAATTTATCTTTTTAGCGCAAAACTCTCCCGTCTTTCAACGAGAGAGAGTGCACCACGCTATTTTCTTTTTACTGCAACAGCTTAGGCCTTTTTCACCAGTTCACCCATACGGTTCCAGGCGTCCAAGCCCGCAATCTTATAGGCCTCGGCAAGGGTAGGGTAGTTGAAGGTGTTTTCCACGAAATATTCCACCGTGCCCTTCAAATTCAGCACAGCCTGACCGATATGCACCAGTTCCGTGGCCCCTTCACCAACGATATGCACACCCAGCAATCTGCGGGTTTTGAGCGAGAAGATCATTTTCAGCATGCCGCTATCCAGCCCCATGATGTGGCCGCGCGAGGTTTCGCGAAAATGGGCAATGCCGCACTCGTACGGAATGTTGCGCTGTTGCACTTCTTCTTCGGTCAGGCCGCAGGTGGAAATTTCCGGCACGGCATAGATGCCATAGGGGAAATATTGCGGAGGTTCGCTGGAATGGGCACCCACAGCGTGGCGGGCCGCGATGCGGCCTTGTTCCATGGAGGTGGAGGCAAGGCTTGGGAAGCCAACCACATCGCCTGCGGCATAAATGTTGGGTACATTTGTCTGGAAGGTTTCCTTGTTCACCTTCAGCCGGCCTCGGCTGTCGGCTTCCAAGCCGCAGGCGGCCAGATTGAGCGTATCCGTAGCACCCACGCGGCCTGCGGCAAACAACACCATCTCAGCGTTCAGCACGCGCCCGCTTTTCAACGTGACGCGGCACTTACCATCTGCCTTTTCAACAATCTCGGCGGATTGGCCAAAAATCAGCTTCATATTGCGGTCGCGGAGCTGGTAGGTGAAGTCCTCGACAATTTCCTTATCAATGAAATCCAGCATGCTGTCGCGTGGTTCCACCACAGTCACCTGCGTATCCAGAGCGCTAAAAATCGTTGCATATTCAATGCCGATAACGCCCGCGCCAATCACGACCATCGAGCGCGGCACATCCTTGATGTTGAGGATATCGTCACTGTCGAGAATGGTTTCGCCATCAAACGGAATGTGGGCTGGGCGATGAGGCCGCGTGCCAACCGCCAGCAACACGGCAGCGGTGGTTACGCGAGCCGTTTCTCCATCATCTTTTTTGATTTCAATTGTGTTGGCATCAACAAAGGTGGCCGTGCCGCGCATTTGTTGCACGCGGTTGCGCGAAAACTGGTGTTCCAGCACGTCCACTTCGTGGTCTAGCGTAATCAGCAGGCGGCGGCGCAGGTCCGCGGCGCTGATTTCCTGCTTCACTCGGTAAGAGCGTCCATAAAAGCCGCGCTCGCGCCAGCCTGTAAGGTTCAGTGCTGTCTCGCGCAGGGTTTTGGACGGTATGGTGCCCGTGTGGACAGAAACACCGCCAACGCGACCACCCCGCTCAATCACCAGAACTGTCTTGGAGAGCTTTGCAGCCTGAATGGCGGCTCTGCGGCCTGCGGGGCCGCTACCGATGACGACGAGATCGTACTGGTACATAGCTTATTCCTGTTTGGCACTGGTTTTGCTGCTGGGGCCTTGCTACTGGGCCAATAGCAAGCATCATATCGATGGATTCTAACCGAATGGTTATTTTACGTTGCATTGCACATAAAACCAGCATTTTTCCCATAAAATATCAGGGTAACAGACATTTTATCAAGGCGCGTTTGCGTTGATAAATTGATTCAATGCTCGAATATTTTGAATCCGATAATCGTTTTAAGGCACTTGTTTGATTGGATTTTCGCGCGTTTTGCGGTGCAAAAAATGCATCAAGAGGGCAATCACTCTGCCCAATGCACCTCGGACAGCACAATGGATGGGATTGGCTCGTTTTCCCACATGCCTCTCAGGTTTGCGTTCCAGATGCCGATTTTGGGAAGTGAGAACAGGAACAGGGCCGGGAGATCCAGGGCAAGTATTGTTTGCGCATCTCCGTAGAGCCGTTTGCGCTCGTCTTCGCTTGTGGATGTTTCAATACTTTCAATAACATCGTTGAAAGTGGGGTTTTTGTAGTTAAAATAGGAATTTGGCTGCGCAAACATGTTGATGTCCATCGGCTCCGCGTGCGCAATGATTGTCATGTCATAGTCTGCTCTTTCAAACACTTCGTGCGTCCAAGGTTGCGGGAAACTGGTGGTTTTGACAATCATTGTCACGCCGATTTCGGCGAAGGCGGCTTGAAGAATATCGGTCGAGCGGACGGCGTAGGACATTTGCGGGGTCTTCATCACAAAGGTGAAGCCCTTGGGGTAGCCTGCCTCAGCCAGAAGCGCTCTGGCTTTGGCCGGGTTGTAATGATAGACGCCGGTTAAATCACGATAGCCAGGATCATTTTGGGTGTAGTGGCTGCCTATTTTCTTGCCAAGCCCGTCCCAGGCCCCCTCAATCATGGCGGAGCGATCCACGGCCATCATGAGTGCCTGACGCACCCGAAGATCATTGAAAGGCTTGCGCGCATTGTTCATGGCGGCAATCACTTTCATTTCCGTGACGCCGATCACCGTCTTCAAGGTGGAGACTTTTTGCAGGTCGGCCACAAGATCTGGACGGTTGAATTCTGGAACGGCGTCAATCTCTTGCGCCTTGAGGGCTTTTGCAAGGAGATCCAGATTGCCCAGAAAGCGGAAGGTCACGTGTTTGAGCGCAATTTTGTCTTTGGCCCAATAGGTTTCATTGGCAACCAATTCAATGGATGCACCTTTTTCCCAGTTTTTAAAACGAAATGGGCCGGTCCCGATGGGTTCTTGCCCATTGGATTCAGCGCTGTTGGGCGCAACGATCACGCTGGCTGGCCAAGCGAGCCAATAGAGAAGGCTACCGTTGCGCCGCTTCAAATGCAGCACAAGTGTCCATGGATCTTGGGCTTCAATCCGCTCAATCCGACTATAAAAGCGTTTCTGGGGATTTCGGGATGATGGTGAGCTTGCGCGCTCGAGCGAGAATTTGGCGACCGAGGCATCGAATACCGTGCCATCATGAAAAAATACATTTTTTCGCAAGTGAAATGTGTAGGTCAGGTGGTCGCTTGAGATTGTCCAATCGGTTGCCAGTTGGGGTTGGATGTTTCCCTCGCGGTCAATGGTTACCAAGCCCTCATAAATATTGCTCCAGGTGATCATTCCGACAGCAACAGGTGACGCTGTCGTTGGATCCAATACCGGTGGCTCCAAAGGGATTGCGACAACCAGCGAGGTCTTTTGTATGCCGGAGGTTGCAGCGCATATTGGGGAGGCGATGGTCAATGCCAGAGCCGTTTGGAGTGCGCCAACCATTGCGGTCCTGCGCGTGAGACATGTCATACTCACTTTTTTATCCCCTCAAACACTTGTATTTCTAAATTTTCTATTGTCTTTTTTAAAGGTCGGAAATTTTCTGGCGCTTCGAATTTTTTAAAATTACCAACAAGTCTTAAAGTATTCCTAAATTTGCGAAAATCTGCTTTCGTTGTATAATGTTAATTTGTGCAAACATGCTCTCACGATGGACAAATATTATGCTACCTTTTTCTTTCAATCCGCTTGTAGCTGGTCTGTCTGCGCCGCCAATACCCTCCGTATTTGGTTGGGGTCGAGAGTATAATGGCAGTTGCGGTGCTTTGATCGATCTCTCTCAGGCAGCACCAGGTCATCCACCACATAGCGATCTGCTACAATGGCTGGCGCAAGCTGCGGGTTCGGCCGAGGCCTGCGGATATGGCGCTATAGAAGGAGAATTACAACTTAGGAGAGCTTATTGCCACCATCTCTCTGGAGTATATGGACCTGAATTTTCGCCAGAGCAGATCCACATTACCGCAGGTGCAAATCAGGCCTTTATCTGCACGATGATGGCGCTGGCCGGGGCAGGTGACAGGGTGGCGCTGACCAATCCCTTCTATTTCAACCATGACACGACGCTGTCAATGATGGGAATTGGCACCACTATTCTCAACTGTGATCAGGATAATGGATTTCTGCCGTCTGTGGCAGAGGTGGCGGCGGTGCTGAAAACGGGGGTGAAGGCACTTGCCCTGGTCACGCCGAACAACCCAACCGGGGCGATCTATCCAGATGCCTTGCTGCAAGAGATTTTTGTACTGTGCCGGACACACGGTACCTGGTTGATTGTTGATGAGACCTATCGGGATTTTCTAAACCCAGAATTGGGCCGACCTCATGGGCTTTTTGATACCCGCGATTGGGCGAACGGGTTGATCCAGATTTACAGCTTTTCCAAATCCTTCGCCATTCCCGGCCATCGTTTGGCAGCCATCACAGCGGGGAAAGGGGTCGTAGCCCAGATCGTCAAGATCATGGACAATTTGCAAATTTGCGCACCAAGGGCGGCACAAATGGCACTCGCCCGCGCCCTGCCGGTGCTGGATGATTGGCGCAGTGATAATGCAGCGGAGATCACGCGCCGTACGGTCGCGCTGAAACAGGCGTTTGCGAGCCTGCCAGAATGGCAACTGTCTTCCATCGGGGCCTATTTTGCCTTCGCCCGTCATCCGTTTTCCGGGGTGTCTTCGGTCGAGGTTGCGCAACAATTGGCAAAACGCGCCGGTATTCTGACCGTGCCGGGTGGCTTTTTCGGTGAGGGGCGAGAGGATTATGTGCGACTGGCTTTCGCCAATGTTGAGTGCCAGACCATTGCCACCCTCCCGGATAGGCTCGAGGCCTTTGCGCTGATTTGATAGGGTTTACTTTGAAACACGCTTCGGCACGCAGGGGGAGGCTTTACTCACGGCACATGTGGTGATCGGATCAATGTTCTTGCCGCGATGCTTGACTGTCTTGTGCGCTCTCGAGATTTGGGAATGACGGATCTTTTTGCAGCCAACATCCGGCCCCTCCTTCACACAAACGTCTTGCTGACGAGATTGTGCGTATCCCGGCTGTGTCGCAAGTAGCATCGTTGTTGCGAGGGCAATGGCTGCAAGAGTGTGCTTCATAGTGTATCCTGTTCTGTCGCCAGCTGCATGGCTTTGTCTTTCAACCCATTCCCGTTTAAAGACAAAATATGTTTAAAATAGAAATTGTTATGCGAAAATTCTAGAGTCTTTTGTTTTCGTTTGTCTTTTCGGGAAAAGCGGATTCCACTTTTCCCTGACAAACTCTATGGGTCCGATAAAGCCCGTATCTTTGTAGCCTATGATGCCCGAAATGAAAATGCCATGCCCCGGTTTTGAGGCATGGCACCAGTTTTTACAGGGTTATTGTCTGCTTGTTGCGCTTATTTTCCGGCCCGGATTGTGTTGGCAATCGCATCAATGGCGCAATAGGCGGAGGCGACCGAGCCAACCTGCCAGCCAGGCCAATAGCTCCACGTGTCACCGGCGCAGTAGAAATAGCCGTTCTCCTTGAATGTGGTGATCTGTTCGTACACATCCGGGCTGGTGGAGGCGGTATCCGAGGCCCAGCCTCCGACCTGATGGGGCATCAACTGCCACGCAATCGACATGCCATGGGTGACGTTGTTTTCTTCGCCCTTATGCAGCTTACCAAGTCCGGTTTTGGCTGCTGCCAGCCGTTCAGGTTGGTTTTGCTTGGCAAAAACGGAGGCTTGTTCGCCGCGGTTATAGGCTCCAGTGAGAATACCTGTGCGCGCGGTGAAATCTTCCGACGGATACCAGATTTGGCCAATGATATCGGTTGTCCACGAGATACCGCCGTAGATCTCGTTCTTGGTTTCCCAGAACCGATCCTTGCCCTGCCAGCCCACCTTGATGGCCGGTGTCCAGAGATTTGGGGTCTGGTCTGGCCATGCTCCGGTTTCTGAAAATGCCTGTAGCCCCTTCAGGAACTTCGGCGGAATATTGTCCGGGACCAAAACCCGGTTCAACAGCGACGGTGCCATGGTTGATACGCAGAAATCGAATTTTTCTTTGAGCGATGGGCCTTTGCCACGATCAATGGTTAAGCCAACGCCTCTATCCAGCGCGATGATTTTCGAGATTTTCGCGTTGAGCAAAACGAGATCGCCGACCTTTGGCGCTCTGCCCGTCTTCTTCTGGAGATGGTGGTTCCAGAATGCCGAGGAGGGAATGTCTTGCAACAGCAATTGTTGCCAGATGCGGTCCATGCCGCCAATGGGTTGCATCAGTGCAGGTTGCCAATCACCGTTGAAGGAGTTGAACAGGAAGGAACCGGGCGATAATTCAGGATTGGCATCGGCGCTGCCGATAAATTCGGAATCGAGAATTTCATCCAAAGGCACGGTTGGGCGTATGGTGCCGGAATTTCGCCATCCTCCCGGAAATTTGAGATAACCAAGGCGGGATGTATCCTGAAGCGCACCCTCCTTGGTCAGATCACCAAACAGCCGGTAGAGGTTTTCAAGCTTCTTCGCCTCTTCGCTGCCGGTGGCTCCCTGAAGCTTCACGGCTTCCTGGGTGACCTTATACATCACCTCCGCCATTTCGCTGAACAGGCTGTAATTGACCTGACCAAAGGGAATGGCGGCACCATGTCTGAACTTGTCGCTTTGCAACAGATTGGATGTGGAGAGGAAGAAATAGGGCTCCAGCGCCACACCAATTTCCTGACACAGCGCAATAAGATCGACATGATTGGACGGAATGCGCCCCGGACCTGCATTCAAGAACAGTTCCACCGGATTGCCGCGATAGCCATTCGCAGCCCATTGATCGTCCATGAATGTGCAGACCTGCTCGCCAGCGGCGGGGCTTTCCGGGCGTTCATGATAGCGGTCAACATACATGGCAGGAAAGCGTTTTTCCGGGTCGTATTTCTTGAACCACCAATCTTTGTATTTCGGGTTTGATGGGCGGGCGGTGAGGCTGCGGCCGCCGTAGCGATTGTCTGCCTCAAACACCACGACTTTGAAGCCTGCATCGGCCAGTGTGTAAGCGGTGGTCAAACCGGCCACACCGGCACCAATCACGGCAACGGTCTTGCCCTTGCCAAAGTTTTTTTCAAGCTTTGGCTTTGTTGTTTGATAGGCGGCTTGCGCTTGGCGAAAGCCATAGATCAATGGTGATGCGAAATAGGCGCCCGCCAATGCCGTCATGCCGCGCAACAGCGAGCGACGTGACGGTGAATATTTTATCTCTGACATGAATCCCTCTCCAATTCGAAAATGAGCATCCAAAGCGTTCGCATAGGGTCTGTTTCTATGCGTCCCGCGTGCTGGAGTGCTGGTTTGAAAGGTTGAATGCGCACTACTCAAGATAACGTCTGATAAAAAATTCTATCTATGGGATTAATGCAACTGTAAATAATTCAGTATTTAAAATACACCAAAAAAAGGACATCATGCTGCGCTGAAATTGCAATCGTGCGTCGATTTGCACTGCGGAAATGCGTGCGGCTAAAAAGCAATGGGGGTGGTGTCGGCACGACAGAAAACCATATCCGTCGCGTGCGGGCGCTTTGTAGAAAGCGACAGAGTTGAGCCGTTAGAAAACCGGCCTATGTTAAATCAGCCGCAGGCCCTTGAGGCTAGCGTGGCCCTGTTTGCCGATGATCACGTGATCATGCACGGTAATGCCCAGCGGCTTGGTCGTATCAATAATGGTTTTGGTCATTTCAATATCGGCCCGCGATGGGGTTGGATCGCCGCTGGGGTGGTTGTGGACCAGAATAATGGCGGTGGCCGAGAGTTCCAGCGCGCGCTTCACCACTTCGCGGGGATAGACCGGGGTGTGGTCCACCGTGCCGCGCCCTTGCACTTCATCGGCAATAATGGCGTTGCGCTTATCCAGAAACAAAATGCGAAATTGCTCTGTGGTTTCAAAGGCCATGGCGGCGTGGCAATAATCAATCACGCTGGACCAGGACGATAGAATGGGCTTACCCTTGATGTCGCTTTTCAGCATGCGTTGGGCGGCTGAAGAAATCAGCTTGAGGTCGAGGGCAACGGCTTCACCTACGCCCTTGACCTCCTGCAACAGGCTGAGTTGTGCGCCAAACACGCCGGCCAAACTGCCAAAACGTTCAATCAGTGCTTTGGCAATCGGCTTGGTGTCGCGCCGGGGAATGAGGCGAAACAGCAAAAGCTCCAGCACTTCGTAATCAGCCAGCGCATCCTCACCCTTGTCCTTGAAGCGCAGCCGTAGTCTATCCCGATGGCCGTGGTAATGTTCCACGGGCTTGGGATCGGGTGCAGCAATCTTCTTGCCCTGCTTTGGCTTTTGCGGAAGCTCGGCAAAAAAGCCCCGCTCATCCTCCTCAAAGCTGAATGATTCGTCCTCCAATTCGGTTTCGAACTGGTCGGAAGCCTGCTCATGCATGCCTTGGGCGTTTGGCGGTTTGGTCATGGCTCAACCTTACAGAGGAGGAAGTCCGGGCTTACAGGGGAGGAAGTCCGGGGCGATCGAGACCAGCGGGCGAAAGCGTGAAGATTTCACAGCCCGTGGCGGTGACGCCCACCGCATGCTCATATTGCGCGGTCAAGGAGCGGTCGCGGGTCACGGCGGTCCAGCCATCGGCCAGAACTTTCACATGCGGTTTGCCAAGGTTGATCATCGGCTCAATGGTGAAGATCATGCCTTCACGCAGTTCTGGGCCTTCATTGACCTGACCATAGTGCAGAATATTCGGCGTATCGTGAAACAACTGGCCCACGCCATGGCCACAGAAATCGCGCACCACAGAGCAGCGCTGCGCTTCGGCATAGGCCTGAATAGCCGCGCCAATCGCCCCCGTGCGTGCGCCGGGGCGCACGGCGGCAATGCCGCGCATCAGGCACTCATGGGTCACTTCCAGCAGGCGCTCGGCAGCGCGCTTGATTTCGCCCACCGGATACATGCGGCTGGAATCACCATGCCAGCCATCCACAACATAGGTCACGTCGATGTTAACAATATCGCCTTCCCGCAAAGGCTTGTCATCGGGAATGCCGTGGCAGACAACATGGTTGATTGAGGTGCAGACCGAGTGGCGATAGCCGCGATAATTCAGCGTGGCGGGCAGGGCACCATTGTCCATGCCAAATTCAAACACGAAGCGGTCAATCTCATTGGTGGTGAGGCCGGGCTTGATCATTGGGGCCAAGGCATCCAGGCAGCGCGCCGTGACATTGCAGGCCTTGCGCATGGCCTCAAACGCTTCCGGGCCGTAGAGGCGGATCGCGCCTGTGTTTTTCAGCGGCGCGGATGCCGCTTCGATATAATTCACCATTTGCTTTATGTCCCGCTTCGAATTTCAATTTTACATACCGCAGCCGACCTCCGTTCGTCCATGGTGAACCGTAGATCGTGATCAATTCTTAGCGCAAACTAACAGTTTCCCCGCAGAGTTTTAAAAACTGCCGCGCGACTTCACTCAATCGCCGTTCCCGATGGCGCAGCGCTGAAAAATGCCGCGAGGCCAGGCGAATCGGTACGATCTCCAACCTGCCAACCTCTATCAAAGGTGCGGTGGCGGCGGTTGAGAGGGCCGCCGCACAACCCCCTTGCATCACGGCGGACAAAACCGCCTCATTGGAGGGCAGCGACAGGGCCACTTTCAGCTGCTCAGGTGAGACACCCAGGTCGCGCAGTGCCTGCTCAAAAAACGCCCGTGTGCCAGAGCCTTGCTCGCGCATGATCCATGTTGTTTCTGCCAAGGCTTTGCTTGGGTCTTTATCCGGTGCCAGCAGCGGATGGCCCGGCGAGGTTACAATCACCATGGCATCTTCCGCCACAATGGTTTGCGCCAGCCGGTCGGATGCCACATCGGCCTCAACAAAGCCAATCTCGGCCATGCCATGCTCCACCGCATCCGCCACGGATGTGGTGTTGCCAATGGTCAGCGCCAGTTCAATATCCGGGTAGAGCGCGTGAAAGCGCATCAATTGCCGTGGTAGCCAATGGCTGGCCACTGTCTGGCTGGCCTGCACATTCAACTTGCCGCGCTTTAAACCGCCCAGCTCCGCCAGTATCAGCTCGGCGCTGTTGGCGCGGGCAACGGTTGCGCGTGCTTCGTCAAGGAAAAGCCGGCCTGTCTGAGTCAGCTCAATACCGCGGCCAACCCGATCAAACAACAGCACATCATGATTGGTCTCCAAAGCCCGAATGGCAGAACTGACCGCAGAGGGCGTGAGGCCAATGGCTTCTGCTGCACGGGTAATGTGCTGGCGCTCGGCAACAGCGATGAAGATGGTCAATTGTTCAAGAGTCATCGCAATCGCCCTCAGGCATATTCATGTGATTTTATCGCATGAAATATGCCATATTATGCGATGGAATGAAATGAATTGCAGGCGCTAAATGGATCAAACAGCAAAAAAGGTTTGGCCATGCGCCCGCTCCATCATCTTGTTTCCATCTTTCCCGGTGTTGCTTTGTCCTGCGCGGTTGCGCTTGGCGGCTATGGCATTGCCTATGGGGTGCAGCGCCTGACGGGACAAACGCTGGTGGATGCACTGGTCTGGTGCATCGTGCTGGGAACAGCGGTGAACAGCCTTTTTGATGTGCCAGCCAAAATGCGTGATGGCATTCATTTCTGCGCCAAAATCATTCTGGATGTGGCCATTGTTCTGCTGGGTGCCTCCATCAGCCTCAGCCAGATTGCGGGCAACGGCTTTGGCTTGATTGGCGCGGTGATGCTGGTGGTGTGCTGTGCGCTGTCGTGCAGCTATCTGATTGGACGTGGGCTTGGCTTGCCGCATCCGCTGGCACTGTTGGTGGCTTGTGGCAATTCCATCTGCGGTAACTCCGCCATTATGGCCGCAGCCCCGGTGATTGGCGCGGACTCCGATGACGTTGCATCCTCCATCGCCTTCACCGCCGTGCTTGGCATTGTCGTGGTGCTGATGCTGCCGCTGGCTGTGTATTTCACTGGAATGAATACGCTGCAATATGGCATGCTGGCGGGTATGACGGTCTATGCGGTGCCGCAGGT
>DNPN01000181.1:9509-9737 GCA_003501385.1 Rhizobium sp. | reverse complement strand
CCCCGAGTGGTATTGCGCGCATTCTGGTGGTGGAGGATGAAGAATTGGACGATCCAATTTCAGATGTGGAAGCGATTGCCGGAGGCAATGTCTGATGGCCGGTGAATCCCTTTTGAAAGTACAAGCCGTTGAGACCTTTTACGGCAACATCCGCGCCCTTGATGGCGTCAGCGTTGAGGTCAACAAGGGCGAAATCGTCAGTCTGATCGGTGCCAACGGCGCTGGCAA
>DNPN01000181.1:9077-9261 GCA_003501385.1 Rhizobium sp. | reverse complement strand
AACGGCGCTGGCAAATCCACCTTGATGATGACCATCTGCGGTAGCCCGCAAGCCCGCGCTGGCAAGATCATTTTTGATGGCGTGGACATCACCAAGATGCCAACCCACCTGATTGCCCGCGAGCGCATTGCCCAATCCCCGGAAGGGCGGCGGATTTTTCCGCGCATGACGGTGATGGAAAACC
>DNPN01000181.1:0-9033 GCA_003501385.1 Rhizobium sp. | reverse complement strand
TCGTGACGCTGATCGGCGCCAACGGGGCCGGCAAGTCAACCCTGATGATGAGCATGTTCGGCCAGCCGCGCGCCTCGGGCGGGCGCATTATTTTTGACGGCGAGGATATTACCGCCTTGCCGGCGCACGAGATTTCGCGGCGCGGGATTTCGCTGGTGCCGGAAGGACGGCGTATCTTCCCGCGCATGACGGTGATGGAAAACCTGCAAATGGGTGCTGGTCTCGATAACCTCAAATATTTCCATGAGGATGTTGAGAAGATTTTCACGCTGTTTCCACGCCTGAAAGAGCGCCAGAGCCAGCGCGGCGGCACGCTCTCAGGCGGTGAACAGCAGATGTTGTCCATTGGTCGCGCCTTGATGGCGCGCCCAAAACTGCTGTTGCTGGATGAGCCATCGCTGGGTCTGGCCCCGCTGATCGTCAAGGGTATTTTCGAGGCGATCAAGAAGCTCAATCAGGAAGAAGGCCTTACCGTGTTTCTGGTGGAGCAGAATGCGTTTGCGGCGCTCAAGCTCTCTGACCGGGCCTATGTGATGGTCAATGGTCGGGTGACCATGAGCGGGTCTGGCAAGGAATTGCTGGCCGATCCACAGGTGCGCGCGGCTTATCTTGAAGGAGGACGGCATTGAACAGCGGACCGAAAAGTGTACAGCGGTTTTCGGATAATCCGCTGTCAAAATTGAGCGGCGGAAAGGAAGATTGACATGCAAGGACTTTTCTTTGACGCTGAGCCCGATGTGGTTCGCATCGTTCTGCGTTTTCTGGTGGTGTTGCTAGGTTTCTGGACTGCGTGGCGCACCGGCAAAGCCGTAGCAGAGAGCTGGGAAGGCTATGGCCGACTGGTGGTTTACACCCTGCTTTTGGCCTTTGTGATGCGGTTTTTGCACCATGCGCTGTTTGACGGTGCCATGGTGGATGCACCGCTTTATCTGATCGATTTCGTGGTTTTGCTGGCGTTTGCCGTTGTTGGTTTCCGCCTGCGCCGCACCGATCAGATGACCAGAAATTACTATTGGCTGTATGATCGCACTTCTGCCTTTTCTTGGAAGAAGAAAGATTGACACGCTGATTTTTCTCGCCTTTGATGGCGAAAATCAAAGACACAAAAGACAAAACAGAGTGGAATACGTTTACCGGCACAATTGTGGTGGGTGTTGTGCCGGGAATCCAAATAAACCTACATAAAAACTGGGCCTACATCAAAAATTGGGAGTATCAGAATGAAGAAGTCGCTTCTTTCGGCCGTGGCACTGACGGCTATGGTAGCCTTCAGTGGAGCTGCCCATGCCGATATCATTGTCGGCGTGGCCGGTCCTCTGACAGGCCCTAACGCTGCTTTCGGTGCACAGCTTCAAAAGGGTGCCGAGCAGGCTGCTGCTGACATCAATGCTGCTGGCGGCATCAATGGCGAAAAGATCAAGATCGAGCTGGGCGACGACGTGTCCGACCCTAAGCAGGGTATCTCGGTTGCCAACAAGTTTGTTGCTGATGGCGTTAAGTTCGTGATCGGTAACTTCAACTCCGGCGTTTCGATTCCATCTTCTGAAGTCTATGCCGAAAACGGCATTTTGCAGATTACGCCTGCTTCGACCAACCCGAAGTTCACCGAGCGCGGCATGTGGAACACCTTCCGCACCTGCGGCCGTGATGACCAGCAGGGCGCAGTGGCCGGCCAGTACATTTTTGATCATTTCAAGGGTGCCAAGGTTGCCTTCGTTCACGACAAGACCCCTTACGGCCAGGGCCTTGCTGACGAAACCAAGAAAACCTTGAACAAGCTTGGCGTCAAGGAAGTGGTCTACGAAGGTATCACCCCCGGCGAAAAAGACTATTCTGCTCTGATTGCAAAGCTCAAGGAAGCTGGCGTATCGGTGATCTATTACGGTGGTCTGCACACCGAAGCTGGCCTGATCCTGCGTCAGATGGCTGACCAGGGCGTGAAGGCAACGATGATGTCCGGCGACGGCATCACCTCCAACGAGTTGGCCTCGATTGCTGGCGACGCCGTCAATGGCACGCTGATGACCTTCCCACCAGATCCACGCCTGAACCCAGATGCCAAGGACGTTGTGGCCAAGTTCCGCGCCTCTGGTTTCGAGCCAGAAGCCTACACGCTCTACTCCTACGCAGCTTTGCAGATTCTTGCTGATGCCGCCAAGATCGCCAAAACCACCGACGGCGAAAAAGTTGCTGCCACGATGAAGGCCAAGGGTCCGTTCAAGACCGTTATCGGTTCTATCGGCTTTGACGCCAAGGGCGACATCACCCGTCCTGACTACGTGATGTACACGTGGAAGAAGGGCCCAGACGGCAAGTATTCCTACTTCCAGAACTAAGACACTGTTTGAGTGTTAACGGTTTTGAGAAGCCCGGCCTCGTGCCGGGCTTTTTGTTTAAGCCTTGTTCGTGGGGCTGTGAGCGCATTCCTTATGGCTCTGTATTCATTTTATAATTTCAATCACATCCTATTGGTTGTGTGGGCGTGAAGATCAATAGATCCTCATTATTTTCGAATGTTGTGAACTCTGTCGTGGACGCAACGTTAACCATTTGTTAACCAAATCAGCCGTAAAACTCGTCAATGATTTGTTCACAAAGATGACTAAAGTGCTAACAGAACCTCGCTCCATCAGAATCAAAGGCCGGTCGTTTCTGGCGGTCGTGCTGTCGCCGGATTTGCCGGTCGCACAATGGCTGGAGCGGCTGGATGATCTGGCATCGCGCTCGGCTGGCTTTTTTCTGGGTCGTCCGGTGGTGCTGGATGTGGCCGAGTTGGAGATTGATCGCGAGCAGCTAAAACAGCTGATTGCCGAGCTTGCCAGCCGGAACGTGAGTATCATGGGTCTTGAGGGTGCAAAGCCTTCGATGGTCGAGCGCGGTATGCCGCCGATCCTCAAGGGTGGCCGCCCGGTGGCTGATGTGGAAACGCCAAAGCCAGCGCTCAAGCCGGAAACGGAAAAGACGGAGCAGCCTACGACTAATGAGCCGGAACCGGCCCCCGTTGAGCGCAGCCCTGAGACACGCGCGGTGACGCAATCGCTGATCATTCCAGAGACGGTGCGCTCCGGCCAGTCGGTGGTCTTCACCGAGGGTGATGTCACGATTCTGGGTGCAGTCGCCTCTGGTGCCGAGATTATCGCAGGCGGCTCCATCCATATTTATGGCGCTCTGCGGGGCAGGGCCATGGCGGGTTCTGTGGGCAATGCATCGGCCCGGATTTTCTGCCGCAAGATGGAAGCCGAACTGGTGGCCATCGATGGCATTTATAAAATGGCCGAGGATTTACCGCCGGAATTGCTGGGCAAGCCCGTGCAGCTTTGGCTGGAAGACGACGCCATCAAGGGCGCGAAAATGGCCTGATACAAGGTCAGTTTGACGCCGCCTTTGGGTGTTAAAAGTAAAACAGTTTGAATCGGTGAAAGCCGAATCGTGAAAAATACCAGCAGCTTGGCCGCATACTGTGAAACACAGCACGGCGAAAGACAGGAGAGCAAGATGGGGAAGGTCATTGTTGTGACATCAGGCAAGGGTGGGGTTGGCAAAACCACATCTACGGCCGCCCTTGGCGCAGCACTCGCCCAGCGCGGCGAAAAGGTTGTCGTTGTGGATTTCGACGTCGGCTTGCGCAATCTGGATTTGGTGATGGGTGCCGAGCGCCGGGTGGTTTACGATCTGGTCAACGTCATTCAGGGCGATGCCAAGCTGACGCAGGCGCTGATCCGCGACAAGCGGCTCGACACGCTGTTCCTGCTGCCAGCCTCGCAAACGCGCGACAAGGACAATCTCACGCCGGAAGGTGTGGAATGGGTGATCACTGAGCTGAAAAATCATTTTGACTGGGTGGTTTGCGATAGCCCGGCTGGTATTGAGCGCGGCGCGACGCTGGCCATGCGTCATGCCGATGTGGCCGTGGTTGTGACCAACCCGGAAGTCTCCTCGGTGCGTGACTCTGACCGCATCATTGGCCTGCTGGATAGCAAGACCGTGAAGGCCGAGCGCGGCGAGCGGATGGAAAAGCACCTGCTGCTGACCCGTTACGATGCCGCCCGCGCCCAGCGCGGCGATATGCTGAAGGTGGAAGACGTGCTGGAAATCCTGTCCATCCCGCTTCTGGGGATTATCCCGGAAAGCATGGATGTGCTGAAGGCCTCCAACATGGGCGCACCCGTGACGCTGGCCGACACCAAGAGCGCCGCCGCCACCGCCTATTTCGAAGCCGCCCGCCGCTTGGCTGGTGAAGACCTTCCTGTGTCGATGCCCGGCGAAAAGCGCGGTTTGCTCGGCAAGATTTTCTCCCGGAGGGCCGCATGAGCATTTTCAACCTTTTCCGCAAGCCCCAGACCGCGCCCATGGCGCGGGAGCGCCTGCAAGTGCTGCTCGCCCACGAGCGCGCCGCCCAAGGCTCCGACCTCGTTGCCATCCTGCGCGAGGAAATTCTGGCCGTGATTGCCAAACACGTTCAGGTCGATGCCGACAAGGTCCGCGTGAAAGTGGACCGCGATGAGCATGTGTCGATTCTGGAAATCGACGTGGAAATCCCCATGGACGCCAAGGCTTTGGCGGCTTGATGGCGCAGGGCTGGCCGATTGGCTGGCTTGAGGCAGTTAAGATTTTTCAGCCGCTGAGCGAAAGCTTTGCGGCTGTTTTGAGTTTGGAGGAATTAGTGATGAGGTTCTATTTCCCGATGCAGTGCATCAATGATCATGTTGATGAGTTGCATGTGGATTTCGGCTCTAGACCGTCCTCCGCCATCCGAGCAAATTGGATCGCCAATCTCTTCGGTTTCGGCAAGTACGGCGGCTCCTGCCTTACATTCAGCAAACATGCTGTAATGGCTCCCGTCTGCTATTGTGGAATAGTGTGCATGGGCAATAGTCTTTGCAAATTCGGACGCATCAAGGGTCAAGGGTATTTTCCCCGGCTGACCGAGATTCACGAAATCGACTGGAGTATTGATGTGAGTAAAGCTGTCTAAAGCGAATACATCCATCGGGGCGGGGTCAATTGCCATGACAAACCGGATGCGCTTATCCGTATTGTCACGATCGGCGGTTTTAAAATCCATCTTGTGCAGATCGAGCCCGCTCTGCTTGAGCCATCCGCAGAGAGAGGGATTGATTGTATCGGTGTCACAATAGTCAGCCAAGCGGTGGGGAACAATCCGTGCACCTGCCATCATCAGGACTGTGCCACCGCCCATAGAAAACCCAAGGGCACTCACCTGTGCTGGGTCGAGCCTGTCTTCGAAAAATGCGCTTTTCTCTAGCGTATTGAGCGTTTCAGTGAGATCAGCGGGCCTTAACCACAGCTTCATCGTTGACTCAGCGGATCGGGTTGCACCCGTGTTGCCGGGATGGGTTGGTGCGGCGACGGCAAAACCTTGCCTTGCCAGGGGTACGGCTACCCAACTCAACGCATCAGCATTACCCGCCAGTCCTGCGCCATGGGAAAGCAGAATGATCGGGAACTTGCCGTCCGCAATCGGCGCATCGCGCATAGCCGGAGTTCCCTCAAAGAATAATGTTTCGCCGAGCATTGTGGGAGTGCCACCAGGGTTCGCCGGATACCAGATTGTCACATCAAGATTTGCGTCGCGCTCTTTGGAGTAAGCAACAAGTTGATGAACGCCGACGTTATCATTGGCGTAGACCGCTTGTTGTGTTGCCCATGTCCATAGGAGCATAAAGCAAACGATACCGATGATTTTTTTGTACAATGTCATGCTCTGCCTCATTGACCTATTGGGATGATGTCGCCTGCTTCTGTTGCCGGTGTCGAGCCGCGCGGAAGCATCCGGTTCATACAGTGATCAAAGGGTAGAATGTCGCCCTGAAACGTGATCATGGACCTCCCAAATCACGATCAAGGCTATGTCGACTATGAACGTTGAAACGGAAATATCGATCAACGCCAATATGGCCGCCCGAGGTCCGATTTTAAATTGCAGTCGCAAAGTAGACGTTTTACGGGTGGCTCTATAGCATCTGCCCATTGTCATATTCTTGATCTTTTGGAGAGTGCTTGGATTTGAGCCGAAATGTACGAATTCGCCCTCTTCAAGAGGATGACGCCAGCGAGGTTGTGAGGCTATATGATGCAGCATCCCACCGTGACGCAGGCATGGGGCCAATTAGCCATACGCAATGGACGAGTTTCATTGGTCGTCCACACAATCACGGTGGTCGGGATTTTCGGATCGCGGTTCGTGACGACAAGATTGTGGGATTGGCGGAATCGTCGCTGCGGGATCAAAATGGTCAACGTGTTCGCTTTTTCAAGCTGTTGGTTGAACCATCTATGCGTTGTCAACGGATTGGGACAGCACTCATAGCGGAGCTTCTGTCACTTGATACTCTGGCGGATGATCTCTCTTTTCAGGCTCTTGTTGCAAACCAGTGGACGGATGGGATTGCCTTTTTAGAGGCCTTTGGGTTTTGTCATATTGAGTCAGAACTCAGTATGCGCTGCTCTACGCTGGTGCGGTTGCAACAAACACTCGACGTTGGCATCGTCGTAGAACAAACGCTAACGCCCGCCGTATATGCGGAAAATGTTGCACGAATACACAATACAGCGTTTGCCACCGACGTTGCATTTCGTGCCTATTCGTCTGATGAGATGGCAAAAATTCTCGACGAGGATGAGCAAGAACTCTGGATTATCAGGGATGCCGCGGCAGTTTTAGGATATTGTCGGTTGGAACGGGAGCCGGGGCAGACGTGGCTGGAAGAAATTGCGATTGATCCTGCATACCATGGCCGGGGTCTGGGGCGTTTACTCGTTTACCAAGCTTTGCAAAGAATGGAGATTGATCGAGAGCATCCGGTTTGCCTGAATGTGTCCAGCATCAATCGATCGGCCTTGTCACTCTACCAACGGCTTGGGTTTGTGATTTCGAATGAGAAGCTGCGTTACAGCGCACGGCAAGTTGATTTGAAAGAGCGGGTTCAAACAAAATCCTAGTTTGATTTGAGGAGGCGTGTATTGGGTAAGCTTTTCAGATGGAAGGCATTATGATGGGGGCCGTTTGGAGTTCGTTTGTTTTCATTCTTTCTCTGGCTGTTTTTGCCTTGCCGAGGAATGGCTTTGCTGAAAGCTTGCGTGGATCAGCGGTGCCTGTTCAGTTTGCGGTCCTGCTCGACGACGGTGATCCCATTCAGGGCGAAGCAGTCTGCGTCTTGGGCAAGACGTGTCTGCTTCTAGAGAGGGAAAATCCAAATTTAAGGGTTTCGGTCGCCCTCAGTCAGCAAAACGATCAGGCTAGCGAATTGCAGATCGAATGCTCAACGTCTTGCTCGTTTCAAAATTACAGTTCGAGCATTGCTTTCTCGTATGAAAGGCAATTCTCTTTTTTCGAGGGCAAAGATTTCTTTGAGGTGCCGCTTGTTTTGAAAGTCAGGAAAAGGCTTGGACAGGTGCTGTTGATCCTTCCGAAAAACACATCGGGCGGTTGATCGCTCTTAATTTTAGACTGCGTTTTCAATTCACGGGCCAAGTGCGGCCAAAATAAACTTTACCCGCTCTTCAACACTCACTTTTGGCAAAACCACCATCTCATACCCCAGCGCCGGATAGGTCGTGAGCAGGCGCTGATATTCCTCTTCTGCTGCTGCCAGATCATGTTGGCGGTCCGCATCTTGCTGGTAAATTTCCGGCCATGGCGGGGTGAGAAAGACACGGGCGTGGTAACGGTGTTGGTGTTTCAGCGCGTTCAATTGGGCATCATTGCCGGTTGCGGCTTTTAAGGCGCTGGCGGCATCGATCAGGCTGCGGTCGAAGAAGACCCAGCCGGGGAGGGATGTTGCCCGTTCTCTGTCTTCCAAGCCCATGGCAATTGCGCGATGGGCGAAGGCGGCCATGTCGATCCATGGTAGGGCGGCACCATCTCCGGCTTGCTCTTGCGCCACAATACGGCGGCCCGGTTCGAAGATGGTGGCAAAACCTCGAGTCGCGAGGGCTGATAGCAGGGTGGATTTCCCGCCGCCGGAGCAGCCTGAGAGGATGACGAAGCGGTTCATGATGGAGTCTCCTTTGGGTTGAGCTTTAGATCCTGGTGCAGGGATACCCCCCTCTGCCTTGCCAGCGTTCGTCAGTACAATCGATTCACTGGGTTGATTGTTCGGCTTCCGCCGACCCTTTCTCACCCCACCACAAGGGGGGAGATCGACAAGGGGTAGGCTTCTCACTTCACATTTGCCTTTCGGAGATTGCGGAAACCGCAACTGTAGTTGTTGAAACGGTCGGTTTCTCTTATCCGATCTCCCTTCTTGTGGGGGAGATGCCCGGCAGGGCAGAGGGGGGTAAACCTCAAGCACAACGCCGCCAATTTTCCCCCTTCAAAAACACCAATCCCCTCTTTTCCTCCTCACCCGTTATGCGCTAAGACAAGGGTGAGATCGGTTGTAACGAACTGGTCTTGGGGCGTCGTAACCCCTTAAGGAGCGGTCGGTGTCGATCGTCAAAAAGACACCCCTCAGCCATAGGTTTGTGGCTGAGGCGGTGAACCGTGTCTATACGGTTCGCTCTCTACCATTCTCTATGGTCGGGGAGGTCTCGGCGTATGTCCAGAGCTTCGGCTTAAAGGTCGAGGCGGTCGTCTCTTTACGGCTTACGAACTCCCCGATCACCAGAGTCCGCACACTCTGGTGATCCCCCATGTTTTGATCCAAGGGAGTGTCGCAATGGAGAATTACAATGTCTGGACTGATCTTCTCGCCACCTTTCGTGCCTCGCCGGATGTGATCAAGATCATCTGGTCGTTGATGCTGCCGGGTGTTGTGCTGGGCGCGTTGGGGCTGGTCTTGCGTTATCGTCTGCTGCGCCATTTGCGCGCGCCAAAACCCGCAGCCTTGGCCTATACGGTGATCCGGCAGGACGATGACAGTGTGGAGATTTATCGTCATGGGGATGTGGTTGATCAGAAATATCCGCTCATTCTGCCCGCGCCGCAGCAAGGGCCATATCCACGGGTGGCGGCAATATCTCCCAAAAGCGAAGAAAGATAATGTTAGGGCGGATCGACATTCAGGATTC
>DNPN01000111.1:55899-56417 GCA_003501385.1 Rhizobium sp. | reverse complement strand
CTGCAGCTTTTCGCGGTCGTAGTCGGAGGTGGTTTCTTCGATCTGGGCCTTGATCTGGGCAACGCGGCCTTCGATGTCGGACTTCTGACCTGCACCATCAACGATGGTGGTGTTTTCCTTGGTGATGGAAATCTTCTTGGCGCGGCCGAGCATGTCGAGGGTGACAGTTTCGAGCTTGATGCCGAGATCTTCAGAAATAACAGTACCACCGGTGAGGATAGCGATGTCTTCCAGCATAGCCTTGCGGCGATCGCCGAAGCCAGGAGCCTTGACAGCAGCAATCTTCAGGCCGCCACGCAGCTTGTTGACAACCAGCGTTGCAAGAGCTTCACCTTCAACGTCTTCAGCGATGATGACGAGTGGCTTGCCGGTCTGCACAACAGCTTCCAGAACTGGCAGCATAGCCTGCAGGTTGGAAAGCTTCTTTTCGTGCAGCAGAACGTAGGCGTCTTCCAGGTCAGCAACCATCTTTTCAGGGTTGGTGACGAAGTAAGGCGACAGGTAGCCGCGGTCGAACT
>DNPN01000111.1:55232-55631 GCA_003501385.1 Rhizobium sp. | reverse complement strand
GTCGAACTGCATGCCTTCAACGACTTCAAGTTCGGTTTCAGCGGTCTTGGCTTCTTCGACGGTGATCACACCTTCGTTGCCAACCTTCTGCATGGCTTCAGCAATGTCTTTACCGACCTGCGTGTCGCCGTTTGCAGAGATCGTACCAACCTGAGCAACTTCTTCAGATGTGGAGATCTTCTTGGCCTTGGCCTGAAGGTCCTTCACAACTTCAGCAACAGCCAGATCGATGCCGCGCTTCAGGTCCATTGGGTTCATGCCGGCAGCAACAGCCTTGTTGCCTTCGCGCACGATAGCCTGGGCCAGAACGGTAGCAGTGGTGGTGCCGTCGCCTGCGATGTCGTTGGTCTTGGACGCGACTTCGCGAACCATCTGTGCGCCCATGTTTTCGAACTTGTC
>DNPN01000111.1:47051-54966 GCA_003501385.1 Rhizobium sp. | reverse complement strand
TCTTCCAGTTCGATTTCCTTGGCAACAGATACGCCGTCCTTGGTGATGCGTGGAGCGCCGAACGACTTGTCGATGATAACGTTACGACCCTTCGGGCCGAGGGTTACCTTTACAGCGTCAGCAAGGATATCAACGCCGTGCAGCATCTTTTCGCGCGCAGTGCGGCCAAACTTGATTTCTTTAGCAGCCATTTTCAAAACTCCCGGGTATCTAACCCATTGGTGAATTGGTTAAAAGGAAGAAGGGGTATGCGGCTAAATCAGCCGATAACGCCCATGATGTCGGCTTCCTTCATGATCAGCAGGTCAACGCCGTCGAGCTTGACTTCGGTGCCAGACCACTTGCCGAACAGAACGCGGTCGCCAACTTTAACGTCCAGAGCAACCAGAGCGCCCTTGTCGTCGCGTGTGCCTGGGCCAACAGCGATGATTTCGCCTTCAGCTGGCTTTTCCTTGGCGGTATCAGGAATGATAATGCCGCCCTTGGTCTTTTCTTCGGACTCAACGCGCTTAACAACTACGCGGTCGTGTAGTGGGCGGAAATTGGTGCTTGCCATTGTCTAATCCCTCGATCAAATGACATTCGCGGGCCGAAACGGCCCCGCATGGATATTGTTAGCACTCATCATTGTCGAGTGCTAGCGAGATTGAGATAAGGACGGTGTGGCTTTAAGTCAAGAACCGGGCCTTAAAAAATCGCTCTAAAAAGTTGAAGGCGTGCCCGTGACATCTTCGTCTACCTCAATCATGCGACAGAACGATGCCAAAACCGTGGCCTTTACCGAGATTTGCAAGGTTTTTGCCCCTATCGGGTTTATGAGCTTTGGCGGGCCTGCCGCCCAGATTGGCTTGATGCACAAGATGGTGGTGGATGAGCGGCGCTGGCTTGATGAGGCGCATTTTTTACACGCGCTGAATTATTGCATGTTGTTGCCCGGCCCTGAGGCGCAGCAATTGGCCACCTATATTGGCTGGCTCACGGGTGGCGTGCGCGGCGGAATAGTGGCAGGACTGCTGTTTGTGCTGCCGGGGCTGATGGTGATGCTCGGCCTGTCCACCGCCTATGCAGTTTATCACGACATTGGCTGGGTCGCGGGTCTGTTTTTTGGCTTGAAAGCGGCGGTGCTGGCCATTGTCTTGCAGGCATTGATGCGGATTGGCAAAAGGGCGCTGAAGTCCGATTTTCATCGCGTGGTGGCGGGTTTGGCCTTTCTGGCGCTGTTTTGCCTGTCTCTACCTTTTCCGCTGGTGATTGTTCTGGCGGCCATCGCGGGCTTGATCCGTGTGAAATTTGGCCGAGTTCCGCCGCCTGTGTCCAAAACAAATGCTCCGACCGGCCCGATTTCGGTCCAGCGCAGTGTGATCTCGTGTGCGATCTGGTTGGGGCTGTGGCTGGCACCCTTGCTGATCTTGTCGATGATTGCAGGGCAGGGGCGTTTGCTGGAGGTTTTTTCGTTTTTTGCCCGCATGGCCTTGGTTACCTTTGGTGGTGCCTATGCGGTGCTGGCTTATGTGGCGCAAGTCGCGGTGGAACATTACCATTGGCTCAAACCCGGCGAAATGCTGGATGGTCTGGCCTTGGCCGAAACCACGCCCGGTCCTCTGGTGCTGGTGTTGTCTTTCGTCGGGTTTCTGGCGGCATTTCGCGAATCTGGTGCTCTTGCGCCTGTGGTCGCGGGGCTTTTGGGTGGGGTGCTCACCGCTTGGGCCACCTTTATGCCGAGCTTTCTGTTTATATTTGCCGGAGCGCCCATCATAGAGCGGCTGCGCGGCCATGCTGCTTTGGATGCCGCGCTCTCAAGTATCACGGCGGCGGTGGTGGGGGTGATTTTAAACCTCTCCGTCTGGTTTGGGCTGCATGTACTGTTTGCCGATGTGGCACGCACGGATGTTATCCCTGCGCTTGGAGTTTCATTGCCAATTCCTGCATGGGCATCGCTGGATGTGTTTGCCTTAGCCATCACCCTTGTCGCCGCAGTATTGCTGTTTCAGTTTCAGCGCGGCATTGCCACAGTTCTCGGCGTTGCGGCTGTGATGGGCGTTGTGATCCGGCTTGCGCACTAAAATCCCACCAGTCTTCGCATTTGCGGCAAAACCTCTTGCCAATGGCGTTATCCTTTGCCATGTCACCGACACCTGAAAATCGATCAAGGCAATCTCATGACCCAGCGCCTCTCCACTTTTGTCGATGCTGTTGACCACTATGATGTCGCGCTGTGCGATGTCTGGGGCGTTTTGCACAACGGCGTGGATATCTTTCCCGGCGCAGGCGAGGCTTTGTCAGCCGCCCGCGCAAAGGGAGTGACGGTGGTGCTGATTACCAATGCTTCTCGTCCGTCCGATCGCGTCAAGGTGATGCTGGATCAGATTGGCGTGCCGGAAACGGCCTATGACGCCATCGTCTCGTCGGGGGATGTGACCCGGAAACTGATCGAAAAGGCCCCGCGCCGTGGTTTTCTGATTGGGCAGAGTCAGGATCTCTCACTGTTTGAGGGGCTCGATATCGAGCTGGTGCCCGCAGATGAGGCTGATGTCATCATCTGCACCGGATTGTTCAACGACGAGGAGGAGCAGCCGGAAGACTATCGCGGACTGCTGGATGGCTTGAGTAAGCGTGGTCTTCCGATGATTGTTGCGAACCCTGACCTGATCGTGGAGCGCGGCCATAAGCTGGTTCCTTGCGCTGGTGCGCTGGCGGCGATCTACGCTGAAATGGGCGGCGAAACCCGCTATGCTGGCAAGCCACATAGCCCGATTTACGAGGCGGCTCTTGCCAAAGCGCAGGAAATTCGCGGTTCAGAGATCGACCGTAGCCGCATCATTGCGATTGGCGACGGCATGCCAACGGATGTCAAGGGTGCTGTTGATGCCGGGCTTGATCTTCTTTTCATCGCTGGCGGCATTCATGCAGCAGACTATAGCGTGAATGGGCGGATTGATGAGGCAGCGTTGAAGGCCTATCTGACTGACCACGGCGTTGCGCCCACCTTCTGGATGCCAAGACTGTCCTGAAAAGAGACTGGCGTGATAAGATTGAGCTGATGTTTTGATGTGCCGGAAGAAAAGCCAATGACCGTTTTTCATCGCAACGAGAAAAAGACGCTGCTACCCACGCACCTGAAAGGGGGCGTGGTGGCGATTGGCAATTTTGATGGCGTGCATCGCGGACATCAAACCGTATTGCGCCGCGCTCTGGAACTGGCAAGCGAACGTGGCGTGCCCGCGCTGGTGCTGACCTTCGAGCCGCATCCACGCACGGTGTTCAAACCACAAACGCCGGTGTTTCGCCTCACGTCTGCGCCCCTCAAGGCCCGCTTGCTGGAAGCCATCGGCTTTCAGGCGGTGATTGAATATCCGTTTGATCTGGAATTTTCGCAGCGCTCGGCAGAAGAGTTTGTCCGCTCGGTTCTGGTGGAATGGCTGGGGGCCAGCGAAGTGGTCACCGGGTTTGATTTCCACTTTGGCAAGGGCCGTGAGGGTGGTCCGGCCTTTTTGATGGAAGCAGGTAGCCACAATGGTTTTGGTGTGACGCTTCTGGATGCTTTTCGCGATGAAAATGCCGAGGTTGTCTCGTCCAGCCGCATTCGTACCTTGCTGGCTGATGGGGCAGTGAGCGAAATGGCAGGCCTGCTGGGCTATCGCTTTACGGTCGAGGCCGAAGTGATCAAAGGCCAGCAGCTTGGCCGCACCCTTGGTTTTCCAACGGCCAATATGGCCTTGCAGCATGAGGCCAATTTGCGCCCCGGCATTTATGCCGTGCGGCTGCGCCGGCCCGATGGCGTGATCCGTGATGGCGTTGCCAGTTTTGGCTATCGCCCAACCGTGACGGACAATGGTGCCGCATTGCTGGAAACTTTCGTGTTTGATTTTTCCGGCGATCTTTATGGCGAGACCTGTGCTGTGTCGTTTTTCGGCCATTTGCGCGATGAGTGGAAATTTGACGGGCTGGACCCGTTGGTGGCCCAGATCAAGCGCGACGAGGAAGAGGCGCGCGCGCTTCTGGCCGGTGTGTCGCCGCTTGGCGATCTGGATCGGAAAATCGCGTTTTGATGGGCCTTGGCGCATAAAGACGCTTTATATTTTCTTTATGTACTCATCTCAAAATCTCAATCGAGAACTTATGTGATTGGGCATAGGGTGATTGCGTTCTCAACAGAGTGCGCAACAATGACATTCAATGATCCTCATCTCTTCAGCATGGCCCCGGCCAGCACCCTCACAAACCCGCGTCTCAAGGGATGCGTTCAGAGTGCTGTGCATGCCGTGGACCGATTTGTGTCCAGCGCTGTTGTGTTGGCATCATGCGTTATCGCGCTGATGGCCTGGCTGTAGCCATTCCGAGCAGCTGTGCCCGATCATGGGGTGCAAGTCATAGCCAATTCGGCTTAGGGTTGCTTTGGCGCAATCCAATCATGGTTATCCATATCTGGAGTGTTCGATGTTTCTGCCTCGTTTGTTGTCTGATGGCACTTACGCTGATCTTGTCACGCCTTTTCGCAATGGCGATGTTGATCTCGTTGGCCTCAGCGCCCTGATTGAATGGCAAATCCATTCCGGCGTTTCCGGCGTCGTTGTCTGCGGCGAAAATGGTGAAACGTCCAGCTTGACCCGTTCTGAGCGTGTCCGCATTATTCGCCGCGCCGTGGATGTGGCCAACGGTGCCGTGCCCGTGATGGTGGGCACCGGCACCAATTGCACCCAAACCACCATTGATTTCACCCGCGAAGCCATGGCTCTGGGTGCGAGTGCCGCCCATGTTGTGACACCCTATTACAACAAGCCTGCGCAGGGTGGCATTTATCGCCACTTTCAGGCCGTGGCGGAGGTCGTGGATCTGCCGCTAGTCATCGTCAACGCGCCGGGGCGGTGCGTGGTGGATTTGCAAAACCCGCTGCTGGAACGGCTTGCCAATATCTCCAGCATTATCGGCCTTGTGGATTGCACCGGCGATGTCACACGGCTTGCGCAGATGCCAGCCATTTGCAAATCGCGCATGCGGCATTATTCGGGACATGATCGCACCGCACTGGCTTTCGCCCTCGCAGGCGGCAATGGTAGCTTTTCGCTGGCGGCCAATATCGCGCCGCGTCAGATGGCAGGCATGCAGACCGCATTCCGCATGGGCAATCTTCCGGCGGCCAGATCGTTGCAAGACAGGCTCTCACCACTGCTATCAGCGCTTGAGATGGAGCATCCCATTGTTGCAGCCAAACAGGCCTTGGCAACCGTGCTGGGCATTGCGCCAGATGTGCGCCTGCCCTTAACCCCGCTTGATGAATCCGCGCGTGCAGCGCTTGGCGTGGCTTTGACCTTGATGGGCGATTTGCACAGCCGTCCATTGGCAAAAGCCAGTTGAATATCCCAATCTTTTAAAGGAGATTCGTGTCATGAACAATGTGCTTCAGAAGCAATCGCGCTTCAAGAAATCCGGTCCGCGCTTTACCATTGGGCGTGATCATCACGGCTGGTGGGTTGTGCATGACCGCGCTGGCCGGGTGGGTGGCCTGTTTGCCACCGAAGATGCGGCCCTGCATTTTGCTGCCGCTGAATGCAACCATCACATGAACGAAATTTGCCGTGCGCCAGCCTCGATCACCGTGGAACTGGGCCGCTTTACCAGCGATAATCTACAGGCCCCGGCAGCTTGATCGCTCAATACTCTCTTGTTTGTCTCCTGTTTCAGGTTGCAGCTTTGCCATGAATCGGAAATGATCAGATTGGCGCAGCTTTGCGCCTTGCTGTTGCGGGAGAGGGTTTCATGCAAAAACGCATTTGGACAGCAGCCTGCTGGCTGCTGGTAATACCGTATATAGGCCTGTTATGGGTGCCATTTTATAATATTCGTGAGCCGTCGCTGTTCGGCTTTCCCTTTTTTTATTGGTACCAATTGATGTGGGTGCCGCTGACATCGCTCCTGATTTTCATTGCCTACAGGAGCATGCGCCATGACGACTGATCTGAACGTAACGGCATTTTCCGTCTTTGCCTTCTTCTTCGCGCTGGTCACGGTGATGGGCTTTGTTGCGGCCCGCTGGCGCAAGCCTGAAACATTGGCCCATATTGATGAATGGGGCCTTGGCGGGCGCAAATTCGGCACATGGATCACCTGGTTTCTGGTGGGGGGTGATTTTTACACCGCCTATACCGTTATCGCCGTCCCGGCGCTGGTCTATGCAGTTGGAGCCTATGGCTTCTTCGCACTGCCTTACACCATTATTGTTTATCCCTTCGTGTTTCTGGTGATGCCTATTTTGTGGCGGCGCGCCAAGGAGCATGGCTATGTCACGGCAGGCGATGTGGTGCATGGTCAATACGGTTCCCGCGTGCTGGAGCTGGTGGTGGCGCTGACCGGGGTAATTGCCACCATGCCCTATATTGCGCTTCAGCTGGTGGGTATGGCAGCGGTGCTGAAAGCCCTTGGCCTGCATGGCGAAGTGCCGTTGATGGTATCCTTCCTCATTCTGGCGCTTTACACCTATTCGGCAGGGCTTCGCGCGCCTGCGCTGATTGCCTTTGTCAAGGACATCATGATTTATATCGTGGTGATCGTGGCCGTTGCTGCCATTCCCATGAAGCTTGGTGGTTATGCCAATGTCTTTGCTGTGGCCGATGCCGATTTCAAGGCAAAGGGCGTTGGCAATCTCTTGCTGGGTGGCAATCAATATGTGGCCTATGCCACGCTGGCGCTTGGCTCCGCTCTGGCCGCGTTTATGTATCCGCATACGCTCACAGGTATTTTCGCCTCCAACGGTGCCAACACCATTCGCAAGAATGCCGTGCTGCTGCCTGCCTATACGCTGCTCCTGGGTCTTTTGGCCCTGCTGGGCTATATGGGTCATGCCGCAGGGATCAAACCCTCCACGCCGAATGACGTGGTGCCGATGCTGTTCCAGACCTTGTTCCCGGACTGGTTTACAGGTTTTGCCTTTGCCGCTATTGCTATTGGTGCCTTGGTGCCCGCGGCGGTAATGAGCATTGGCGCTGCCAATCTGTTCACCCGCAATTTCTGGAAGGCCTATGTCAACCCGAATGTGTCCCACGCAGGTGAGGCGCAGGTGGCAAAAATCAGCTCGCTGGTGGTCAAGGTCGGGGCGTTGCTGGTTATCGTGTTCTTGCCCACCCAGTTTGCGCTGGATCTTCAGCTTCTGGGCGGCATCTGGATCTTGCAAACCCTGCCTGCGCTGATCTTTGGCCTGTTTTCCAACTGGTTCCGGGTTCCCGGCCTGCTGGCTGGCTGGTTTGTAGGCTTTGCCGGGGGCACATGGTTGGTCTGGCTGAATGGTTTGAAGCCGCTGCACACGCTGACCATCGATGGCACACCGTTCACCATTTACACCGGCATTCTGGCGCTTGCTGCCAATATTATCGTGGCGGTACTGGTGAATCTGGTGGTGCCAGCCAAGGCTACTGTTCGGGCTTAAACCCCCGCTTTGAAATCCAGCAAGGCGGCAGAGGCTGCCTTGTTGTTTTACCTCTTTTCTTTCAAGGGGAAACCGCTTAAACAAGCGCCATCATGAGAAAAGTCTGGCTGACCATATCTCTGCGAATTATTAGCCCGGCCTTCCGTGCGCTCTAGGAGCGGCAGGAAGGTCCGGGTTTTTGGCGTGTGTTTCTCATGCGCCCCGTCACCGACTTTATTCAATTCAGGCGCAAAGCTTTGCCGCCTCTCATCTATGGCTAGATCATGACCGAGACGACTGATAAAAAAGACTATTCCGCCACGCTGGCTCTGCCGCAGACGGAGTTTCCCATGCGTGCGGGCCTGCCGCAAAAAGAGCCGGAAATCGTGGCCCGCTGGCAGCAGATGGGCCTTTATAAAAAGCTCCGCGCCTCTGCCGCTGGCCGCGAAAAATTCGTGCTGCACGATGGCCCTCCTTACGCCAACGGCAATATCCACATCGGCCACGCGCTGAACA
>DNPN01000111.1:17851-46712 GCA_003501385.1 Rhizobium sp. | reverse complement strand
TACGTGCCCGGCTGGGATTGCCACGGCCTTCCCATCGAGTGGAAGATCGAGGAAAAATATCGCGAAAAGGGCAAGGACAAGAACGAAGTTCCGATCAACGAATTCCGTCAGGAATGCCGTGATTTTGCCGCCGGTTGGATCAAGGTGCAGTCGGAAGAGTTCAAGCGCCTTGGCATCGAAGGCGATTTTGAAAATCCCTACACCACAATGAATTTCCACGCCGAAGCCCGCATCGCTGGCGAATTGCTGAAAATCGCCAAGTCCGGCCAGCTCTATCGTGGCTCCAAGCCGATCATGTGGTCGGTGGTGGAACGCACCGCCTTGGCCGAGGCCGAGGTGGAGTATCACGAGGTTGAAAGTGATGCGATCTGGGTGAAGTTTCCTATTGTTCGTAGCGGATTGACGAAGCTAGTGAATGGAGTTTGGGAACCAAAGCGTTCTCTGCAGGGAGCTTTTGTTGTTATTTGGACGACAACCCCTTGGACTATTCCGGGTAATCGGGCCATTTCATTCTCTGCAAAAATTGAATATGGCCTTTATGAAGTTACTGAAGCTTTGAATGACTTTGGGCCGCAAGCTGGCGAACGTCTCGTACTGGCGACTCGTCTTGCTGACGAGTGTGCAAAGAAAGCTAAAGTTCAGCTCAATTTAATTCGGACTCTAGATCAATTTGAACTTTGGAAAGAAGTCGTGTGTGCCCACCCTCTCAAGGGTCTCGGTGGCGGTTACAATTTTGAGGTTCCTCTACTTAACGGTGATCATGTCACTGATGATACGGGTACGGGCTTCGTTCATACTGCCCCCAGTCATGGTCGCGAAGACTTTGATGTCTGGATGGCCAATGCGCGTGAGATAGAGCAAGAGGGCATCTCCACGAAAATCCCCTTCACCGTCGATGACGCTGGCTTCTACACAGAAGACGCGCCCGGCTTTGGCCCGTCAGTAGAAGGTGGCGCTGCCCGCGTGATGGACGACAACGGCAAAAAGGGCGATGCCAACGAGCGTGTCATCAAGGCCTTGATCGCTGCCAACAACCTGTTTGCCCGTGGCCGCATCAAGCATGATTATCCGCATTCATGGCGCTCGAAAAAGCCAGTGATCTTCCGCAACACGCCGCAATGGTTTGTCTATATGGACAAGGAATTGGGCGATGCCACCACGCTGCGCTCACGCGCCCTTGGTGCCATTGACGACACCCGTTTCGTGCCCGCCGCTGGCCAGAACCGTTTGCGTGCCATGATCGAAGGCCGTCCCGATTGGGTGCTGTCGCGTCAGCGCGCATGGGGTGTTCCGATCTGCGTGTTTGCCGATGAGGCTGGTGAAGTTCTGCAAGACGAGACCGTCAATGCCCGCATTCTGGAAGCCTTTGAGGTTGAAGGGGCCGATGCATGGTTTGCCGACGGTGCCAAGGAACGCTTCCTCGAAGGCGTGCCCAATCAGGAGCGCTGGACGCAGGTACGCGATATTCTCGACGTGTGGTTCGATTCGGGCTGCACCCACACCTTTACGCTGGAAGATCGCCCAGACCTGAAATGGCCTGCCGATGTCTATCTTGAAGGCTCGGATCAGCATCGCGGCTGGTTCCACTCATCCTTGCTGGAATCCTGCGCCACCCGTGGCCGTGCGCCTTATAATGCCGTGATCACCCATGGTTTCACCATGGCGGAAGACGGTCGTAAGATGTCAAAATCCATCGGCAATACCATTTCGCCTCAGGATGTTATGGCCCAGTCCGGTGCCGATATCCTGCGCTTGTGGGTGATGAACACCGATTATTGGGAAGATCAGCGTCTGGGCAAAACCATCATCCAGACCAATGTGGATGCCTACCGCAAAATCCGCAACACGATTCGCTGGATGCTCGGCACGCTGGCGCACGACCATGGCGAAGAGATTGCCTATAACGCCCTGCCAGAGCTGGAAAAGCTGATGCTGCATCGGCTGGCCGAGTTGGATCAGCTTGTGCGCGAAAGCTATGATGCTTTCGAGTTCAAGAAGATCACCCGTGCGCTGACCGATTTCGCCAATGTCGAGCTGTCGGCCTTCTATTTCGATATCCGCAAAGATGCGCTTTACTGCGACGCGCCGTCGTCACCTCGTCGCCGTGCGGCCCTCTACGTCATCCGCAAGCTGTTCGAATCGCTCACCCTTTGGTTTGCGCCAATGATGCCTTTCACCACGGAAGAAGCATGGCTGTCGCGCAATCCAGCAGCCGAATCAGTGCATCTGGAGCAGTTCCCTGTTGTGCCATCCGAGTGGCTCAACTCTGCCATCGAGGCCAAGTGGGCCAAGGTGCGGCAAGTGCGCTCGGTGGTGACGGGTGCTTTGGAAGTGGAGCGCAAGGACAAGCGTATCGGCTCGTCGCTGGAAGCGGCTCCTGTTGTGCATGTGGCAGATGCTGATCTGCTGGCCGCACTGGATGGTCTGGATCTGGCCGAAATCTGCATCACCTCCGCGATCACGGTTGTTGGCGATGAAGGCCCGATTGATGCTTTCCGTCTGGGTGAAGTTGCTAAAGTATCGGTTGAACCGACACTGGCAACAGGCGTAAAGTGCGCCCGGTCGTGGAGGATTACCGATGACGTTGGCTCTGATCCAGCCTATCCGGACGTATCGGCCCGCGATGCGGCAGCGCTGCGCGAGCTTGGTGTGACGCTATAATGAATATTTATCGGATGATTTGCGCTTTTTGTGCACATCCGGTACAAGCGGCCTGAAAATGGCCGGATTTTTCTTTCAGGCGGAGTAATACCGCCTGAGAGAAATTGTTGGAGGCGGTCCCAAGGGCTGGAAGGTGTTTATGGTGAAGGCAGGTATGTTTCGCGTTGGCGCTACTGTTTTGAGCGTGTTTGCTGCTTGCTCGGCCCTGAGCGGCTGTGTTGGAGGCCCAACCTATGGCACGGACAAAACAGCCATGGAACAATTGGGAGACGACGTAACCTCGGCTGTGTCCCTCGGTGGAAACAAGCCGAAAAATTCGGATGCCCGGTATAATCCGCGCCCGGATCTGGTGTTGCCACCCAAGGGTACGGCGGCGGATCTGGTGGCTCCGCAGCAGCCTCTGGCCAGCAAGGACAATCCAGACTGGGTTGAATCACCGGAAGACACCCGCAAGCGTCTGGTGGCTGAGGCCGATGAAAACAAGGATACCCCCGGCTATCGCTCTCCTCTGTTAAGCGGCTATGGTACCAATGGCACCATGACCGAAACGCAGAAATGGGAAGCCTTCCGCAAGGCGCGTGAAGAGCAAAAGGGTGCTTATATCGATCAGCGCCGTTTGTTGTCTGACCCGCCAGCATCTTACCGCACGCTTGATCCAGCCGTTGCCGATGATCTCGGCGAGCCAGAGCTTAAAAAAGCCAAGCAGCGCGAAAAAGATGCAAAGGCCACCAATAGCGATAAATCCTGGTGGCAGCCGTTCCAATAAGCTGATGGGTATTTGATAGATTGAAAAGCAGGCCCGCAACGGCCTGCTTTTATGTTTGGAGCTTTTTATGCAATTTTCCATTCGTCCGGCGGACAAAGACGATGTTCCTGCCATCCTGCGTTTTATCACTGATCTGGCGATCTATGAAAAAGCCGAGCATGAGGTGCAGGCAACGGTGGAAAGTCTAACAGCCACGCTGTTTGGCGATGACTCGGTCACAGAAGCGGCGATTGTTGAAAGAGACGGCGCGCCCGTGGGCTTTGCCGTGTGGTTTTACTCTTACTCCACCTGGCTTGCCCGCAACGGGCTTTACCTTGAAGATCTTTACATCGATCCCGCCCATCGCGGCACAGGTGCGGGGAAAATGATGCTGCACTACCTTGCAAAACTGGCGGTTGAAAAAGGCTGTGGCCGGTTTGAATGGAGCGTGCTGGATTGGAATGAGCCTGCCATTCGGGTCTATGACCAGATTGGTGGTGAGCCGCAAACCGAGTGGATCCGTTATCGCCTCTCCGGCGACAAGCTGCAACGCTTTGCCGCCGGAGAAAATTGAAGCGCATATTGGGTCAGTCGCTGACTTTTACCACCAGTTTGCCGAAATTCTTGCCCTCCAGCAGGCCGATAAAGGCCTCAGGCGCGGCGTCCAGCCCGTCAACCATGTCCTCGCGATAGCGCAAGGTGCCATCCTTGATCCATTGTGCGGCCTGCGTATAAAATTCCGGGAATTGGGCAACGAACTCCGTCTGGATGAAGCCACGAATGGTCAGACTTTTGGTCAGAACATCGCGCATTGTGGCCGGGAAACGGTCCGGCCCTTCCAACTCACCCGGCAGTTGGTTGTATTGGGCAATCAAGCCACAGACTGGCACGCGTGCGAAGGAATTGAGCAGCGGAAACACGCCTTCCCAAACCTTGCCTCCGACATTTTCAAAATAGACATCAATGCCCTTGGGGCAGGCTTTCGCCAAGTCCTCGGCAAATGTGGGGGAACGGTGATCCACAACGGCATCAAAGCCCAATTCGTCTTTCACAAAGGCGCATTTTTCAGCACCTCCGGCAATGCCCACCGCCCGTGCGCCCTTGATCCGGGCAATCTGGCCAACAACCGAGCCAACCGCGCCACTTGCGGCTGCCACCACCACCGTTTCACCCGGCTGCGGCTTGCCAAGCGTTAAAAGCCCCGCATAAGCGGTAAAGCCGGGCATGCCCAACACACCGAGTGCCGTGCTGATCGGCGCAACAGCGGGATCGATTTTGCGCAAGCTTTCGCCCTTGGCCAGCGCGCAGCGCTGCCAGCCGGAATAGGACAGGACAATATCACCCGGCTTGAAATCCGGGTGTTGCGATTGCTTTACGCGGGCAACGGTTCCACCTTCCATCACATCGCCAATGTCTAACGGTTTGGCGTAGGATTTGGCATCGCTCATGCGTCCGCGCATATAGGGGTCCAGCGACAGATAGAGGATTTCCAACAGCACTTCGCCTTGTTGCGGCGCGCCGATGCCCTCGTTGACCACCGCGAAATCTTGTGTGGTTGGTTTGCCGATCGGGCGCGCGGCAAGACGTATCTGCTGATTTTGGAAATCGTTCATGAAGAGAGCTTTCTGTTGAATCAAATTGAAGTCTAATCCTCTATATGGGCAAGGTCGGCGATTTTTAAAGCGGGCAAGGCCCGTCCGGCGACGAGTTGCTCACGCGGTACGCCCATTGACCGGCCCCAGCAGGTTGTCTACCTGCGTTGAAGCAAAAAGGAATAGGTCTGGACCGTCGATGATGGATGATGATGCGACAGGCGGCTTCGGCGAGCCCGAGGGCAGCGCACTTGCGCAGCCCACGCCACGCATGCTGGCATGGGCGCGCAATTCGGCCGCCTACCGCCTGGCACGGCGGATGATGAGCCGCCAAGAGCTGGCGCAGGCCGTAAGCCGCAAGGCACGGCAGAAATACGAGGACATTACCCCGGAAGCGGTTGACCGCCTAGCGCAGGAAGCTGTGCGATTTGGTGAAACCATGGGTGCGATTGATGACGAGGCCTATGCCGACATCAAGTCACAATCGGCATCGCGCAGCGGTAAATCCCGCCGCGCCATTGCCCAGACTTTGGCGCGTAAGGGCATTGAAAAAGAACTGGTGACGGCGGCCTTGGAAGACATCGATGATCTGGCCGCAGCCGTGCGGTTTGCCCGCAAACGGGGCTACGGGCCGTTTCGGCGCAAGGAGGCAGACCAGCGCCAGATCACGCGCGAGCTGTCATCGCTTGCGCGCAATGGCTTTGGCTTTGCACTGGCCCAGCGTGTGGTGGGCATGGAGAGGGAGGAAGCCGAAGATTTGTTATTGCCATCCGCCTGATTTTAAGGCGAAAATCATGGGGAATTTTTGCAAGGACATTGCACGGTATTTGGCTCCCAAAACACTGAAATATAGAGATAAATATGTATTTTCATTGCGACGCCCCACAGATCTTCGACTATCGCATTGCCCATCGGGCCGTGTATTTTCGGGTGGAAGACTTCACGCCTGAGGCTGCCGAACAGGTCAGCGTAACGATACCCGTGACGATGGACAAGGCCGTTGCCAAGCGAAAAGCAGAATATGTGGCCGGACGCTTGTGCGCCATGCGTGCCATTGAGGCCCAGACGGGACAGGCTGGTGTCACCATTGCTGGTGGGGATAAAGGTGAGCCTGTCTGGCCCGCAGGTCTGGTTGGCTCTATCACCCACACCCATGGTTTTGCTGCCGCCGTCGTTGCCGATGCGAGCGTCGTGCGCGGTCTGGGTATAGATACCGAGCAGGTGATGACGACAAAGGTGATGGACAATGTGGGGCAAAGAATTTGCCGCCCCGAGGAGGCCTATTGCGTGGATTGTCCGATCTCGCCGGAGATTTATACAACATTGGTGTTTTCAGCCAAGGAGAGCCTGTTCAAATGCCTTTACCCCTTGGTGGGAAAGATGTTCTGGTTTGAAGATGCGCGCATTGAGGTGAGCGATTATGCTTCCGGTCAGTTTACCGCCATTTTGACCTCAGACTTGAACGATGAGTTTTGCAACGCGGTGCGCTTGCAGGGTTGTTTTCGTCTCACGCCGGGTTTGGTGCATACGGGAATCACTCTTCCCATGGGATGACGGCGGTTTCCCATGAGGTGAAGGACGCCGTGTGGTGCGATGCAAAATTTTCCCCTATGAAGGCACGGGTTTTGGTGTGAGAGATTGCAAATCGGGCAAAAAAAATCGAAAAAATCTCAAGGAAACAGCGATCTAACTTGCCAAAAACGAAGCGACGGCGCAATTTCCCGCCATGACCCATGAGACGCGTTTTCAACCCCCTGTGAACAGTCCGCGTGCGGTAATACGCCACGCGCTTTTGGCGCAGTTACAGCATGCCGGACTGAAGCGCGTTACCACGATCATTGCGCCAGCCGGTTATGGTAAAACCTCGGTGGCGTCACAATGGTTCCAAGTGCTGCGCGATCAAGGCTTGCGTCTGAGCTGGTTATCGCTGGATCAGCAACATGAGGATCAGACTGAGTTTCTACGCTTGCTGTTGGATGCGGTCGATTTCACTCTGCCGGATGAGAGCGCAGGTGTCGAAAGCGGCATGGCGGTTGCGGCTCTCTCGGCCATCCTTGCAACGCGGCTTCGGAAAATCTCCACGCCTGTTGTACTGTTTCTGGATGATTATCATTTTGCCCAGAATGATGCCACGGAAGCGATTATTGCCCGACTGGTTGTTGATCGGACCCTTGACCATGTGAAGCTGGTGTTGATTTCACGCACGCCACCGAGGTTTCCTGTGTCGGCTTTACGGCTTCGCGGCGAATATAAGCAGGTCAATATTGCCGATCTTGGTTTTTCTGATCGAGAAGCGGAGGAATTGTTCGCCGAACAGAGCGCGTTATTGTCGCGTGATCAGGTTGTTGAATTGAACAAACGCACGGAAGGCTGGGCCGTTGCCTTGCAAATGGTGCGCCTGCTGATTGCTGAAAATGTCGATGGAAATACTTTGCTGCCGTCGTTTGATGGCAGCAGCGTTGAAATGGGCAGTTATCTTTCGGAACAGGTTTTTGTGAACCTGCCCAAGGACATGCAGGAATTTCTGATCAAGACCTCACCATTCCCGGCGTTTTGCCGCAGTTTGTTGGAAGGCGTTTTTCAAGACTCTGACTTCGTCGACAGGATTGGTCGGGTTCATGATTACGCCCTGCCGATTGCCATTCTGGGCGGGCAATCAGGATGGGTGCGGTATCATCCCGTTTTCAACGCATTTTTAAAGGAAGAGGCGGCCCGGCAGGGATTGGTTACACCGCCTCTTCTTGAAAGTGCGGCCCGCTGGTTTCAGGCCAATGGTGATCTAGATTCCGCTGTGCGTCATGCTTTGATGAGTGGCAAAGCCAATCTTGCAGCCTGTATCGTCGAGGATTCGGGTGGATGGCGGCGTGTCTATGTCACAAGTCGGGGCGGAACCAACCTGTTCAATGCCATTTTAAACAATGTGGCGCTGATTGATTTGTCACGGTTTCCGCTGACGGTGCTTGGTCTGGCGGTGGTCAGTGCCAAGGCGGGTCAGTTGGAGGTGGCCAATCACTATATGGAGATTGCGGAGCGTGCCGCCAATGTATCCCTCGCCACTTATCTGCCTGATTTGCGAGTGGTTCGGGCACTCATGGCCCTCTATCTTGACCGCCCGGTGACGTCGGATGATCTGGCCGGGCTTGAACAGGACTTGGCCAGTGGTGTCAATAATGAGTTGGTTTATCGCGCGATGGCGCTAAACATGCTGTCCTACAACTATCTTGAGCGTAGCGACATGAACCGCGCGCTTCACTATGGACATCTCGCGATCCGTGCTTTTCGCGATGGGGGAGCCGATTTTGGTGCCGTGCATCTCTATGCGCACATTGGGCAGGCGGCCTATTTCAGCGGTGATTGCGCCGGTGCCATTGAATATTACGATGCCATTATTAACGAAGTGCAGACACATATTGGCAAGGGCAGTGACCTTGATGCGCTGGCGCAGGTCTTGAAAGCAGAGCTTTTGGCCATGCGGGGTGATATTGTTCATGCGGGTCCGATTCTCGCCTGGGCCATGCCGCATCTGGAGCGGCATGATGCGTGGTTTGATGTGCTGGCCGCCGGCTTTATCGGACAACAGACTGTGACATTGCTAACGGGTGATCCCGTGGCAACCCATGCCCTGATGGATCGCACCAGGCCGGTTGCCAAACGCCGAGGATTCGATCGCTTGATCCGGCTGATTGATGGCGAGCGCGCTTGCCTTCTGGCGGAGAGCGGGGACATCGAACAGGCCATTCGCTATGCGCAGGCCAATGGCTTCGGTGAGGATATGATCCATTCTGCACTGGATAATGATTTCGCCACCCATTTGCGCGGAACAATACCTGGCTTGCTGTGGACGCGTATCTATCTCGTATCGGGCGATCTCGCGCGTGCGCGTGCCACCTTTGAGGGGGTGCTGGCCCAGCAAAGTCGAAAGCCCCATGTTGTGCGAGCCGTTGAACTGGCACTGGTCGAGATCAGGTTGTTGGCGGCTGAGGGCAATTTGCCTTTGGTGTCCGCGCGCCTTTCTGATTTGCTGTTGAATTATCCGCTCGAAGACTATCGCTCAACGGTTTGGATTGAGGGTGAAACGCTTGTTGCACTCCTGCTGGAATGCGCGGCCTCAAGCGATTTTTCGCCCGTCTTGAGAAAGCGTCTGCAAGCCATGCTGGAGCCATGCCGCTTACTTCGGGATCTGCCGCCCGCTTTGCCGCAATCTGGTGCGCCGGACGGATTAACAGAACGAGAACTTGCCGTTTTGCAACTTTTAAGTTCCGGCTTTAGCAATAAGGAAATCGGACGAAAGTTGGCTTTGAGCGACAATACCATCAAGTTTCATCTCAGAAATATTTTTACCAAGCTCAATGTTACTACCCGCACAGCAGCGGTGACAGCCGCGCGCAGCGCGGGTCTTTTGCCCTAATTAATTTATTGATTTTTTGATGTTATTCTGCGGTATCGCAGCATGTCACCGTCCGTCTAAGTTTTATCTTCTGGCCAATATCCTGTTTTGCTGAATCCTCTGCCCTACCCGTATGGGTAGGGTGGGCATGGATGAAGACTACCCGTATGGCAGGGTTGGCTGTGGTGCGGGACCGGGTTAATCTACGCCCAATGATTGAATTGGGATGTGACTATCATGCTGGCTGGCGGACGCTCTTTCGACCCTGTGACACAGGAAATCATTGAGGGAAAACTGATCGCTGCCGTCGATGAGATGGGCATCGTCATGGCGCGCACCAGCATGAGCCCGGTTATCTATGAAGTGCTCGATTTTGCCTGTGGTTTGTTGACCGCCAAGGGTGAGCTTGTGGCGCAGATGAATGGCATTACCCTGTTTACCGGCACCTTTGGCCGACAGGTTAAATCCTTGATTGCACGCTTTGCCGACAATCTGTCGGATGGCGATGTTTTGCTGACCAACGACCCTTATGCCGGTGGCACCCATGCGTGTGATTTTGCCATTGTGAAGCCTATTTTCGTTGATGGGCAGGTTTTGGCCTATGCCATTAACGTTGCCCATTATCTCGATGTCGGCGGATCCGTGCCGGGCAGCCTTGCACCCAATGCGACTTCGGTTTTTCAGGAGGGCCTGCGTCTTCCGGGGGTGAAGATCGTTCGCAATGATGTGCTGGCCAGTGATGTTCTGCATATTCTGGTGGAAAATGTGCGCATGCCGGATGTGGCCATGGGCGATTTGACGGCGCAGATCGCAACCGTGCGCGTAGCGGCAAGGCGGGTGCTGGAAATGGCGCAAAAATATGGCGCTTCCACGGTTTCAGCCAGTTTCGAATGTCTTCTGGATGCCAGCGAGACCTTGAGCAGGGCGGCCATTTTGGCGCTGCCCGATGGCGTGTATCATGCTGAAGATATCATTGATGGCGATGGCGTGTCTGATGCGCCGATTTCGGTTCAGGTTGCGGTGACAATCGAAGGTGATGTGATCACCGCAGATTTCACTGGCTGCCCGCCCGCCGTTCCGGGGCCAATCAATTGCGCGCGTGGCGCGTTGGAATCGGCGGTGCGAACAATTCTGAAAGCGCTTGTTGGCCCGCAAGCCCCGTCCAACGAAGGTTGGTTTCGGCCGCTGACGGTGGTGGCTCCGGCTGGAACGGTGTTTACGGCAGAGAAACCCTCGCCAACCGGATGGTATTACGAAGGCTCGGTTCATGCTTCGGAGCTAGTGTGGAAAGCGCTGGCACCGCTGGTGCCGGAACGCTTCTCGGCCGGCTCCTATTCTAGCCTTTGCGTGGTTTACATTGCGGGCGAGGACAAACACGGCGCACCTTTTATTCACATAGAGCCACAGCATGGTGGTTGGGGTGCCAGTCGTGATCAGGACGGTGCCAATGCGCTGATCGCGCTGACCGATGGCGATACCTACAATTATTCGGTGGAAGTGATGGAAGCGCGCTTTCCAGTGTTGGTGAAGCGCTATGGCTTCAACATCGAAGGCGGCGTTGGAGCAGGTCGCCGTCGCGGTGGTTTTGGCATCATTCGGGAATATCAGGTGTTGTGTGACAAGACCTCCGCCTATTGCAGCTTTGGTCGCACCAAGACCATGCCGTGGGGCATGTTGGGCGGTGAACAAGGCACCGCAAACGGCTTGCAGGTTGCGGCACCTGACGGGCTGACGGATCACCACACACGCTCGGCCCATATCCCGCTGCTGGCGGGCTCCATCGTACGCATTGTCACGGGCGGCGGTGGCGGTTGGGGTGATCCGAAAGAGCGTGAGCCGCATTTGGTGGCGGATGACATTAGAAATGGATTTGTGAGCGAAGAAGCTGCTTTCGAGCTTTATGGTTACAATGGAAGGATTGCGCAATGATCCGTTTGGCAACAGATGTAGGTGGTACTTTTACAGACCTCGTGGGCTACGATGATCGTACCGGCGAGGTGTTTACAGCCAAGAGCCTCACAACGCTGCATGACCAATCTGAGGGCGTGTTGTCTGCCATCGACATGAGCGAAAAGAATGATGGCTTGCGCATTCGCGATGTCACGTTTTTTGCCCATGGTGGCACCACCGTGATCAACGCGATTACCGAGCGCAAGGGCGCAAAAACCGCCCTGATTACCACGGCAGGTTTTCGCGATGTGCTGGAGATCGGTCGCGGCAACCGTCCAGACCTCTATAACCTGCAATTCCAAAGCCCCGAACCCTTCGTTCCGCGGCATTTGCGCTTTGAAGTACGTGAGCGGGTTGATGCCTCCGGGCAAGTGCTGCAACCGCTGGAACTCTCGGATCTTCGCCCGATCATCAAAGCCTGCGAAGCGGAAGATGTCGATGCGGTCGCTATCCTTTTTCTGCATAGCTATGCCAATCCCGAACATGAAGCGATCTGCGCCGATATTCTAGCAGACGCATTGCCATTTGCCACGATCTGCCCCAGCCACATGGTCTCGCGGCAATGGCGTGAGTATGAGCGCACAAATACAACGGTATTGAACGCCTATGTTCAGCCGATCATCCAGCATTATTTCGAGCGGTTGGAAGATTCGCTGGCACGGCACAATCTTGCCTGTCCTTACTACGCCATGCAGTCCAATGGCGGCATTTCGTCCTTTGATCAGGCCACACAAAGTCCGCTCAGCCTGGTGGAATCCGGGCCTGCGGGCGGCGTTGCCGGTGCGGCGCGCATTGGCGTAGAACTTGGGGAAAGCGAAATCCTCTCCTTTGACGTTGGTGGCACAACGGCGAAATGCTCGCTTATTCACGACAACAGGCCGACGTTGAACGCTGAATACAAGCTGGAGCACAGCCGTCTTCAGCCGGGTTATCCTGTGCAGGTGCCGGTTGTTGATATTGTCGAAATTGGAGCCGGCGGTGGTTCCATCGCCTGGATTGATTCGCGCGGTGCGTTGCAGGTTGGCCCGGAAAGTGCCGGATCCAATCCTGGCCCGGCCTGCTATGGCCGTGGCGGCGAAAAGCCGACCTTGTCGGATGCGCTTCTGACCCTTGGTATCTTCGATCCTGCGAGTTTTGCCGGTGGCACCATGCTGCTGGATCGGCAAAAGGCCACTGACGCCATTGCGTCCATTGCTGGTCCGCTGAATCTCTCCATTGAAGATGCTGCCGAGGCCATCGTCGAGATTGCCCATGCCTCCATGATCAATGCGTTGAAACTGGTGACGGTGCAGCGCGGTCATGATCCGCGCGATGTATCGTTGTTGATCAGCGGTGGTGCTGGTCCGGCGTTGGCAAGTCATCTTGGCCGCGAATTGCAGGTGAAGGCCATCGTCGTGCCGCAGCATCCTGGCATATTTTCGGCCTGGGGCATGTTGGCGGCAGAGCCGCGCACCGATTTTCGTGAAACCTGGTATGCGCAGCTTAAATACGATGCCCTGTTGCAGGCCCGTGCCCGGTTTGTTGTGCTGGAGGCACAGGCTGCGGCCTATTTCTCGGCAGGTGATGACGCTGATATTCGTTTCAATTATCAGATTGAGGCGCGCTACAAAGGGCAGGAACACGGCGTGTATGCTGGCTTTGCTGATGGGCTCACGCTTGAGGATTTTCGGCAGGTGTTTCATGAGGTTCATGAGCGCGCCTATTCCTTCCGTTTGTCGGACGCCGATATTGAGTTGACGGGCCTGCATCTGGAAGCAGTGCTGAAGGGGGCTGTCATTTCACTGCCGAAGCTGAAAGGCCAAGGCTTGACTGTTGCCGGTGCTCGAACGGGTGAGCGCAATGTGTACTTTGGCCGCCAGCGCGGTTGGCAGCCATGCCCGGTGTATGACCGGAGCCGCCTGCCGCTCAATCAAGCCATTGAAGGACCTTTGTTGGTGGAAGAAGCCACAGCGACAACGCTGGTTCTTGACGGGCAGAGCGTGACTGTTACCGATAGTGGCATTCTTCTGATTCATGAACTGAAGGCGCAGGCGATCTGACATGGCCATATCGATTGGTATCGATGATGTGACACGCAGCTACGGTCAGACCAAGGCCGTGGATGCGCTGTCTTTGGAGATTAAGGCGGGTGAGTTTTTCACGCTGCTAGGATCTTCTGGCAGTGGCAAAAGCACATTGTTGAAACTGATCGGTGGCTTTGACACGCCGAGCTCGGGACGGATCCTGTTTGATGGACAGAATGTTGTGGCGGTGGCCGCCAATAAACGCCCCGTCAACACTGTGTTTCAGGGGTTGGGCCTGTTTCCCCATATGACTGTTGAGCAAAATATTGGCTATGGATTAAAGCTGCGTGGATTATCGGGGGGCGAAATTGCCAGCCGGGTCAACAGCATGCTGGACATGGTGGAGCTCGGCGGTTTTGGTGCGCGTAACGTCAATTTTCTCTCAGGAGGCCAAAGGCAGCGTGTGGCTTTGGCGCGCGCGCTGGTGATGGAGCCGGGCATTCTGTTGCTGGATGAGCCCTTGACCGGGCTGGACGAGCGCCTTCGTCAACAGATGCGCGACGAATTTGGCCGTCTGCACAAACGCACGGGTGCGACCTTTGTGCTTGTCACTCATAATCAGGATGAAGCCTTGAGCCTGTCCGATCGCATGGCGATCATGCATCATGGCCGCATTGAGCAGCTTGATCGGCCTGAGCAGTTTTTCCAAGCGCCTGCCAACGCTTTTGTGGCGCGGTTTATCGGGCTTGATAACCAGTTGAGACCTGACGCGCTGGAGCAACGGGGCGATGGTCTGATGGCCATTGTGTGTGGTCAGCCTGTGCCCGTGCGGCCCTTGGGCCGTCATGATGCCGCAACAAGCCTTGTGGTAATTCGGTCAGACAAAATCATGCTCAGTCAGCAACCGACGGGTCACAATGCGAAACTGACGTTGCAAGTTGTTGAGACCACGTTTCGAGGCCTTTACCGCGAGGTCAAACTTGCCTTCGCAGATGGCCAGACATTGGTGATGGCGCTGGATGCCGAGGGGCCGGTTCTCGCTGTGGGGCAAACAATTGTGATCGAGCTAAAACCTGATGCCGCATTGCTGACGGCGGCAGGTTCTCTCAGATAGGCTAAGGAGGCAGGGCCTTGTATTTCAATATGCCTTGGTCTGGTGAAATCCTAGATTTATAATAAAGCGTGAATACAATCATAAAGGGGAAATAAAATGAAGACACGTATTCCTTCCCGCCACAGCAACATACAGCGGCGCGATCTTTTAAAACTGGCGGGGGCTGGTGGTTTGGCGGCGGCGGCGGGCAGTCTCGGGCTGTCGTCGCGCGCGTTCGCAGCGGATGCCAAGTCGGTGGCTTTTTGGGGAACCGCAACGCTGGATATTGGGGCCAAATGGGCGGATTTTGCCAAGCAGGTTGGTATTTTGCCGGAATTTACCGATAACGGCAATGATCTTGGTCCGGTGATTGCGCGTCTGGCGGCTGGTAACGCCAACGATCTTTTCGACATTGGCGGTTTTCAAGGCGGTGCCGAAAAGGAACTGGCGCGTCAGGGCGTGATTATTCCTTGGGACGTGAGCAAGATCGCCAATTACAACAGCATTTGGCAATGGGCGCGCGACATTCCCTATCTCAAGCATGATGGCAAGCAATATGGCATTCCCACTGTGGTGAACGCCGATTCCATCATCTACCGCGCTGACAAGCTGGGCAAGGTGGATAGCTACGGGGTGATCTTTGACCCCAAGCTGAAAGGCCGCGTGGCCATGGAAGACGCCTGGATCAACAGCGCCATCTTTGCCGCTATTTATCTCAAAGAGAGTGAAAACAAGCCGATCAAAGACCCGGGCAACCTGAGTGAATCCGAGTTGGGTCTGGTGATGGAATTCCTGATCAAGCACAAGAAGGATGGTCAGTTCAGAACCTTCTGGAACGGCTGGGAGCAGGGCGTTCAGCTGGTTGCCAACGAGGAAGTGGATGCGATGACCGGCTGGGAGCCGATTGTCTATGAGGGACGCAAGCGCGGGCTCAAGGTTGAATACGCCGCCCCGGTGGAAGGCTACGAAGGCTGGGCCAACAATATGGTGCTTCTCAAGGGGGCCGGTGAACGTGGTGTGGTGGATGCCGCCCATCAGTTCGTCAATGGTCTTCTGGCTGGCTTCTATGGCTGCGAACTGGGTCAGGCACGCGGTTATCTGGTACCCACCGATAACAACGTCGCCTATGCCAAGGCGCATCCGGCGGAATACAAGCCCGATGCCGTCGCAGCCTTGGGTGAGCATGTGAAAGCCAAGTTTGGCGGCAAGGTCTTTTGGCAAAATGCCCGTCCGGATAATTTCCAGCTTTATGAAGAATGGTGGCAGAAGCTGCGCAACGCTTAAAGCGCTTCGTGACATCACCATTGGTTCCGTCTTTTGTCGCGCGTGTCATGGTGCGCGCGACAAAAGAGCTACAGTAGCGGACCGAAAAGTGGGAACCGGTTTTCGGAAGAATCCGATGCGAAAACAAAAATTTAGAGCATCGTATCGATTCCGATTTTCGGCACGGTGCTCTATATTGAAGCGTTGAACTGGAGAGGGCATGAACACTGAGGGTCGCTGGGCGGGAATAACACTCTTATTGCCACCGCTTTTGGCAATTATGGTGTTGGGTCTTCTGCCTTTGATGGTGGTTCTTGTCTGGAGCTTCTGGTCCTGGGACCCTTCAAGCTACTGGATCAAGCCGGATTTAAGCTTTGCTGGCTACGCTGGCATTCTGAAAGACGGGCGCTGGACGGTGATCATCTCCACGCTGTCGAAAGCTTTGGTGACGTCGATAATCTGCCTGTTTTTGGCCTATCCGGCGGCCTATGCCTTGCATTTTCTCGCCACCCGCCGCGTTGGGCTGGTGTTGCTGGCGCTGATGACCATTCCGTTTTTTACCTCCTATCTGATCCGTTCGTTCTCGTGGCGATTGGTGCTGGGGCGTACAGGTGTCATCAATACATGGCTGCAAACTGTCGGACTGACGGATGCGCCGATTGACTGGCTGTTGTTTAGCAATTTTGCTGTGATTGTTGGCCTTGTGGCCTCCTATCTGCCCTTTGCAACCTTTCCACTGTTGCTTGCCATGCGCCGGGTTGACCACACCGTTTTGGCGGCCGCGCAAGATCTTGGTGCGGGATTTTGGCGGATCGTGATCACCATTCTCTTGCCGCTGACCCGATCAGGCCTGTTTGCCGGATTTCTCTTTGTCTTCGTGATGGTGGCTGGCTCATCTGCCGAGGTGCAAATGCTGGGCGGTCCCGGAGCCTCGGTGGTCACGGTGATGATCAACGATGTGATGCGCGTCGCCAACTACCCCTTGGCTTTTGCCATATCGACCGTCGTGTTGGTGATCGTCTTTGGTCTTGTGGTCATCGGCAACAAGCTGTTCGGCCTTGCAGCCTTGTTTGAGGATCAATCGGCATGACAATGGCAGAAGGGTTTGCAAATCGGCTGCTGATCTGGGGGATCACCATTGTTGGGTTGCTGGTGATCTACGCGCCACCACTCTATCTTTTAGGTGTGTCCTTCAATCCGGCACTGCAGCCGGGGCTTCCTAGCCTCGCTGACATCACGGTGAAATGGTATGCGGCATTGCCCGCTGAACGCGCTTTGATTTTGGCCCTAGAGCAATCTGCTGTGGTTGCGCTTTGGACGGCATTGCTGGCGACAGGTTTATCGCTGTTGGCGGCTCTTGCTTATTTCGAGTTGCACCGAGGTCGTGCCACGTGGTTCATGGGCGTGATCCTGCCGATGTTCGTGCCCGGCGTCATCCAAGGTCTGGCGCTGTCCACCGTGTTCAGCCGCTTGGGCGTTAAACCATCCAGTATGACAATCATTGCGGGGCATTTACTTTGGGCCATGCCCTTTGCATTTATCGTGATCCTCACCAGTTTTTCGGCTGTTCGCCCAAGCTACCTGATGGCAGCAGCCGATCTGGGAGCCAGCAAATGGCGACAGTTTCGCGATGTGACCCTACCCCTGATCCGCCCGGGCCTGATTAGCGCTTTTATCTTTTCGTGTCTGCTGTCACTCAATGAGTTTACCCGCGCTTTTTACCTCGCTGGCCGCCAGAATACCTTGCCTGTGGTGCTGTTTGGTAAGATGAATGGCGGTGCCTCTCCCACCATCTATGCAATGTCTGGGGCTATTTTCATTGTCTCTGTGTTTCTTGTGGCAATGATTGTTGCCTCAGCCGGTGGCAAGACCACCGAACCTAAGGTGAACTGACGCCGCAAGATGGTGTTAGAGTCTGTCAGGGAAAACCGGATTCCACTTTTCCCTGACAAACTCTAGTTTGAATATTGGCCAATCCAGCCGCTGGCAGGCGCTATTCCGCCCAGAGGAAACATATGCAGTTTGCTGATAATGCTGTTGGGGTTCTTGGCCTTATAGGCCACCAACTGACCGACAATATCGGTCGGCTCATAGGGCATCAGCAGTTTTCGAAGATCAAGGGCGCGTTTTTGCAGCACTTTCAGCGATGGGCCAACGCCGCAGGAAATGGCATATTTGATTAAGGTCTGAAGCTTTGCCGGACCGGCAATGCCCACATGGATCGGCAGGGTCACGCCAAGGCCTTCAATCCGTTCCGCCCAATCAATGATGCATGTGGCATCAAAGGCAAATTGGGTGGTAATGGCTACTTTCGCATCGGTGCGACTGGCGAAATCGCATTTCCACAACAAGGCCTTATCCACCTCGGTGGTGGAGCCGTCCTTGTCGATATCCTTATTGCCCTCCGGGTGGCCGGCAATGTGCAGGTTGGTAAAGCCCATGCGGTCAAACAGGCCGGTTTCAATCATCTCGATGGAACTGCTTAAACGACCATTTGGTTTGGCAATGCCACCCGCCAGCAGCAGCGCCTGATGCACATCGGCATCGCTCCGGTAGCGGTTGAGAAGGTCTTCCAGCGCATCCCGGCTGGTAATGCTGCGGGCGGGAATATGCGGCATGACCGGGAAACCCTCCGCATGCAGCCGCTTTGCCGTGGCCACCATATCGTCCAACGGGGTTCCATCGATATGGGCAAGGTAAATCCGCGTACCCGCTGGCAAAAGAGTGCGAAAATCATCAATCTTGGCTGCCGTGCGCGGCATGACCTCAATGGACCAGCCGGAGATCAGGCTTTCATGTCCGGCACTGTCATTGTCCTGCCGTGGCTCTTGCGAGAAAATTGGCTTTTCCATCATATCCTCCCGTCCTCCAAGCTTGAATGTATACATTTAACGGCGATCCAACAACGGTAAAAATCAAAATACCCGAAATTCAGGATTTTTCATTGGATTTTGTCTCTTGGGGCCTTCGGCGTGTATCCATCTCTTGCTGCAAGGCGTGGTTTCTGGCATTTTCAATCGGATTGCGTGGCGTATATCGTCTGCTTGAGGCGATTGGCGGTAATGCCCTATCCAATCTGCTTATGTTGAGATGTGGGACGACACAAGTATAGTATCAGAATAGGGCTGGGGCTGCCTTAAAACGCCGGTCGCGCTTTGAGCTGCGTCATGCCTGCGGTTTTATAGGGGAATTGAATGAAGCAAACAGAAGCCGCAACCCATGGGCGCCGGGCAGTGATTGAGCTGCGGGAGAAAATTCTCAGCGGCGAATTGCAAGGCGGCATGCGGCTGTTTGAGGTGCCGCTGGCGGAATTGCTGCAAATTTCGCGCACGCCTGTGCGCGAAGCCATGTCGCGGCTGGTGGAAGAGGGGCTTCTCGACCGGTTACCCAATGGCGGCTTTATCGTACGCCGGTTTCGCATTCGTGATGTAATTGATTCTATTGAGGTTCGTGGTGTTGTCGAAGGCATGGCAGCGCGGCTGGCTGCGGAGCGTGGGGTGCAGCCTACGGCCCTTGCAGCCATCAAGCAGACGCTTGAGCAGCTGGATGGCTGTTTTGGAGCGCAGTTTGATGATGTTGATTTTGATAGTTATTCCGATCTCAATCAGCTGTTTCATCAGCAAATGGCGGCGCTTTCTGGAAGTGATATTGTGCGACGTGAAGTTGAGCGGGTCAGTGCTTTGCCATTTGCTTCCCCATCTGCCTTTTTGCCTGGGCGCATGGATGTCACGGTGTTTCGCCGCTCTCTGTGGACCGCGCAGGAGCAGCACAGGGCCATGGTACGCGCCATTGAGTTGCGCGAAGGTAGCCGCGCTGAGGCCATTGCGCGTGAGCATGCCCGCACGGCGCGGCATAATCTTGAATACATATTGCATGAAGATCCGAGCTTGTTGGACAAGGTCAAAGCGCTGGCTCTGATTCAGGAATAACCCCTGAATTTACTAGATTTCTGGGCTTTGATTTGAAAAAAGTGATGGCGCATTCGAAGTTTTGGCTTGCAAAACGAAAATGAATGGGCATTTCATGTATACATACAGCGAGCGCAGGGAGAGTGGTGCGCCATGCTGAAGTCAGTTTTTCAAGCGCCGTCGAGATTTTCAAGGGAGGAAATTCAATGACCAAGGCGAACCTTACCAGCGCTATTGCCAAGGCTGGCAATACTGTTGACATGTTGCGCAATTCCAAGACCGGGATCTATGTCTATCCCGTAGTGGCATCCGAATTTACCAATTGGCGCTCTGAACAGGCCGCATGGCGCAATTCCGCTGTGCTGTTTGATCAGTCGCATCATATGGATGAGTTGATTGTTGAAGGGCCGGATGCGGCCGAATTCCTGCAAAGCCTTGCCATCAACAGTTTTGCCAATTTCGGCACCAATCGCGCCAAGCATTATGTGCCGGTGACGCCTGCGGGCCATGTGATTGGCGACATGATCATTTTCCGCGAGCGGGAAGACAAGTTCGTTCTGGTTGGTCGTGCGCCAACGGCCAATTGGCTGAAATATAACGGCTCTTTGGGCAAATATAACGTCAAGCTGACCCATGACCCGCGCTCACCATCGCGCCCGGAAGGCAAGTTGGTGACACGCGTTCACTACCGTTTCCAAATTCAGGGGCCGGATGCGCCAAAGATTTTCGAGAAAATCAATGGTGGTCCGGTGCCGGACATCAAGTTCTTCCATGTGGACTGGATTAACGTGGGCAATAAGAAAGTACAGGCGTTGCGCCACGGCATGGCCGGTGCGCCGGGTCTGGAAATCTGGGGTCCCTATGAAGATAAGGACTATATCCGCGACACCATTATTCAGGCGGCCATTGATGTCGGCGTTGATCTGCATCCGGTTGGCAGCCGTGCGTATTCCACCAACACGCTGGAATCTGGTTGGATTCCATCGCCGCTGCCCGGCATTTACACCGGCGAGGAATTGCAGGGCTACCGCGATTGGCTGCCAGCCGATGCCTATGAAGCGGTTGGCTCAATTGGTGGAAGCTTAGTCTCCAGCAATATCGAGGATTATTACGTCAATCCCTATGAGTTGGGCTATGGTGTATACATCAAGTTCGACCACGATTTTGTCGGTCGCGCTGCCCTTGAAAAAATCAAGGACAATGTGAAGCGCAAGAAGGTGACGTTCGAGTGGAACGCCGAAGACGTGGTGCGGGTGATTGCCTCGGCCTTTGATCCGGGCGGTGAAAACTACAAGTGGATCGATTTCCCACAACCAAACTATGCCTCGTCCAGCGCTGATCTGATCTTGCGCGATGGCAAGCAGGTGGGCATGTCGATGTTCAACGGCTATAGCTACAACGAGCGTTGCATGCTGTCGCTCGGCGTTGTCGATCTGGATGTGCAGGAAGGCGATATTCTAACGCTTGTCTGGGGCGAGCCAAATGGCGGATCGGGCAAGACCTCGGTTGAGCCACACAAGCAGACCCAAATCCGCGTGCGCGTGGCTGCCACGCCTTATGCCGCAGAAGCTCGCGAAAACTATGCCGAAAGCTGGCGCACAAAGCGTGCGCTCTAAATAGCATACGAGGAAAATCCCCCTGTGTGGTGACGCACAGGGGGATTTTTTTTATTGTGAATGTGATTTTGTCAGTGCTGCTGCTGTGTTGCGCTCAACAGTTCGGTCAACGTCTCCGGCGCGGCCAAAAGGGCGGCGGAGGTGTTGCTGTAAACAACCATGCCGCGATCCAGCACAATGGCATCATCCGTGAGCGGCAGAATTTTTTTCGCTTTCTGCTCGACAATAATGGTCGAAAGCCCTTCCTTCTTCACAATATTATCCAGCGCTTGCAGCAATTCATCAACAATGATCGGTGCCAATCCTTCCAGCGGTTCATCCAGCAGCAGAAGTGCTGGATTGAGCATCAAGGCCCGGCCAATGGCCAGCATTTGCTGCTCACCGCCTGAAAGTTGATTGCCCTGATTGCGCCTGCGCTCTTTCAGGCGCGGAAACATCTCATACACGCGCTGCAAATTCCAAGGGCCGGGACGGGCAGGGGCGGTGAGGTTTTCCTCAACGGTGAGGGATGCAAAAATATTGCGCTCCTGCGGCACCCAGCCAATGCCGGAGATGGCGCGTTGTTCGGGCTTTAGCTTGGTGATGTCCTGGCTGTTGAAGGCAATGGTGCCGCCGTGGTGGGTGGTCACGCCGATAATGCTGTTGAGCAGGGTGGTTTTACCTGTGCCGTTTCTGCCCAGAAGGGCCAGTGAATGCCCGCGCTCCAGCTTCAGGCTGATACCATGCAGGGCATGGGCCTCGCCATAGCCAGCAACCAATCGTTTGATGGTCAGCAAATCACTCATGCGGCGTCGGCTCCCAGATAGATGGCTTTGACATGCGGGTCTTTGGAAATCTCGGCCACACTGCCTTGCGCCACCAATTGGCCTGCGGCCAGAACGGAAATCTGATCGGCAAAGGAAAACACCAGTTCCATATCGTGCTCAATCAGCACAATGGTCACATCATCGGGCAGATTGCGCACAATGCCGAGCACTTCATGGCGCTCATCTTCCGGCACACCGGCTGCCGGTTCATCCAGCAATAGCACCTTGGGCTGCATGGCAATGGCCAGCGCGATTTCCAGCAATCGTTGTTTGCCATAGGGCAAGCGCTGGCTGGGTTCATCCATCACGTCTGTGAGGCGAAACTGTTCCAGTAGGCTTGCCGCCTCATTGGATGTTTCGCGGTGCGATGCCAGCGAGCGCCAGAAATGGCCAGTATTGCCCCGGCGCTGGTTGAGCGCAATCAGCACGGAGTCGAGCGGGGTCAAATCGGCAAAAAGCTGGTTAATTTGAAATGTTCGGGCCATGCCGCGCTGGACCCGCCCATGAATCGAGGTGTTTGTAATGTCTTCACCTGCCAGCAGGATCTGGCCACTACTGGGTGTGAGTGCGCCCGTTAGCAGATTGATCAGCGTGGTTTTGCCCGCGCCATTGGGGCCAATCAGGGCATGACGCGCACCTTTGGGCAAGCTGAGTGACACATGATTGGTCACGGTAAAAGCCCCGAATTGCTTGGTCAGATCGCGTGTTTCAAGAGCGGGTGTCATCGCGTCTCCTTCACGGTTCCGGTCACGCGGGCACGCACCCATGCAACGAAATGGGCCGGGCTGATGCGTTCGCGGCCAATCAGCACCAAGGCCACCAGAATAAGCCCGACCCAGAACATCCAATATTGCGGTGTGATCACCGAGAGCCATGCCCGCAAAATTGAAAACACCATGGCCCCCACCATGCCACCATAGAGATAGCCAATGCCGCCAATCACCACCACCAGCAGCACGTCTGCCGAGCGATGGAAGGCCAGCACATCAGGCGAGACAAAGCTGGTGGTTTGGGCCAGCAAGGCCCCGGCAATGCCAGCATAGACGGCAGAAAGGGTGTAAACCACAACACGCAGCCGATTGGTGGAAATGCCCAGCATTTCGGCCCGACGCGGATTGCGCTTGATGGCTTTCAGAGACAAGCCAAACGGCGAATGCACCAGCCGCCGCGCCACCATGGTCAAAACAAACAGCACGGTGAGGCAATAGAGATAGCCAATCTGCCCAAACAGATCGAACTCAAACAGGCCAAGAACCGGCGTCATGCTGATGCCGCTCAGGCCATCTGCGCCACCCGTGAGCCATGCGGCCTGATTGGCAGCTTCTGCCAGCAGCATGCTGACGCCAAAGGTGGTCATCAACCGGGTGAGGTCGGAGCCACGCAGCACCAGAAAACTGGAGGAAAGGCCCAGCAAGCCGCTGGTGCACGCGGCCACCAGAAGGCCCAGAACCGGATCGGCGGAATAGTGCAGCGAAAACAGCCCTGCCGCATAGGCTCCAAGGCCAAAAAACGCGGCATGGCCAAGGGAAAGAATGCCCGCATAACCAACGATCAAATCCAGCGACAGGGCAAACAGCGCCAGAATGGCAATCTCGGTCAGTAATAGCAATTGCCCGGGCAAGAGATAGGCGGCACCAAAAGCCACCAGCCAAAAGCCAATTTCTAGAACGGGCCAGCGGGCTTTTCGCTTTAAAATCAGTGCCGCTTTGGCGGCAATTGGAGACGGATGGGTCATCAATGGCTCTCCCGCGCAAAAATCCCGTTGGGACGAAGGATCAGGAAGAGGATCATCACGGCATAGATGATAAAGGCTCCGAATTGCGGAATGTAATATTTGCCCGCCACATCGGCGATGCCCAGCACAATGGCGGCAATGAACGGTCCGGTGATGGAGGATGTGCCACCAATGGCCACCACAATCATGAAATAAATCAGGTATTTCAGCGGAAAATTCGGATCCAGCCCCAGAAGGTCCACACTAAGCGCGCCGCCCAAGCCCGCAAGGCCGGAGCCAAGCGCAAAGGTGGAGATGAAAATCAGTGAAACATTGATGCCAAGCCCCCGTGCCACACGGCCATCATCAACGGCGGCGCGGAGCTGGCTGCCGATGCGGGTTTTGGTCAAGATGCTCTGCAAACCCACTGTGATCACAAGGCAAATCACGATGATGAACAGCCGATAGCGCCCCACCTCAACACCGAAAGCGCTGAACCGGCCATTCAGTGCGGTGGGCAGATTGATCAGCTGCTGTTGGCCGCCCATCACATAATCCACCCCGGCAATCGCCATGAACACAAGGCCAATGGAAAACAACACCTGATCCAGATGGGGGGCATGATAAAGCCTGCGATAGAGTAGCACTTCCAAAACCATGCCAAGGCAGGCGGTGAGCAGAAACGCGGCAGGCAGGCAGAGATAAAACGACAGACCAAGACGGTTCATCATAATCACCGTCACATAGCCGCCCGCCATGGCAAAGGCACCGTGGGCGAGGTTGATGAAGTTCATCAACCCCAATGTCACGGATAGGCCGCAGGCCAAAACAAACAGCAGCATGCCATAGGCAATGCCATCAACAAGAATTGTCAGCATGATTCCTCCCGGCGTCGGAGACGCTCCGACGCCACCAAGCCAAATTCTAACTTATTGTGCAGGCGTATTCGGGTCCCGCACCTTGGGGAAGCTGGCAAACTCGACATTATAGAGCTGCCCGCCCACATCCTTCACCTCGCGGATGTAAACATCCTGCACCACATCGCGGGTTTTGGCATCAATGGTCATTGGTCCGCGTGGGCTGACCCAACTCATACCCTTCATGGCCTCAAGCAATTTGGGGCCATTGGTATCGCCGCCGGTTTTTTCCAGCGCGGCATAGGCCAAGTGCATGGCATCATAGGCACCCACCGCCATGAAATTGGCCCGCATGCCGTTGTTTTGCTTGGCAACTTCGGCAACAAAAGCCTTGTTTTCCGGGCTGTCGTGGTTGGCGGAGTAGAAGTGCGAGGTGATCACACCAAGGGCTGGTGCCCCCATGCCGTTGATCAGATCGTCATCGGTCACATCGCCTGTGCCAATCAGCTTGATGCCCGCCTCGCGCAAGCCACGCTCAACAAACTGCTTCATGAAGATTGAGCCATAGCCGGATGGTACAAACACAAACACTGCATCAGGTTTGGCATCGCGTACGCGCTGTAAGAAAGGTGCGAAATCCGGGTTTTGCAACGGCACTCGAACGGATTCGATAATCTCGCCGCCGTCCTTTTTAAACTGATCCGTAAAGCCCTTTTCGATGTCGATGCCGGGGCCATAATCAGACACCAGCGTGACGATTTTCTTTAAGCCGTTTTTGGCGGCCCATGTGGCAATGGGGCCGGCCGATTGCGACCCTGCGGCACTTGTGCGCACGTAATATTCCGACTTCGGCATAATGGCAGAGGTGGTGGCTGAGGTAATGATAGCAGGCACCTTGGCTTGCGTCAAAACAGGTGCGACAGACAGCGCCAATGGCGTCAGGCCAAAACCAGCCAACATACTCACGCGATCATTCACCACCAGTTCCTGCGCGATGCGGCGTGTTTGGTCGGCAGAGCCAGCATCATCACGCAGTACAACCTCCACCTTTTTGCCAGCAACCGTGGTGCCGTGCAGTGCCTGATAGGCACGCACGCCAGCATCAACCTGTCGGCCTGTCGAGGCAGATGGTCCGGTCATGGGCACAATCAGGCCAATTTTAACCGTGTCGGCAGCAAAAGATGCTGTGCTTAACAATGCAGATGCCAGTGAGCCAATCAGTGCGCCCAATAGTAATGTATGTTTCAACACTTTCATGTGTACTCCTCCTCAAGACACTTCAGTGATGGAAAAACCGAAAATGCTTATTGCGACGCAAAAAATAACATTGCAGTGCAATACTCCGGTTTCGAATGTTTGGCTTAACGTCTCCTCCGCAGAAAAATGTATACATAAATGATGCTCGTGCAAGGCAATTTATGAGTGGCAGTCGTGGGGTTGTGAATTTGTTTTGGCTCACGCAGTTTGCTGATCATCATAAAGCTGTAGCAATTTTAACCGAAAAGGGCTGTCAGGGTTGCGTTGGGGGGGTAAATTTCCTAGGAGGCGTATCCCTCGGTGTTTTTCCTTGAAAAGGCGTGGCATACGTGATCCAGACCCCATTTTATCTGATCGATAAAAGCAAGCTGCTCCAGAACATGGAGAAGATTGCAATTTTGCGCGAAAAGTCCGGTGCCAAGGCACTGCTGGCGCTGAAATGCTTTGCGACATGGTCGGTTTTTGATCTGATGCGCGAGTATATGGATGGCACCACGTCATCCTCGCTCTACGAAGTGCGCCTTGGCCGCGAAAAATTCGGCAAAGAGACTCACGCCTACAGCGTGGCCTATGGCGATAATGAGATCGATGAGGTTGTCACTCACGCCGACAAGATCATTTTCAATTCCATCGGCCAGTTGGAACGCTTTGCTGACAAGGCGTCGAACATCACTCGTGGTTTGCGGCTGAACCCGCAGGTCAGCTCTTCCAGTTTTGATCTGGCCGATCCGGCCCGCCCTTTCAGCCGTCTTGGCGAATGGGATATGCGCAAGGTGGAGCCGGTGATGGACCGCATCAGCGGGTTCATGATCCACAACAATTGCGAAAACAGCGATTTCGACCTGTTTGATAAAATGCTGGGCGAAATTGAAAGCCGTTTTGGTGCGCTTTTGAAGCGCGCCGAATGGGTCAGCCTTGGCGGCGGTATTCATTTTACAGGTGAAAACTATCCGATTGAGCGCTTTGCCGAGCGGTTGAAAAAAATCTCTGGTGAGTATGGCGTGCAGGTCTATCTGGAGCCGGGTGAGGCCTCGATCACCAAGAGCACAACGCTGGAAGTGACGGTGCTGGACACGCTGTACAATGGCAAGGATCTGGCCATTGTTGATAGCTCGATTGAAGCCCATATGCTGGACCTGCTGATCTACCGCGAAAAGGCCAAGATTGCGCCCAATCAGGGGCCGCATTCCTATATGATTTGTGGTAAATCCTGTCTGGCAGGCGATGTGTTTGGTGAGTTTCAGTTTCCAGAGCCGTTGAAAGTGGGCGATCGCATTTCCGTTCAGGATGCTGCGGGCTATACGATGGTGAAGAAAAACTGGTTCAATGGCGTGAAAATGCCCAGCATTGCCATCAAGGAATTGGATGGCAGCATCCGCACCGTTCGTGAATTCGACTATTCCGATTTTGAACAGAACCTTTCTTAAGGTTCTGACCCAGGTTTAAAGCAAGGAGATCAGCAGGCATTATGAAGAAGAATGTTCTCATCATTGGCGCGGGCGGCGTCGCCCAGGTTGTTGCCCATAAATGCGCACAGAATAATGATGTCCTCGGCGACATCAATATTGCGTCGCGCACCAAGGCCAAGTGTGACACTATCATTGCCAGCGTGCATGAAAAGAAGGCGCTGAAACAGCCGGGTGTGCTTGAAGGCTACGCGCTGGACGCGCTCGACATCGAAGCCACCAAGGCTTTGATTGAAAAGACTGGCTCGCAGATCGTTATCAACGTTGGCACGGCCTTCCTCAACATGTCGGTCTTACGCGCCTGCATGGATACCGGCGTTGCTTACATCGACACCGCCATCCACGAAGAGCCAAACAAGATCTGCGAAACCCCACCATGGTACGGTAACTATGAGTGGAAGCGGGCCGCAGAATGCGAAGAGAAGGGCATTACCGCCATTCTCGGCGCTGGCTTCGATCCGGGCGTGGTCAACGCCTATGCGCGCCTCGCCAAGGACGAGTATCTGGATAAGGTCACGGATGTTGACATCGTTGACATCAACGCTGGCAGCCATGGCAAGTATTTTGCCACCAACTTTGACCCTGAAATCAACTTCCGCGAATTCACGGGCGTTGTTTATTCGTGGCAGAAGGGCGAATGGCAGGTCAACAAGATGTTCGAAATCGGCAAGGATTACGACCTGCCGGTGGTTGGCACCCGTCGCGCTTATCTCTGCGGCCATGATGAAGTGCATTCACTGTCCAAGAACATGGACGGTGCCGACGTGCGCTTCTGGATGGGCTTTGGCGATCATTACATCAACGTCTTCACCGTTTTGAAGAGCATTGGTCTTCTCTCGGAACAGCCCGTGAAGCTGGCTGATGGCTCTGAAGTTGTGCCGCTGAAGGTGGTCAAGGCTTGCCTGCCTGATCCATCGTCGCTGGCACCAAACTATGAAGGCAAGACCTGCATTGGTGACTACGTCAAGGGTCTGAAGGACGGCAAGGAAAAGACCGTCTTCATCTACAACGTGGCTGACCACAAGGAAGCCTATAACGAAGTGGGTTCTCAGGGCATTTCCTACACCGCAGGCGTTCCGCCTGTGGCTGCTGCTATGCTGGTGGCAACGGGCGAGTGGGATGTGAAGAAAATGGCGAATGTGGAAGAACTGCCACCACGGCCGTTCCTCAACATTCTCAACCATATCGGTTTGCCAACCCGCATCAAAGACGAAGACGGCGACCGCGCTCTGGACTTCTCGTAAGATGTAAAGACGCCGGGGGTGATGATGCGCCCGGCGTTTTCAATTGTATTTGATGATGCGAGGTGGCTTGCGGGAGTGCAAAACCTTCGCGCTCACTCTTGACGTCATGCTTGGCCTTGTGCCAAGCATCTAATCACGCAAAATTTGCAAATAACATCAATGCTTTGGTGCGCATTCTAAAGCCATGTGCGCGGGGTGCGTAACACGCCTTTAGTCTCTGTCAGGTTCAGATTGAACCAGACAGAGACTAGACTTCTTTGTTTGAGTTTGTCTTTTCGGGAAAACCGGATTCCACTTTT